>NZ_JAMQOL010000022.1:0-189062 GCF_023717965.1 Paractinoplanes hotanensis | reverse complement strand
AAGATCCTGACGCTGCGCTTCTACGGCAACCTGACCCAGTCGCAGATCGCCGACCAGATCGGGATCAGCCAGATGCACGTGAGCCGCCTGCTGACCAAGGCCCTCACCAAGCTGCGCGGCCAGCTGGCCGCCGACACCCTGTAACAACACCCAGTCGTTCGTGGCCGGCCCGGTTCGGGCCGGCCACGAGTGTTTCCACCGGTCGCGCTACCGAGGCCAATAGGGCGGTGGGTCCCGCCTGGGGTCGACAATCGAGAAACGCTTGTGGGTCAAGTCGATGCCGATGATTGCCACGAGGCGCTGCCCATCGGCGTTGGCCAACTCCGCCACAGCGTCCGGCATGGCTGCCACCAGGGACGCGACAGCGATAGCGAGTCCACGCAGCCCAGGATGGCGCTGTTTGTACGACACCCGGTGCATGCCCGCCCGCTTAACTTCGCGGCACTCGTCAGGGTCGGACATCTGGGCGGCGTCGTTGGTGACGACGATGTCGTATCCCGCCCGCTTGGCGTCCTGATAGAGCACCAGATCCTTCTTGCCCGCCCACTTGATCAGATGGACATGGTCCACATCGTGACCGCGCAGGACGTGCCGCAACAATTCGACCGAAGGCCGTGGGACATCCTCGTCCAGCAGGATTCGCATCAGGCTGCCGTACGCTCCGGTGCTTGATCGACGTAGTCGGCGAACGACGCTGCATCGCGAGCTGCCGCTGCGGTGACGCCCGGGTAGTACTCCTTGACCGCCTCTGGCGGCACTCCGTCTCGTACCAGACCTGCGACAAGGTCGAATGCGACGCGCGTCCCTGCTACCACGGGGTAGCCGCGTCGCACCGATGGATTCACCGAGATCCGGCGCCGCGGGTGGGCGAGGCTTGGGATCTCTATCTCGCCCAGCGGGAACGCCCGCAACATGTCGCCCAGCTTGATGACCGTGAGCTGCTGACCGGGCTTCTCAACGAGGTCGACAGCCCCGTCCCCGGCGTCCTGGACGAGGGCGATACTCCGGCGACCCTGCGCTACCAGACGATATCGGGAGAGGTGATCGGTCTCGCCGATCTCTCTCAGCTTGTCGAGAGCGCGCCTGATGGTTTGCAGCGGACGCTCTTCACGTAGGTAGACAAAGGTGCGCAGGGCAATGAGATCCCGGAACGAATAGAGCACCGGCCTGGTTGCCGAGACCTCAGGAACAAGGAGCTTTTGACGGCGCCAATAGGCCAACTGGCCGCGCGTCGCGCCGGACAGCGCGGATGCGATGCGCGGTTCGTATGCCATGAATTCATGCTGTCACACCGACCACCCTCCGCGAAAGCGCAGAGCAAGCTGTCGTGTGCCAAGTAGGCCGGCGTGTTCTCCTGCCGCCCACACCGATCAGGCCAGGGATGTGATCGTGGCGTAGCCCGCAGCCAGCCGGAACGGCGGACGGACCGCGCTACCCATGCCGGCCAACAGAACCAGATTGCCCGTGGACTTCTGGACTGCGGCTAGGTCGGGAAAGCCGTCGCGGTCGAAGTCGCCGATACCGATCAGGTCGCGCAGGTCGGTGGCGGAAGCGTTCAGGGGCAGCCGGGCGCCGGTGAAGCCGCCCTTGCGGCCGGGCCACAGGTGGAGGCGGCCGTCGGTGTCGCGGGCGGCCAGGTCGGGGAAGCCGTCGCGGTTGAAGTCGCCGGCGCCTGCGAGGTCGGTGCGGCCGGACCAGCCGGTGCCTACGAGTTTGGCTCCGGACAGCTTGGGGCCGGGCTGGCCGGCGTACAGGTAGAGGTTGTGGCCTGGGGAGACGGCCAGCAGGTCGGGGCGGCCGTCGCCGGTGAGGTCGCCGATGGGGGTGATCTCGCGCATGGTCTGCCAGCCGCGGGTGAGGCGCTTGCGGGCGCCCAGGGTGGTGCCTGTGCCGGGGTGGAACCAGAGGTCGCCGTTGGTCTGGCGGGTTATCACGTCTTCGCGGCCGTCGCGGTTGAGGTCGCCGATGCGGACCACGGCGTTCATCGCGCGGATGTCGGCCAGGGTGCGGCGCTGGTTGTTGTCGATCAGGGAGCCGTTGCCGTGGTAGGCCGACAGGACGCCGGTCGGGGAACGGCCGAGGACGTCGGACCAGCCGTTGCCGGAGAAGTCGGCGGACCTGGTTTTCGGGAGGGGTGCGAAGTCCACGTAGTCGTTGTCGATGTTGATCGTGACGCCGCCGTACGTTTCCTTGTGGCCGCCCCGCCACTGCTTCATGCGGCGTTTTCCGGGCCACACGGTTGCCGGGATGGCCCGGTCGGTGACTGTGGACACCAGGTCCCAGCGGGCGAAGTCCAGGTAGTCGGGGCGGGTGTAGCCGGGGGTGGAGTAGTTCGCGACCTGGTCGGCCACGCCCGACGACACACTGGAGTAGAAGCCCGAGAAGTAGCCGTTGTCGTGCAGCCGGGCGGTCCAGCCGTTCATGAAGGCGAGCACGCCCCGGCGGCACGCCGGGTCGTTCGTGCGGTACGACTCCATGTCGTAGATGAGCACACTCTCGCGGGCCAGCCCGAGTCTGGTGGCCTGCGCGACGGCATCGGACGCGGTGATCCGGCCCTGGGTCTCGGCGTGCGCGTTGTCGATGAGCCGGCGGCCGCCGCCGATCGTCGTGCAGGTCGCCTGCGGTCCGACGTACAGCGGCAGCAGCTTCCAGCCGGCCTGCACCTGCTGCTTGACCCAGGCGGCGCTCAGCTGCGGCTGGGCGCATCCCCGGTTGACGCCGCCGATGTAGATGCCGACGGCCCGGTACGGCGATTTCGCCCGCCACGCCTTCATGGCCGCACTGGTGGGGGCGGTGCAAGCGTCGAAGGCCTCGCCGGTGAAGGCGCCCGGCTGCACGGTCGTCCAGGCGGCGGCGTCGGCCCGCTTCAGCGCGAACGACGACGCGGCCACGACCACGGCGGCGATCAGCGCGCCGACAGCGATCCGGCGCCGGGCTGGTGTCACGACAGACATGACTGCCGAGCCAAGCAAGCCGCGGCCTAGAAAACCTCGGCTGAACGGCTCTTGTCACCCGTCCGGGTAGACATCCGACCCGCCAGGAGCAGGGCCGCCGCCAGTCCGAGCGCGCCCACTTCCATGGCCGCACCGACCAGCGGCGTCGAGTCGTACCCCCAGCCGGCGGCGATGGCCCGGCCGCCCAGGTAGGCGCCGGCGGCGTTGCCGAGGTTGAAGGCGGAGACGGCGGCGGCCGAGACGACGAGGTTGTCGCCGTCGGCCGCGGCGATCACGCGGGTGGTCAGGCCGGGCACGGTGGCGTACGCGGCGACGCCCAGCGCGAAGAGGGTCACAGCGGCCGGCGCCGGCGAGTGCGCGGTCCAGGCGAAGACGACCAGGATGATCAGCATGGCCGCCGAAGCCACGATGATCGTCGGCATGAGGTGGCGGTCGGCTGACCGCGCCCCGATCACGTTGCCCAGCACGAGCCCGAGGCCGAACAGCACGAGCAGCCAGGGCAGCGCGCCCGGGCTGAACCCGGCCACGTCGGTCATCAGCGGCGCCACGTACGTGAAGGGCGCGTAGACCGCACCGAAGGCGAGCGCGGTCATGCCCAGCGCGAGCCAGACGACGGGGCTGCGGAACGCGCCCCACCGGGCGCTGGGCTGATCGCCGGAACCCGTGGCGGGAACGAAGGCCGCCGTTGCCAGGGCGGCCACCACGCCGAGCAGGGCCATCGCCCAGAACGTGGCCCGCCAGCCGAACTGCTGGCCGAGCAAGGTGCCCAGGGGCACGCCGGCCACGCTGGCGACGGTGATGCCGCTGAGCATCGCGGCGATCGCGCTGCTGCGGCGCTCGGGACGGACGAGATCCGCCGCCGTGATCGTGGCGATGCCGATGAACGCCCCGTGGCACAGCGCGGCGACGACGCGGCCGGTCATCATCGCGGCGAAGCCGGGCGCCACGGCCGAGATCAGGTTGCCGGCGACGAAGAACCCGAGCAGGCCGATCAGCACCGGTTTGCGGGCCCGGCGGGCGACCGAGGCGGTCAGCAGCGGGCCGCCGATCACCACGCTCAAGGCGTACCCACTGATCAGCAGCCCGGCCGTGGGGATCGAGACGGACAGGTCGGCGGCGATCGGCGGCAGCAGGCCGGTGATGACGAATTCGGTCATGCCGAGCGCGAACGTGCCGACGGCCAGGGCGGTGAGCGCGGGTGCCGATCGCGATGCCATCGGCACACTGTGGCAGAAGGTAGCGTCGGCGGGGTGGAGCCCGCCTTTGTGCTGCATGACCACCGCAAGCCGCGGCCGCACTTCGACCTGCGGCTCGAGGAGGACGGCGTGCTGCGGTCGTGGGCCGTGCCGCGGGGGCTGCCGACCGACCCGGCTCGCAACCGGCTGGCCGTAGCCGTGCCCGATCACGACCTCGACCACCTCACCTACACCGACGCGGACAAGTCGATCGCAGACATCGGCTGGTGGCGGGAAGAGGACCGCAACGACAAGCGGTTCGTCTTCACCCTGCACGGGCGGGACGGGTCGCACCGGTACGCGCTGATTCACACGGACGGCGTCAACTGGCTGCTGCACCGCACGAAGGAACAACCGCAGTAGCGGCTCCCCACGTCGCGCCCGCACAGCCCCGGTTACCGTTGACGCGATGCCACCTCAAGCTGATCTTCCCGGATTCCTGCAGGGCGTGGCCCCGATTCTCGATCGTTGGGGTTATCTCGCCGTCGGGGCCATGATCGGCGTCGAGAGCTTCGGGGTGCCCGCGCCCGGCCAGACGATCATGGTCGCCGCGGCCGTCTACGCGGGCGCCGGCCGGATGAACATCTTCGCCGTGGCGGCCATCGCGTTCGTCGCGGCCGTGCTGGGCGACAACATCGGCTACTGGATCGGGGTGCGCGGCGGTCGCAAGGTGGCCCTGCGCTGGGGCCGGTACGTGTTCCTGACACCCGAACGCCTGGCCCGGGCCGAGGGCTTCTTCGCCCGCCGGGGCGGCCGGATCGTGCTGGTGGCCCGGTTCATCGACGGACTGCGCCAGTTCAACGGGGTCATCGCCGGGATCACCGCGATGCCGTGGCGCACATTCCTGATCTACAACGCCATCGGCGCCGCCCTGTGGGTAGCCTTCTGGACGACCATCGCGTTCCTGCTCGGCACTCATCTGGTCGAGATCTTCGAGCACGCTCACCGCTACCAGTGGTGGGCCATCACGGCTGTCGTGCTCGCCGTTGCGGGTTACGTGGCGCTGCACGTCCGGCACATCCGTCGCCGTCGCGCGCGCATGGCCGCACCCGCGGCGGTGCCGGACACGTCCTCCTGACGATTGCCGTCCCGCTGCCGGGGTAGGGCCAGAGAGAGGGAAGGAGAAGCCGTGACCAGCAAGCAGCTCGACCGCCGCCGGGAGCAGTCCGCCGCCGCGCACGCCGCCGCCGAACGTACGAGGACAACCGTCACCGAGCTCGAGAACCGGCTCCGCACCAACGCCGACCTGACCACGCAGCAGAAGCAGGCGCTGCGTAACGCCGAGGCCGAGGCCAGGAGGCTGAAGCGCGCGCTCAAGACCCAGGCCCGCGACAAGGACCGCCTGGAGAAGGCGCACCGCAAGGCCGTGACCCGGGCCGGCAAGGCTCAGAGCAAGGCCTCCGCGCTGGAGGAGAAGTACGGCAAAAGTCTGCTCGACGACCTGATCCGGCGCGAGAAGGAGCGGGACCGGGCCTCCGCGTCCGAGCCGCCGACCGCAGAGCCGGCCGTAGAGCCGGTCAGCCCCGCGCTGCCGGCCGTGGTCCCGCCCTCGCCCGCCGAGACAGCTCCCCCCGCCACTTCGAATCCCCCCGCCACTTCGAATACCGCCCGGGCCACCGCTGCCCGGCGGACAGCCGCGAACGCCGCATCGTCGGCCGCCGCGACTCCCCGCACGCGCACGCCGCGCAAGACCGCCACGGTGGACGAGACGCCGGCGCCTGCCACAACAGCTCGGCGGGGCGCGCCCCGCAAGCGCACTCCCTGATTTCGTACGGAGGTAGCCCGCGCCACGCCGGCGGCGGGCCACCCCCGGCGGGGCAGGTCCCGGTCGTCGCCGCCCCACCGCCTTGCCGCGTCGTGCCGTGCGCCCCGGGTCGGTCGTGGGACACCAGGAACAATGGCTGCCGGGACTATGCGCGTGGAGGTTTCAAGTGCCCGATCTCAAGTCGGACCAGTTCGACGTCAGCCGGGTGCGGGCCGTGCTCTTCGACATGGACGGCACCCTGGTCGACTCGGACGGGGCCGTGCTGCGCTCGTGGCTCGCCTGGGCCTCGGAGTACGGCGTCGACGGCGAGCAGGCGTACGAGATGGCCCACGGCAGCCCCAGCGCGACCACCGTCCGCAAGCTGCTGCCCCACCTCGACGAGGGGGCCATGGTCGTGGCCTCGGCCCGCCAGCTCGAGCTGCAGTACGACGACCTGTCCGACGTCACGGCCACACCGGGCGCCCACGACCTGCTCGTGCACCTCACGCTGCGGGGCCTGCCGTGGGCCGTGGTCACGAGCGCCGACAGCCGGCTGGCCAAGGCCCGGCTGGCGGCGGCCGGCATCACCGCGCCGGTGCTGGTGACGACCGACGACATCGCGGCCGGCAAGCCCGACCCCGAGGGTTACCTGCGTGCGGCCGAGCTGCTCGGCGTCGACCCGGCGGACTGCCTGGTGGTCGAGGACGCCGAGGTCGGGCTGGCCGCCGGCCGGGCCGCGGGGGCGCACACCGCCGCCCTGCGCGGGCTCGACGGCGACCTACGGCTGAACGCCCTGGCCGACCTGGTCCGGCTCCTGGGCTGAGGGCAGGTCGTCGAGGAAGTCGGCGGTCGGCACGTAGAACAGCGACCCCGTGCGGGCGGTCGAGAAGTCGAGGATGCGGTCGTACGTGCCGTACGGCTCGCCGAGGAACATGCGGCGCAGCATCAGCTCGGGCACGTCGGGAGTGGCGGCGTACGCGATGTAGTACGTGCCGAACTCGCCCTCCTTGACCGAGCCGAACGGCATGTTGTCCCGCAGGATCTTGAGCTCGTTGCCGTCCGCGTCCTCGATGACGTTGAGGGCGACGTGCGAGTTGGGCGCCTTGTCCTCGTCGGGAATCTCGACGTTGTCGAGCTTGCGGCGCCCGATCGCGGCCTCCTGGTCCTCGACCTTGAGGGCGTTCCAGGCCTCGAGGTCGTGGACGTATTTCTGCACCATCACGTAGCTGCCGCCGGCGAAGGCCTCGTCCTCGTCGCCGATCACCACCGCGTTCCTCGCCTTGGCGCCGCTCGGGTTCTCCGTTCCGTCGACGAAGCCCAGCAGGTCGCGCTCGTCGAAGTACTTGAAGCCGTGCGTCTCGTCCACGATGTCGCCCGCCCCGCGCAGCCGCTCGCCGATCTTGGCGGCCAGCTCGAAGCAGACGTCCATCTGCCCGGCCCGGATGTGAAAGAGCAGGTCGCCCGGGGTCGACGGCGCGGTGTGCCTGGGGCCCTTCCAGGCGCGGAAGCGGTGCAGCTCGGCCGGGCGGGGGCCGGCGAAGAGCCTGTCCCACAGGTCGGAGCCGATGCCGGTGACGCAGGAGAGCTGGGCCGCGGGCAGCCGGAAGCCGACGGTGCGCTGCAGCCCGCTCAGGTCTTCGAGCAGGTCGCGCACGGCCTGCTCGCCGCCGGGGCGGACGGTCGCCACGAGGAAGATCGCGGCGTCGGTGAGCGGGGCCAGCACGGCCTGCGAGGCAACGGTCGGAGCGACGGAGCGTGGCGCGGTCATGGGCCGCAGTTTATGGGCCGGGCCCGGATAATGGACCAATGAGTGATCGGGCTGACGCCGCGCTCAGAACGCGGCGAACCGGCGGCGGTCCCGGCCGTTGATCATCGTGAAGTCGCCGCCCGCCTCGATGGTGCCGGCCACGTGGTTGACGCTCAGCACGCGGACGCCGATCACCCCGTTGGCGGTCGGCGCCCAGCCGGTGAGCTGGCCCTTCGAGGTCACCGCGGCCAGCTTGAAGCGCGCCCGGGCCCCGTCCACGCAGCCGCCCTTGAGGCCGTTCCGCTCGGTCACGCAGGCGCTGTCGAAGTGGCCGCCGACGTAGGTGATGCCGCCGGTGGTGACGATCGCCGACGCGTCCCCGTCGAACACCCGCTGCCAGCGCAGGGCGCCCGTCCAGCCGTACGCGATCGCCCGTCCGCCCTGGCCCGCCGTGGCGACGTGCACGCCCAGCGGGTCCAGCGAGATCGCCCGCACCTCGGCCGGCACTCGCGGCCGGAACCGGGGCTCGACGACCCCGCTCACGCCGTTGACGCCGGCCAGCCGCAGTGTGCCCTTGACCGCGTTGACGGTGTGGAAGCCGCCGCCGAGGTAGACCCGCGGGCCGGTGACCGCGAGCGCGTGCACGGTGTCGTCGGCCGCCGGGCGCCAGCGCCGGTCGAGCACGCCGGTGGTCAGCGAGAAGGCCGCCAGGTTGCTGCGCTTCTGGCCCGAGACGTCGGCGAAGCTGCCGCCCAGGTAGAGGCGTCCGTTGCCGGCCGCGAGCGCGTAGGCCGTGCCGGCCAGGGTGTGCCGGAACGACTTGAGGTCGCCGCTCGTGGGGTGGACGCGGGCCAGGGAGTCGCGGGCCTCGCCGTCGATCCGGTGGAAGCCGCCGGCGACGTAGACGCTGTCCGCGGTCGCGGCCAGGGCCCGCACCACGCCGTCGGCTCGGGGCGCCCAGTCGAGCAGCCTGCCGGTGCGCGAGTCGAAGGCGGCCAGCCGCTCGCGTGGGTAGGTGCGCCCGGCCACGGTGGCCGCGGTGAACGAGCCCCCGACGTAGACCGTCGCCCCGCGGTGGGCGATCGCGTAGACGCCGCCGTTGAAGGTGGGTGCGGTGGACCGGGCCTGCGGGGTGGCCGCGGGCGCGGCGGACGACGGAACGAGCAGAGCGATCAGGGCGACCAGGAAGAGGAGAAGACGAGGCACAAAGTGCCTAACCGTCGTGCGTCCGGGAAAGTCTCGGCCGATCTTGATCGTCGAAGAGGTCCGGCCGCTCGGCGAAGGGCTCGAGAGCCGGCGGCTGAGTGCGCAGACCGAGCATGGCCAGCCACTCGACCAGCTGGCGGTGTACGGCGTCCGGGCCGTCGAGCTCGTTCTCGGTGACCGGCCAGCGGGCCGGGTGCACCAGCACGGCGTCGGTCTGCCAGCCGCCCAGACCGCCGTGCGAGCCGACCAGCTCCTCGAACGCGGCCACCTCTTCGGTCACCGGGTCGACGCAGCTGATCAGGACCAGATCGCCGATGTGGACCGACTCCTGGTGGCGCAGCAGGTCGTGGCGGGCGCGGGGCCCGTACGGCAGAAGCGGGTCGACCCCCTCGACGACGCCGTCGACGAGCCGGTGGCTGCCGGAGCCGCCCAGCGCGACCGGCCCGTCCGCGGTCTGCACGATCACCAGCCCGATGCCCGGATGGGCGACCAGGCCGTTCACCAGGCGCGGGTAGACCCGGTCGATCGCTGTCCGGTCGAGCCGCTCGGGGTAGCGGGTCAGATAGACCAGCGCCAGGTTGCCCGACGAGACCACCAGCAGCGGCGCCAGCGGCGGCTCGGGGAAGTGGGGCTCTCGCGTGGCCTCGCTCTCGGCCGGCGTCGACGGCGCGTCCGCGTGGTCGGGGCCCGAGAACCGCTCGACCACCTCGTCGAGGGTCTCGCCGTAGCGCTGCTTGAACGTGGCGCCCTGGCTCTGCCCGTGGTCGGACAGCACCACCAGGTGGTAGCGGCGGGCCGCCTCGGGGGCCAGCCGTTCGATCACGCCGAGCATGCGGTCGAGGCTCTCGAGCTGGCGCATCGACTCGGGCCGGGCCGGGCCGGCGTGGTGCGCCACCTCGTCGTAGTCGACCAGGTCGCAGTAGATGGCCGGGGCGCCCCGGGCCATCTGCTCGGCGATCAGGGACACGTTCACGTCGCGCAGCAGCATCGAGGCCGGCCGCAGGGCCAGGAAAGCGCCGGAGCGGCTCACCCGGGGCTGCAGGTTGCGGCGGCGCTGCAGGCGGGCCTGGTGCAGCTCGGTGAAGACGTCGCCGACGCCGAGGACGAGGGCGCGTGTGAAGCCGTACGGGGAAGCCATGAACGCCGCCCAGCCGCGCGCCGACCGCCCGGGCAGCGCGGCGTGACTCACCGTGAGCAGGCTGACCGCCGCGTCGCCGCTGAACGCGTTGCCGATGCTCACCCCGCCGTCGCGTAGCAGGCCGCGGCCGTCGCTGAGCCGCGGCTCGAGCACCGCCGCGTCACGCGGGCGGTTGGTCACCATGAGCTTGCGGGTGTCTTTCTCGAACCATCGGAACGCCGGGATCTGCCGGGTCGCGCCGTGCAGGATGCCGGCCTGGGACGCGGGCGTCGTGGAGGGCAGGCCGGTGTGCCAGCCACGCATGGTGTGGCTGCCGGAGCGCAGCCAGTGGCCGAGCGTGGGCAGGTTGCCGGCGCGCACCGCCCACCGCAGCACCGGTTCGGAGAGGCCGTCGAGCTGCACCATCAGCAGCCCGGGCTCGGTGCCCGGGCTGGGCCGGCGGAAGGTCAGCAGCGGACCGCCGGCGAGCCGGGACTGCCGGCGGCGCACGCCCCGCATCAGCCGCCGGGCTTCCCGCACGAACGTGTCCTCCGTGCCGCTGTCGGCCATCCAGTCGACGATCGCGGCGAACACGACGGCCAGGATCGCGGTGACCACCAGCGAGGGCAGGCCGCTGATCCGGTTGGCCGGGTCGATTTCGAGGGCGACCACGATGACCACGACCTGGGCGATGACCCCGAGCAGCATCGCGCCCCAGCCGCCGAGCGCCGTGATGCCCACCAGCAGCAACGGGCGCAGCACGGCGCCCACGCCGGCGACGATCGCCACCAGGCCCAGCGTGTCGACGATGTCGTTGCTCTCGACGCCCGGCATCAGCCAGAGCGTGACGGTGAGCACGACGAAGGTCACCAGCGCGCTGCGCAGCACGGCTCGGAGCCGGTTGAGAATCCGGCGCCAGCTCAACAGGACGCGAAGCTCGGCGCGCCAGCTGCGGACGAGTGGTACGGCGGTGGGTTCGTGGGGGCTGATGGCCACCGGCAAACGATCGCACAACCACGGCCGGTGGTGACCGACCGTGCCCGGAATCACCCGAGCCCGCGCGTACACCCGGACGAGTGATCACCTGGGCCGGCTTGTCCCGCCCGGATAGCTTCGGAGCGGTGCGCGCCCGATTCGTCTTGATCATCCTTATCCTGCTCGGCCTCGCCGCCTGCGGCGCCCCCGAGGAGGAACCCGCCCCGGCGCCCCCGGCCAAGGTGGTCGGCTACTTCACCGGCTGGGGCGTCTACGCCCGCGACTTCCAGGTGAAGGACCTGGACGCGAGCGGGGCGGCGGGCCGGCTCACCCACCTGCTGTACGCGTTCGGCAAGGTCACCGGGGGCCGGTGCACCGCTGCCGACCGCTGGGCCGACTACGAGAAGCCGATCGAGGCCGCGCACAGCGTGGACGGGGTCGCCGACCAGCGCGACGCGGCCTTGCGCGGCAACCTCGGTCAGCTGCGCAAGCTCAAGCAGAAGCACCCCGGGCTGCGGGTGCTGTGGTCGTTCGGCGGCTGGACCGGCTCGGCCGGGTTCACCCAGGCCGCCCGCGACCCGGAGGCGTTCGCCGCCTCGTGCCACGACCTGGTCGAGGACCCACGCTGGGCGGGCGTCTTCGACGGCATCGACGTCGACTGGGAGTACCCGAACGCCTGCGGCTTGAGCTGCGACAAGAGCGGACCACAGGCGCTGCCACGGATGCTCGGCGCCTTGCGGGCGAAGTTCGGCCCCGCTTCGGTGATCACCGCCGCCGTGCCGGCCGACGTGACGAAGCTGACCGCCACCGACTACCGGACGGCGGCCGGCGCCGCGGACTGGCTGAGCGCCATGACGTACGACTATTTCGGCGCCGGCGGTGACCCGGCGCGGAAGGCGCAGAAGACCGCGCCGCACTCGCCGCTGACCTCGTATCCCGGCATTCCCCGCGAGACGGCGACCACCACGACCACCATCGAGGAGCTGTTGAGGCTGGGCGTCCCGCCGGCGAAGGTGCTGCTCGGCATCGGCTTCTACGGCCGGGGCTGGACGGGGGTCTCGGCCGCCGGACCGGGCGGCGACGCGAGCGGCCCGGCCGCCGGCCGCTACGAGAAGGGCCTGGAGGACTACGAGGCCCTGGTCAAGCGTTGCCCGCCGACCGGAACAGCCGGCGGCACCGCCTACGCGCACTGCGGCTCCCAGTGGTGGTCCTACGACACCCCCGAAACGATCAAGGGCAAGATGGCGTACGCCCGCAGCAAGGCCCTGGGCGGCGCGTTCGCCTGGGAGCTCTCCGGCGACACCACGAAGGCCGAACTGCTGACCGCGGTGACCGACGGCCTCGCCGGCCCGAGGGAACGTTAGCCGACCTGCACCCAGACGTTGTCGAGGGCGCCGTTGAACTGGTCGTTGTCGGCGAAGGCCCCCTTGCCGCCGATGCTCATCGGGCGGTTGTTGGTGACCGAGAGCGAAGCCGGGACGGTCGTGCGGCCGCGCAGCAGGTTGTCGACGAAGACGGCCAGGACGCTGCCGACCCGGGAGCAGCGCACCCGGTGCCAGCGGCCGTCGGCCACCGTGACCGTGCTGGTGGCCATCCGGATGCGGCGCAGCCGGTCGCCGACGAGCACGCAGCTCGGGCGCCCGGCGACGCCGTCGATCTGGAGCTTCCACTGGCTGCTCGTCTTCGAGAAGCCCTTCTGGATGACGTTCTGGCCCTTGCTGGTCTGCGTCGGGCTCAGATACACGTCGGCGCCGAAGGAGATGTCACGGGCGCCCGGGTTGAGGTCGGGTGTCGACGGCGTCTGCAGAGCCACGTGCGGGCAGATGCGCAGCAGACACCGGGACGGGAAGAGCAGTGCTGAGCCCTGGCCGTGTGCGACCTTGCGGACGACGCCACCGTGGCCCGAGATGATTCGCAGCGTGTGGCCGCGGCCGGAGTCGTCCAGCACCGGGCGCCCGTTGAAGGCGTAGCGGGCCATCAGCACGGCCGTCGTGTCGCCGCCGTCCGCCGGTCGGCTCCGCGCGGACACGGGGGAACCCGTACTCACCACGACAGCGGCCGAGACAGCCACGGCCATTCCGCCGAACCATTTGGATCCCATGTCCCAATTATGGCTTGTGAACTGTTTGTAACCCTCCGGGCACTACCGACCATCCGTCCGGACCACTCGGCTGAACGGACCAATCCCCCGAACAGGCGTCAGCCCGACACCGTGGAGCTCTCCAACGGGACGGCGGCGCCCCGCACCAGGCCCAGCTGGACCCCCTGCCGGGGCAGCAGCAGGTCGAGCAGCCAGTCGGCCGACACCCGCACCCGGTTGCCGGGCATCGAAAGCAGGTGATAGCCGCGGGTCACCACCTTGGCCGGCAACCCGGTCAGCGGCACGCCGAGCGGGTTGGCCGCCGCGTCGAGGCCGCCCAGATCGACGACGAAGCCGAGGTCGTAGTGCTTGTAGGGCCGGCGGCGGCCCTGCCCGTACGAGGCCGCGATGTTCCGGGCGACCGCCGCGCCCTGCCGGGTCGCGTGCTGCGCGGTCATGCCGGTGAGCTCGCCGGGACGGGTCAGGTCGGGCACGGCGGCGGCGTCGCCGATCGCGAACACGTCGGGGTGGCCGGGGACGCTCAGGAACTCGTCGACCACCAGGCGGCCGTTCTTGAGCGGCAGACCGAGGTCGGCCACCACCGGGTCGGGACGCACGCCGACACACCAGATGAGCGAGCGAGTGGGCACGAACTCGCCCGTGGACAGGTGGACACCGTCTTCAGTGGCCTCCTTGACGCTCGTCCGCAGCAGGAGCTCGACACCGCGCGAGCGCAGCACGGCGTCGGCCGCGTCGCCCAGGCGCTCGTCGAGGCTGGGCAGCACGCGGCCGGCGGTGTCGAGCAGGATCCAGCGCACCTTGTCGCGCAGGTCGGGCCGCTCGGCGGTGAGCGCGTCGGTGTAGAGCACGCCCTGCGCCGCCACCTCGGTGCCCGTGTAGCCGGCGCCGGCCACCACGAACGTGCAGCGGGCGCGCTGCTCCTCCTCGGTGGTGGCGTTGACCGCCAGTTCGATCTGGCGCGTGATGTGGTCGCGCAGGTAGAGCGCCTCGGGAATGCCGCGGAAGCCGTGCGCGTACATGGTCACGCCCGGCACGGGCAGCAGCTTGTTGACGCTGCCGGCCGCGATCACCAGGCGGTGGTAGCCGATCGAGCCGGCCCGGCCGTCGGGGTCGACGAAGGAGACCGTGCGGTTGTCGAGGTCGAAGCCCTCGACCTCGCCCAGCACCAGACGCACGCCGGGGAGGGCGGCCTGGAGCGAGACGGTGACCCGGCGCGGTTCGAGGATGCCGGCCGAGACCTCGGGCAGCAGCGGCAGGTAGAGGAAGTAGTCGGTCGGGTTGATCACCACGATGTCGGCGCCGCCGCGGGACAGCTTGGCCAGGGTGCGGGCCGCGGTGAACCCGGCGAAACCGGCCCCGACGACCACGATGCGAGGGCGTGCCATTCAGGTTCCTTCCCCCCTGGGCGCCACCGACGCCCGCCGAGCGAACCGATGCCCGACCGACGCTACCGAAAACCGCGTCACCAGGGATGTGAGCGGCGTGACATTCGAGTGTCCCCGTTCGCTGACCGTTCGGCCGATCTCGAAAATCGGCCGAACGGTTGTCGTCCGGCAAGGGCTCGTCCGACGTCTGGTATGGCGCCGGACAGTGCCCTCACGGGGAGGCGCTGCACGGGTGAAGTCGCTGGTCGGTGCCCACACGGGGTGGCATCGCCCGGCCCGCGCGGGGTGAAGGGGGAGGACGTGACCGGCAGCGCGGTCCTTGAGCCGCCTGGGTACGCTCACGTCTCCCTCGACACCTCGAACGGACACCCTCGAATGGACGCCCGCGAGGCCGACTATGCGCATTTCGTCCGTACGCGGACGCACGCATTGTTGCGCTCGGCGTACCTTTTGACCGGAGATCAACACCTGGCCGAAGACCTGGTGCAGGAGGCGCTCGCTCGCACCCATCGGGCTTGGCCGCGCCTCGACCGGGCCGAGAACGCCGAGGCGTACGCCCGCAAGGTCATGTACCACGCGCAGGTGTCCGTCTGGCGCCGTCCCAAGGTGGCCGAGGTGCTGCCGGCCGACTTCGAACCCGATGATCGCCGGGGCGCCGACGACCCGGCCGACGCCGCCGTCGAGCGCCTGGTGCTGCGCCGTGCCCTGCTCACGCTCAGCGCCAAGCAGCGGGCCGTGGTGGTGCTGCGCTTCTTCGAGGACCACACCGAGGCCGAGGCGGCCCAACTGCTCGGCGTCTCGGTCAGCACGGTCAAGACCCAGACCGGCCGCGCTCTCGCCCGGCTCCGTGCCCTGCTGCCCGACCTGCGGGTACTCACCGAGGTGCCGGAGGGTGGCCGATGAGCGCCGATCATGACCGGCTCCGGGCCTCGCTGCGCGACCTGGCCGACGTCGTCGAGCCCACCGACATGTACGACCGGGCCGTGCACCGGTCGCGCCGGATCGGCCGCCGCGAGGCCACCGTCGGCACGGGCGCCGCCGTGCTCGTGCTCGGCGTGCTGGCCAGCGGGCTGTGGCAGATTCCGCAGCACAAGCAGGCCGACGTCCCGGTCGCGGCCCGTCCGCAGTCCTCGGCCGCCGCCCGGCCGTCCTCGGTGGCGGCGCCGCCCCTGCGAAGCGCCAAGCCGACCCGCACGTCCGCGTCCGCGACCGTCCCGGCCCGCCAGCGCGACCAGGGCGGCCGGCCCACGAAGAAGCCCCGCCCGGCCAAGCCGCAGTCGCGCGCGCTCTCCGACATGACCGGCCATGTCTTCTACGCCGAACGCGACAGCCGGCCCGACGTCGTCCGCATGTCACCGGACGACGGCGCGCACGAGGTGGTGCTGCGCGACGCCCCGTCCTCGGTCGGCATCTCACCCGACGGCAACCGGGTCGCCTACGTGTCCGACGGGACGCTGCTGATCAGCGAGGCCGGCGGCGAGCCGGAACAGGTGCTGGCGGGCGTGGTCGCCGCCGATCAGGCACCGGTCTGGTCGCCCGGGGGCGACCGCCTGCTGATCGACGCGACCGAGCTCGACTCCGCGCCAGGCATCCTCGACGTCGAGACCGGCACGGTGACGCCGCTGCCCGCCGCGCTCGCGGCCGGACAGCATTTCCGCTGGTCGGGCGATGGCACCACGCTGGTCTACGCGACCTCGTACTGCGGCCTCAAACTGACCGAGGGCGATGCCGACACCAGCACCAGCGTGCCCGTGCTGGGCGCGACCCAGACCCGCGACAACCCCGACGGCCTGGCCGCCTGCAAGCCCACCAGCGTCGACATCACCGGCCGCCGGGTGACCGTGCCGTTGCAGACCACGGGCGAGAACACGACCGGCACCGATACGGCCGACACGATCGTCGACACGTCGACCGGCCGGCTGGAGGATCTGCCCGTCCGGGGCTCGGTGGTGGGCGCCGTCTTCGACGCCGAGGGCAACCTGCTGGTCCGCACCGACGAGGACGGCCGGCGGGTGCTGTCGCTGTTCGGGCCCGACAACACGCTGAAGGTGCAGGCCACCGAGCCCGAGTCGGTGCGCGACCTGGATCTGCTGGCCTACACCCGCTGATGTCCGGCGCGCTCCCACCGGGAGTGCGACGATGATCTCGATGGCCGTGCAGCAGCCGACCGCCCGGGCGACGAGCGGGCCGCCGCCGTGGTGGCGGCGGGGGCCCGCCGTGGCCGCCATCGTCGTGGTCGTGCTGGGGGTCGAGCTGGCGCTGGGCTGGTCGTCGCTGGCCACGGCCCTCGCCCAGCTGCGCGCGCCCCAGTGGAAATGGGTGGCACTGGCGCTCGCGGCCGAAATGGCCTCGATGGGCACGTACGCCCGCATGCAGCGGGCCCTGCTGCGCGGCGCGGGCACCAAGGTCAGCATGAAGAAGCACGTCGCCACGGCGTACGCGGCCCACTCGCTGAGCGCCACGCTGCCGGGCGGCCCGGTCTTCTCGACCACGTTCAACTTCCAGCAGCTCCGCCGGTACGGGGTCTCCCCCGCCGTCGCGTCGTGGTGCATCGCGCTCAGCGGGGTGCTGTCGGCCGGCGCTCTGGTGGTGATCGGCGCGGTCGGCGGCCTGCTCACCCGCAACACCGGCAGCTGGCACTCGCTGGCCGGCTACGCGATCGGGGCGGTGGCGGTGGCGTTCGGCGTACGCCAGCTGGCCGAACACCCGCACCTGCTGGACCGCCCGGTGCGGGCCCTGCTGGGCGGGGTCAACCGGGTGCGACGGCGGCCGCGCGAGCACGGCCACGCCCGGCTGGTCGGCTTCGTCGAACAGCTGCGCGAGGTGCGTGTCAATCCGGCGAACTTCGCCTTCGCGGTGGTGCTCGCCCTGCTCAACTGGCTCTTCGACGCGTTCTGCCTGTGGTTGTGCTGTGTCGCGGTGGGCGCCGGCGAGGTGAACCCGGTCAGCCTGGTCATCGCCTACTGCGCCGGGATGGCCGCGGCGAGCGTGCCGATCGTTCCCGGCGGCCTCGGCGTGGTCGACGCCGCGCTGGTGCTGGGCCTGGTCGCGGGCGGACTCGACAGCGGCTACGCGGTGGCCGCGGTCGTGCTCTACCGCATGATCAGCTTCGGCTTCATCATCGGCCTGGGCTGGCTGGTGTGGCTGAGGATCCGCTACAAGAACCGCGCGGCCGTCTAGCTCTTCCGGCCGAACAGTCGCCAGCCGCGTTTCTTGTTGTCGGCCGGGCGTGCGGCCTCGCCGTTGAGCACGGCCAGCCGGTGCTGGGCGACCGGGTTCTCGGGTTCCATCCGCAGCGAGATGAGCAGCGCCTGCCGCGCCTGGTCGAGGTGGCCGAGCGCGTCCAGTGTCACGCCGTGCGTGTAGTAGTAGTGCGCCTCGGTCGGGTCGAGCCCGATCGCCGTGCGGGCGGCCTGCTCGGCGTCCGCGATCTGCCGCTCGGCCGAGAGCAGCGCCCAGGCCACCCGGTCGTGCCAGAGCGCGTTGCGTGGTTCGGCGATGACCGCCCGGTAGGCCATCGTGACGGCTTCCTCGTGCCGGCCGATCACGGTGAGCGCGCGGCTCGACAGGGCGAGCGCCCGCGGGTCGGCCGGGTCGAGCCGGACGGCCCGGTCGGCCGCGTCGAGGGCGGCCGGGGCGTCGTCCATCGCGAGCTTCAGCCGGGCCAGCAGGATCCAGCCCTCACGGGCCGTGGGCTCGGTGGCCAGCACGGGCTGGAGCACGGCGACGGCCCGCTCCAGCTCGAGCTGTTCGAAGAGGGTGGCGGCCTGGGCGAAGGCCACCTCGGTAGGGTTGTTGAAGGCACGCGGGCCGGCTGGCGCGGGCCCATCGGCGTCGAGTCGCTGGTCGGGGTCGGCCCGCAGGGGGTTAGCGGTCACGTAGACCACTTCGGCCGGTTCGGGCCGGATTTGAGCGTTCGGCGTCAGGAAGGCTGCCAGCCCGCCGACCGCGTGTGGTCGTGCGGCTCGTAGAACGGCACCTGCGCGTACGCCCGCACCGGGAACGTGCCGAAAGCCGTGATCCGCGGCGGCGCGGCGGTGAAGCGCGCACCGTGCGGCGGCAGGTTCTCGAGGCCGGTGAGGTGCTCGACGACCGGGATGCCCGCCGCCAGCAGCACGGTGTGTGCCGGTCGCTCACCGCCGGGCACCGCGTCGTCCAGGTTGACCGAGTCGATGCCGACCAGCGCGGCGCCCCGCTCGACCAGCAGCGCGGCGGCTTCGCCGTTCAGGTAGGGCGCGTCGACGGAGTACTCGGGCGTGCCCCAGCTCCGGTCGCCACCGGTGTGCAGCAGCACGGCGTGCCCGGCCACCGTGAGCGGCTCGAGGTCGGCCTCGGTGACTGCCCGGCGCCCGCTGCCGGCCGTGCGCACCACGACGGCGGGCAGGTCAGCCAGCCGTTCCAGGGGCATCCCGGCCAGGTCGGCGCCGCCGTCGTAGCGGTGCCTCGGCGCGTCCAGGTAGGTGCCCGTCTGTCCGAGCATCTCGATGCGGTCGAGGCTGAACTCGGTGCCCTCGGCGTAGTGCGGGCGGGACTGCTCCCAGCTCTGGTGGACCGTGATCGCCGGCGCGGCCATGCCCGGATACGTCGTCATGCCGTCCGTGATCACGTGGCTGAGCTCGACGAACCGCAGCCGCGGGGCCGGATCGGGCGAGCCGGGCGCCGCCGGCTCGGCGAACGTGCGTACGCCGGTGAGCTCGACCCGCTCGACGTCGCGCAGCCCGAGCGAGCCGACCAGGATCCGGACCAGATCGGCCTCGGTGACCTCCAGGTGCGGCACCTCCACCCGCAGGCCTTGCGTCTGCAGGCGACCGCCCGTCGTAAAAGTGACGTCGGCCGTCACTTCCGCCCGATATTGCCGCACGCCGTTCCCCTATCGCAGCTCGATGATCGCTTCGATCAGCAACCAGATGCCGAAGATAGCGAAGAGCGCGGCCGCGCCGTACCGGATGGCCTTCTCGGGCAGGTGCCGGCCGAGCATGCGACCGACGACGATGGCCAGCGCGTCGGCCGCGACCATGCCGACCGTCGAGCCCAGCCAGGTGCCGAACCAGCCGTACTGGGTGGCCAGCGTGATCGTGGCCAGCATGGTCTTGTCGCCCAGCTCGGCCAGGAAGAACGCGCCGCCGACGGCCAGGATCGCCGAGCCGGTGCTGCGCTCGGCCTTGGTCTTCTCGTCGTCGGTCAGCCTGTCGCCGCGCAGCGTCCAGGCGCCGAAGGCGAGGAACGCCAGGGACGCGACCAGGTTGATCCAGCCGGTCGGCAGCGTCGCGCCGAGACCGTAGCCGATGCCGACCGACACCAGGTGCACGATCGCGGTGGCCACGGTGATGCCGATCAGCACCGGAAGGGTCTTGAAACGGGTTGCGAACGTCATCGCCATGAGCTGGGACTTGTCGCCCAGCTCGGCCACGAAGATCACCGCGAAACTGACCGCGGTCGCGACGAGGAAGCCTTCCACAGATAACTCTCCCGATTCGAGGACCGGGAAGAAGAAGCGCAGGGCGGCCTCGACCCGGCCGTTGTCTGACAGCCAAGTCGAAGGTCTCGCTCGCCTTGTGTGAAAGGCCGCGCGGCCGGACCCCGGAACGAGTCAGGGGTCAGTATGTCGACCGCGACATTGGGAGCTACTCCCCTTCGCGGCACCGAGCATAGCCAACGGCCCCCGCCGTCGGGCGGGGGCCGTGATCACTGTCACCGGCCGGTGATGAGTTTCCGCACCTCTTCGACGGGTGCCGGCGCCCGCTTGGCCTCGGTCGCCGCGACGGCAGCCGGCGGCTGGATCGGCCTGCAGCGCTTGTCGGAGCGCTCGCCCGGCAGCCGCTTCGGCAGCTTGCCGGTGGCCAGGTAGTCGGCGATCGTGTCGTCCACGCACCTGTTGCCGGAGAGCGAACCCGAGTGGGTGGTGCCGTTGACGCCCTCGATCAGCACCGAGCGCGGGAACCGCTTGCGGACCTCGAGGCTGCCGCTGAACGGCGTGGCCGCGTCCAGGGTCTCGCTGATCAGCAGCACCGGCGGGACAGTCTCGCCCGACACGGTCACCGGGATCCCGCTGCGGGCCGGCCAGGTGCGGCAGGGCGCGTTGTACCAGGCGTTGGCCCAGGTCTCGAACGGCGCCTTGCGGTGCACCTCCCAGTTGTCGGCGGTCCACTTGGTCCAGCTCTGCGGCCACTCCGCGTCGGTGCACTGCACCCCGAGGTAGATCGCGTAGTTGTTGTCCGCGTCCTTGGTCTGCGGGTTGTTGGTGTCGTACAGCCTGCGGAGCCCGGACGCGTCGCCGTCGCGCACCCAGTCGCTGAAGGCGCGGGCGATCCCGTCCCAGCCGAAGGTGTAGTAACCGGCCTGCAGGAAGATGTCGGTCAGCTCGGACGGGCCGATCCTGCCGCCGGCCGGCGTGCGGGCCAGGTTCTTCTGCTCGGCGTAGAAGCGCCGCTCCACCTCGCGGCCGGTCCGGCCCAGGCGGTACGTCCGGTGGTTCTTGGCGATCCACCGGAAGTAGATCTTGATGTTGCGGTCGAACGCGATGTCCTGGTCGAGGTTCGAGTCGTACCAGACCCGGGCCGGGTTGACGTTGCCGTCGAACACCATGCGGCGCACGCGCTCGGGGTACCGGGTGGCATAGACCTGGCCCAGGTACGTGCCGTACGAGAAGCCGAAGTAGTTGATCTGACGGGCGTTCAGCGCCTGCCGCAGCAGATCCATGTCCCGTACGGTGTCGAGGCTCTTCAGGTGTTCGAGCAGCTTGCCGCCGGCCTTGCCGCAGGCCCGCGCGTAGCCCTCGGCCCGCTGGAGCCACGCCCGCTCGATCTTGGGCGTCGTCGGCACGTAGGCCGGCCGGTTGTAGCCCGTGTAGCCGGCGTCGCAGCTCAGCGACGGCTTGCTGGCGCCCACTCCGCGCGGGTCGAAACCGATCCAGTCGTACGCGGCCCCGGCGCCCTTGGGCACCAGCGCACCCATCACCGACAGGGCCCGGCCCTTGCCACCCGGCCCACCCGGGTTCACCAGCACGACGCCCTGATACTTGGCCTCGGCGACGGTGTGCCTGATCCGGGACACCGCGATCTGGATCTTCTCGCCGTACGGGGCGGCGTGGTCGAGCGGCACGGACAGCATTCCGCACTCGGCCTTGCGAAGCCGCAGAGCCGACTCGGCGCAGGCGCTCCACTTGATCGTCGGCGCTGTCCGGCCCGCCGGGCGCGCCTCATGCTGGAATGCCTGGGCCTTACTCGCCTGCTGAACCGCCGCCTGCGCATCACTCTGGTGCTGAGATGCCTGGGCCTTACTCGCTGGAGCCGCGATCACCGTCAGGGCGATCGTGGTGGCCGCCGCCAGAAGTCGTCTCATGCCAGCCTCTCGTGTCCGATACGCCCCACTATGGTGCAGGGTGGGCGGTCCGATGGGGACCGCCCACGCCGGGGCGCCACGAAAGAGCGGCTACGCGGTGACGCATTTCCGCATCTGCTGAGCGACCAGAGCGGCCGCCCCGAGCACGGCCACGACCAGGCCGTAGACCAGAGCGGTGTCGTGCAGGCCGGCCGAGGTGGCCGCGAAGCCGGCGATCACGGCCGGAACACTGAAGGCCACGTACGCGATGACCAGCGCCACCGCGAACAGTTCGCCGCGCTCGTGCGGGGCCGCCAGCACGGCCAGCGTGCCGAACGAGGCCAGCGACGAGGCGCCGAACCCGACGCCCGAGATCACCGTGCCGACGGCAGCCAGCAGCGCGCTGCTCAGCTCCAGGCCGGTCACGCTGACCGCCGCGCCGACGGTCAGCAGGCTGCCGGCGAGCAGCAGCACGCGCTTGGTGGGAACGTTGCGCAGCAGGAACGAGGTCAGCGCGCCGGTGCCGCAGAGCAGCGTCACCACCAGGCCGCCGACGAGGTGGCTGCCGATGCCGAACACGCCGGCCGCCACCGAGGGGCCGAGCGAGAGGTAGAGCCCGCCGATGGCCCAGCTCGCCACGATGATCGGGACGAGGGCGAGCAGGTCGCCGCGCAACCGGGGCGGAACGCCGAGCCGGGGCGCCAGCGAGGCGGCCGCACCGGGGCGACGGGCGGAGGTCTCGGGGATGCGGGCCACGACGATGCCCGCCAGCACCATGCCGGCCAGCAGCAGCGCCCAGATGAAGTGGGTGGGCGAGGGTGCGTACTGGACCAGGACGCCGGTGCCGAGCGCGCCGACCGCCAGTCCGGCGACCGGGGCCAGGCCGTTGATCAGGCCGGCCCGGCCGGGCGCGTGCGGCGGATTGAGGTCGACCAGGGCCGCGCCCAGCGTGGTCATCGCGGCGCCGGTGGCGATGCCCTGGATCAGCCGCGCGGCGAGGAGGACGCCGACGTCGCCGGCGGTCAGGAAGAGCACGAGCGAGACCGCCTCGACCGCGATCGCCGCAGCGAGGACGGGACGGCGACCGATGTGGTCGGAGAGCGCGCCGAGAACCAGCAGCGAGCCGATCAGGCCGACCACGTAGACGGCGAAGACCGCGGTCAGCGTGGTCGCCGAGAAGCTCCAGAGGTGCTGGTAGACGACGTACAGCGGAGACGGTGCCGCAGATGCCGCGGAAAACGTCACGAAGATCGCGGCAATCGCCGCGAACGCGACCGGGCGGGACAGCCGCCGGTTGCGGACGGACGGCGGAGGGTCGGCAAGGGTGGTCATGGAGGGTGCCTCCGGAAGATCTAACAGACAGGTCTGTCTGGCTGGCCGAGACTAGACAGGTCTGTCTGCTATCGTCAACGTCATGTCCGCCGCGTCACCCTCCACCACCCGCAAGCCGACGGCCCGCGACCGGCTTCTGGCCGCCGCCGACGAGCTGTTCTACGCCGAGGGCATCCACACCGTCGGCATCGACCGCGTCATCGAGCGCGCCGGCGTCGCCAAGGCCTCGCTCTACAGCACCTTCGGCAGCAAGGAGGAGCTGGTCCGGGCCTATCTGGAGGGCCGGCACGCGCTGCGCCGCACCCGCCTGCTGGCCGGCTTGGAGCGTTACGACGACCCCCGCGACCGCCTGCTCGGCGTGTTCGAGGTGCTCGCCGAGCTGACCGGCACGCCCGGCTTCCGGGGCTGCCCCTTCTACAACGCCAGCGCCGAGTCGACCCCCGGCGGCGCGATCGAGTTGGTCTCGAACGCCAATCGGGCGTGGACGCGTGGCCTCTTCTTCGAGCTGGCCCGCGACGCCGGCGCCAGAGACCCGGCCACGCTGGCCGACCAGCTGGTCGTGCTCTACGACGGCGCGTCGGTCGGCGGCCGCATGGACAAGGACTCGAAGGCCGCCCTCATGGCCCGCGAGATAGCCACCATACTGCTGGCCACCGCCACCCTCTGACCAGCGCTCCGCCACACCCCGCAGGCGCGCACACCGCTCAGGCCGGGCGGGTTGCGCTCGCGCCTCTCAGAGCCATCCGCGGGGCCTCTCAGGCCCGGGGGCGCACGCCCTCGAGGGCCAGATCGGTCAACCGGGTCGCCTCGGCGGCCGCGTCGGCGCCGCCCTCGGTGGCGAGCGAGATGGCGTTCACCAGCGTGAGCAGATCGACGATCGACGCGTCGGGTCGCACGCTGCCGGCGGCGTGTGCCAGCCGCAGGAGCTCGCCCCCCGCGTCCACCAGCATCGTTTCGCAGGTGCTGTCCGGCGGCGGTTCGGCCGCGCGACCCCCGCCCAGCAGCGACCGGGCCAGACCCCGCGTGGTCGCCCCGTAGCGAGCGACGGCACGTAGCCACTCACCGAGCGCGGCACCTGGATCGGGGCGCCCGGCCAGCTCGCGCGCCTGCCCGCACAGCACCTCGACGCGATCGTGGAACACCGCCTCCAGCAACGCCTGCCGCGACGGGAAATGCCGGTGCAGGGTCGCCGAGCCCACGCCCGCACGCCGGGCGATCTCCTCGAGCGACGCCTCGGCGCCATGCCGGGCGATCTCGGCCTCGGCCGCCGCCACGATCTGGTCGTAGTTGCGCCGTGCGTCCGCCCGCTTCGGCTTCACGAGTGCCACGCCGGGATCCCTCCAAAAGTGGTGGGACACCCCACTTTTCCTTTGCCAAGTGGGGCGACCCCCCATATCGTACGACGGGTAAGCGGGGTGCCACCCCGCTTCCTGAGGCAAGGGAGAGAGAAATGAGCGAGGACATTCGCCGCGTCGTGCTGGTCACCGGTGCGAGCTCCGGCTTCGGCCGCCTGACCGTGGAAACGCTGGCCCGACGCGGCCACCAGGTCTTCGCCGCGCTGCGCGACGTGCCCGGCCGCAATGCGAAGGCAGCCGCCGAGCTGGCCGCGCTCGCCTCGGCCGACAAGCTCGATCTGCACGTCGTCGAGCTCGACGTGACCGACCAGGACTCCGCCGACCACGCGATCGACTCCGTCACCAGCGCGGCCGGCCGTCTGGACGCGGTGGTGAACAACGCCGGCGGAATCTTCCCGGGCCCGGTCGAGGCCTTCGCCGCCGAGGAGGCGCAGCGTCAGTTCGACGTGAACGTCTTCGGCGCGCTGCGCGTGGCCCGGGCGGCCCTGCCGCGGCTGCGGGAGCAGGGACACGGCGTCCTCATCCAGGTCGGTTCGATCTCCAGCCGGGTCACCATTCCCTACTCGGGGCTGTATGCGGCGAGCAAAGCCGCCCTCGGGAGCCTGACCGAGGCGTGGCACCACGAGCTGGCGCCGTTCGGGGTCGAGGCGGTCATCGTCGACGCGGCTCCGTACCCCACCAACATCGGCGCGAACGCCGTGCTGCCGGCCGATTCGGCGCGCTTCGGGGCGTACGGGGAAGGTTTTGGCCGTTTTGTCGCCGAGCTCACCGAGCGCCAGACGCAGACCCCCGGCGACCCGACCGCCGTCTCGGACGCCATCGTCGCCCTGGTCGAGACCCCGGACGGTGAGCGCCCGCTCCGCACCGTCGTCGCCCCGGCCGCGCAGCTCGACGCCGTCCAGGCCCTCAACGCCCAGGCCGGCGAAACCGCCCAAGCCGTCAGCGCTGACATGGGCGTGTCCGCCTTCCTGGCCGGCCACCCCACCTCGTAGACGCGACGGGGATCAGCCGGCCAGGGCGTCGAGACGGGCGACAGCGGACGGGGGCAGGGAGAGGTCCGCAGCGGCCACGTTCTCGCGGAGATGGGTGACGGAGGACGTGCCCGGGATCGGAAGCATGGTGGGGCTGCGCCGCAGCAGCCAGGCCAGCGCAGTCTGCTGCGGCGTCGCCCCCACCGAAGCCGCCACCTCGTCGAGAACGGTGGACTGCAGCGGGCTGAAGCCTCCGAGCGGAAAGAACGGCACATAGCCGATGCCGTCCGCGGCCAGGCTGTCGACCAGGGCGTCGTCCGTCCGCAGAACCAGGTTGTACATGTTCTGCACGAAGACGACGGGGGCGATGGCCCGGGCCTCGGCGACCTGCTCGGCAGTGACGTTGGAGAGGCCGAGGTGCCGGATCAGGCCCTCCGTCCGCAGGCCCGCCAGTTCGGCGAAGCTCCCAGCCAGCGCGCCGGGGCCTTCGACGCGCAGGTTGACCGCGTCGAGAGCGTCCAGGCCGAGGTGCTCGAGGTTCGATTCGACCTGGGCGCGCAGGTCGTCCGGGGCGGGGTCCCAGCTTCCGCCGGGTCCCCGGCGGAAGCCGACCTTGGTGACGATCCGAAGATTCGACGGGTACGGGTGCAGCGCCTCCCTGATGATCTCGTTGGTCACGAAAGGCCCGTAGTAATCGCTGGTGTCCACGTGCGTGACGCCCAGGTCGACGGCCTCGCGCAGCACCCGGACCGCCGCGGCGCGGTCGCGCGGCGGGCCGAAGGCGTTGGGCCCGGCGAGTTGCATGGCGCCGAAGCCGATGCGGGTCAGGGTCAGGTTGTCGGCGAGCGTGACGGTGTCGTTCATGGCTTCGAGCGTGCCGCCGCGACGGCGGCAGCGGGAGCCAACGGAGGTGCTGGTACAGGCCGTACCACCCAGGGACGGCCGGGCCGGAGGACCATGGTGGGCATGAGTCAACTCGGTGCGGCGCTGCGGGCCTGGCGGGACAGGCTGGATCCGGCGGCGCTGGGGCTCGCGCACCATTCGCCGCGGCGGGTGGCGGGGTTGCGGCGGTCGGAGCTGGCGATGCTGGCCGGCATCTCGGTCGAATACGTGGTCCGGCTGGAGCAGGGCAAGGCGACCACCCCGTCGGCCCAGGTCTGTGCGGCGCTGGGCCGCGCGCTGCAGCTGTCGGACGATGAGCAGGCGCATCTGATGCGCCTGGCCGGGCACGCCGCCGATCCGGGACGGGTGCCGCGCCTGATCCCCGGCAGCCTGCACCGGATAGTGGACCAGCTCAAGGACAACCCGGTCGCGATCTACGACGCGACCTGGCAACTGCTGCACTGGAACCCGCTGTTCGCGGCCACGTTCGGTGATCCGACACGGCAGCCCGAGGCGGAACGCAGCGCGCTGATCGGCCAGTTCGAAGGGCACTTCTCGCGGATCCGCCAGACCGCGGCCGAGCGCTCCGAGTTCGAGAACTCCCTGGTGGCCGACCTGCGCGCGACCACCGGCCGGTATCCGAACGATCCCGGCCTGGCCGCTCTGGTGGCCCGGCTGGTGCGCATCGATCGGTTCCGGCGGCTGTGGGAGCTGCGCGCGGTGGCCGAGCACGAAACCGCGAGCAAGACCGTGGAGCACCCCGAGGTCGGCGACATTCCGATCGACTCCAACGTTCTGACCACCCAGGGCACGGACCTGCGGATGGTGGTGAGCACCGCGCGACCGGGCACGGACGCGCGCGGCAAGCTCGACCTGCTGGCCACGATCGGCCTCCAGAAGATGTCCCCCGCGTCGTAGGCGCCTCAGTGCCGGCCCGGCGACTCGGTGGCACTCCGCTAGGAGGCCTGCTCGGTGGCCAGGTCGCTGAGCCGCTCCAGCGCCGGCAGGGCGGCGACGACCGCCTCGTACTGCTCGGGGGTGAGGCCCTGAAGCAGTTCGGACAGCGCCTCGGCACGCACCCGGCGGCGGTGCGACACAGCCTCGCGCCCGGCCTCGGTGATGCTCACGATCACGGCCCGCCCGTCGCTGGGGTCGCTCGTCCGCTCGGCCAGCCCCTCCTTCTCGAGGCGGGTGACCAGCTGCGTCATGGCGGGCTGGCTGATTCCCTCGGGCGCGTAGAGCTCACACAGGCGGTGCGGGCCGGAACGCTCGAGGCGGCGCAGCGTCGAGGCGGCGGTCAGGCTCAGCGGGCCGCGCGGCGTCAACCGGCGGAGCGTCTCGTAGAAGCGCTCGAAACCGGCGGCGACAGCCGCATCCTCGGCGGGCATGGTCGGATCCGTGGTCAAGGTGGCAGGCTGCACGACCCCAATTTATATCGCTGACTTATGTACGCAGAATTCGCCCGTACGTGCGGGCCGTCCAGCAGACCTACGGGCAGCCGAAATGTCACCATGCAGAAATGGTCGACGACAGCTCGGACGCCGCGGACAGCGACTCCTGGCTGCACCCGCACCTGGGCACCACCACCCGCGGCGGCCACGCCCCGCGCGAGTACGTGGTCGCCCTGCAGCACGTCGCCCTCACCCTCGACGCCGACCCTCGCTGGCGATCGTGGTGGCAGCAGTCCGGCCTCAGCACCTGCGAGCTGGGCATCGTCGCCGAAGGGCGGCTCGACCACCTGCGGCCCAGTGCCGACATCCGCCGCCTCGAGGACCGCCTGCAGGCCAACTTCACCTGCGCACTGCCCACCGGCACGGCCTCGGCCGAACGCACGGCGGCCGACGAAGTGCGCGAGATGTTCGAAGTGATCCGCCAGGCCCTCACGCTGCCCGCGCTGCCACCCAGCCCACCTCTGCCGTGCGTCCCCCGCGACGTCCCGGACGTGCCGGTCACCGCCAAACGCCTGCCCGAGCCCACGCACGAGCCCGAGGTGCAGGGCTACCTGACCCTCACCCAGATCCAGGAGTTCTTCGCCTAGGACGGGCCCTCGACCCAGGTGAGTGCGACCAGCTCGCGGAGCTGGGTGAGCGCGTCGCTCTTGGCCGGCCCCTCCGGCAGCTCGCGGCGGGCGGCCGCGACCAGGTCCGAGCGCAGCAGCGCGTAGATCTGCTCGCGGCCCGCGTCGGGCAGGTCGGGTATCCACAGGCTGCCGAGGTTCTCCGCGACGACCAGGCGGAGCCGGTCGGCGGTCCTCCGGTCGTCGAGGCGCGGGATGAGATATTCCAGCGTCCATTCGAAGAGCCCGCCCGTCGCCTGCCAGTCCCGGCCCGGTCGAACCATGATGAGAGCCGCCATTGTCGCCGTCCCAGGATGAAGACCCGCGGTGCTAAGCCCTGCTCTGTCACGAACTTTTCCACCTTTGCCACCTGGTCGGCGGTGAACAGCGAGACGTCCACCGGCACCAGGTCCGCCTTCTTCAGGTGCAGCACGATCTGCTGCGAGAAACGCGCCCACTGCCGTTCGAACCGGTGGGCCGCGAACGGGCCCACCGCGTCGTACGAGCGTCCGCGCTGGTCGAACCAGTCGGCCCGGCACCCGGGAGCGGCCCGGGTCAGGCGCACGCCCAGCTCGACCTCGATACGGACAGCCGTCACCGCCTCGTTGTGCCGGTATCGACCGGTCGCAGGGTCCATGCCCAGCGCACGGATCCGTTCCCGTTCGGGGGTCGGATCCGGCGCGCGCATCAGCTTTGCACTCGCTCGGGCCGGTGGGCGCCCGGCTCTTTGGCGGGGCGCCGATCCTTGGCCGAGGGCCGCTCCTCGGCCACAGGTAGCTCCTCGGCCGAGGACTCGGGTCGTGGAGCCGCCGGGGTGACCACCACCGGGACGCCGCCATGCCCGATGCCCGCGTAGATCACCGGCCGGGCGCCACGCACGGTGAGCGCGTGCGCCACCCCCAGCAGGAACGCGGCGGCCAGCGCGACCGGCACGATCCAGCGCAGCGGCGAGCTGCCGGGCACGCCGAACAGCACGGCGAGGTCGCGGAGCACGAGGTAGCCCAGCGCGCCCAGGGTGACGCTGGCCAGCACCGGCGCGGCGAAGCGGGTGAACGCGCCCTCGCCGTTCGGCACCCGGTTGAGGTGCAGCAGCGCGGCCACCGACGTCAGGATCAGGAGCACGAGGATGCCGGCGCCGCCCGCGATCATCAGACGGCGGCCGGTCAGCGGCGCGTCGGCCACTCCGACCGCGGCCGCCCCGGCCAGCAGCAGCGCGGCGACGGCGGACTGGGTCAGCGAGGCAGCGCGAGAAGCCAGGGTGCGGCGGGAGGTGCGACCCAGTCCGGCCGGCAGAACGCGTTCGCGGCCGAGCGCGAACAGGTAGCGCGACATCGCGAAGTGCAGACCCAGGATCGCCGCGAGCAGGCCGGTGAGCAGCATCAACCGGCCCAGCGTGACGGCCCAGGGCGCGAGGCGGGCGGCAGCCAGGTCGAACAGCAGCTCGGCGCCGCGGGACCGGGCCAGGCCGGCGATCCGGTCCGCGCCGGTGGCCGCGCTCAGCGACCACGAGGCGCCGGCCAGCAGGAGGGCGAAGACGGTGACGGTCGCGTAGGCGGCGAGGCCGGAATCCCGCCGGGGGCGGATCGATTCCTCGGCGTACGCCCCGGTGGTCTCGAAACCGACGAAGGCGAGCACACCCACCGCGAGCAACAGACCTAGCGCGGACCGGTCGATCCCCGGCCCCGGCGGGAGGATGCTGCCGACGGTGATCCCGCCGTCGCCCGGATCGAGCACATTGGCCGTCGCGAAGCCGGCCGCCACCGCGATCTCGGCCAGCACGATCAGCGCGATCAGACCCCCGACGATCTCGACCCGGATCGTGCCGCAGAGCGCCACCAGCAGCCAGCAGCCGGCCGCGACCATCCACCACTCGGCGCCCACACCGAACCAGCTGCGCAGCAGGGGAGCTGCGGCGGCGCCCACCAGACCGTAGAGGCCGAGTTGAATCGCCTGGTAGGACGCGAGGGCGAGCCAGGCCGAACCGATTCCGGCCGGCCGGCCCAGGCCCCGAGCGACATACGCGTACATCGCACCGGCGAAGGGCGCCCGGTTGGCCATGGCCGCGTAGCCGGGAGCGAACACGACGAGGACGACGCCGAGGGCCAGGAAACTCAGCGGAACCAGAGGCCCGCCGCCGGTGGCGTAGGCGGCGGGCACCACGGTGATGAGAACGGCGATGGGTGCCGTCACGGCCAGCGCGAAGAACGTGACAGCGGCCGCGCCGAGACGGCCAGGCGCGAGGCTGTGGCGTGACTCCTCGGGCGTACCCACCCGTCTATTTGATCCTGAAGAGTGACTGCCTGACAACTAGCCGTAAGGTTTCACTCACGGCTCAATGAGGATCTTCCTCCCGACCCCGGCCCGGAACTGGTCGAGCGCCTGCGCGTAGTCGGCCAGCGGAAAGCGGTGACTCACGAAGATCGACGGGTCGAGCACCCCGGCCGCGAGCAGCTGCCCGGCGCGGTCGAAGCTGTGCAGCACCGCCATCGAGCCGGTGATCGTGATCTCGCGCCGATAGATCTCGTACGGCTCGATCGCGACCCGCGCGTCATAGCCCGACACTCCGAACTGGAGAAACGTGCCACCGCGTCCGACCCGCGACAAACCATCCCGGATCGCCGCCTCGGCGCCCGTGCAGTCGATGACCACGTCGAAGCCCCGCGGCGCGTCCAGCTCGGCGGCCGAGGTGGTCGCGGCCGAACAGCCCAGCCGCTCGGCCGTCTCGAGCCGGGCCGGGTTCAGGTCCACCATGGACACCGACTCGGCCCCGGCCCGCTTGGCCAGCTCCAGCATCATCAGCCCCATCGTCCCGGAGCCGTAGATGAGGTACGAGGTGGCCATCGCCCGCGGCAGCACGTCGAAGCCGCGGACCGCGCACGAGAGCGGCTCGATCAGCGCCGCGTCCCTGGCGGCGAGGTGGCTCGGCAGCTTGAACAGGTTCGCCATCGGCGCCGCCACGAACTCGGCGGCGCCGCCGCCGACCGTCACCCCGATCGCCGCCCAGTTCTCGCACTGGTTGCCCCGCGCCCGCTTGCAGTAGTAGCAGTAGCCGCAGTACAGCGACGGATCGACCGCGACCTGGTCGCCGACCGCGTAGCCGGTGACCGCCGAGCCGACCGCGACGATCTCGCCGGCGAACTCGTGACCGGGCACGATCGGGAACGACGGGGCGAACTCGCCGTCCATGATGTGCAGGTCGGTGCCGCAGATGCCGACGGCGGCCGGCTTGACCACCACGTCGGTCGGGCCGGGAGCCGGGTCCGGCACCTCCTCGATCGCGATCTTTCCGGGCGTGACGACGACGGCTGCCCTCACTTGACGGCTCCCATCGAGAGGCCGCGGACCAGCTTGTTCTGGGCCACCCAGCCGGCGATGAGCACCGGCAGCGACACGATCGTCGCGGCCGCGCACAGCCGGGCCAGGAAGGCGCCCTCGGACGAGATGAACCCCACCAGGAAGATCGGCGACGTGCCGGAGTTCGTGGCGGTCAGGTTCACGGCCAGGAAGAACTCGTTCCAGGCGAAGATGAAGCAGATCAACGCCGTGGCAGCCAGACCGGGGCTGACGATGGGCAGGATGATCTTGCGGATCGAGGTGAGCAGTCCGGCCCCGTCGACCTCGCCGGCCTCCAGCACCTCGCGCGGCACCTCGAGCAGGAACGAGCGCATCATCCAGACCGCGAGCGGCAGGTTCATGCTCGTGTAGAGGATGACCATCGTCCAGATGTTGTCGAGCATGCCGAGGTGCTTGACCAGCAGATAGACGGGCAGGAAGGCGGCGACGACCGGCATCATCTTGGTGCTGATGAAGAAGAACAGCGAGTCGCTCCACTTGGCCACCGGACGCAGCGACAGGGCGTACGCGGCCGGGGTGGCCAGCAGCACGACCAGGAGCGTCGAGAAGACGCTGGCCATCAGCGAGTTGAGCAGGAACGGCGTGATGTTGCGGTCGAAGACCTGGCCGTACTGGGCCAGGGTGGGCGCGAAGAACCAGGACGGCGGGTTGGTCGCGGCCGCGTTCTCCTGCTTGAAGCTGGTGAGCACCATCCAGATCACCGGGAACACGAACACGATCCCGGCGATCCAGGCGGCGATGCCCCATAGGGAGTTCTGGAACCCCCGGCTTTTCTTTCTGTTTTCCGCCGCGGGCGTGCTCAGCGCCCTCATCGGTTCTCCTCCATCTTGAACAGGCTGGAGATGACCCGCAGCGCGAACGTCGCGACGATGATCGTCAGGATCACCACGATGACGCCGGCCGCGGAGGCCTCGCCGTACTCGAACTTGCGGAACATCGTCAGATAGATCTCGTACGGCAGGTTGGTCGTCGCCGTGCCCGGCCCGCCCTGCGTGATGCTGAAGATCGCGTCGAACGTGTTGACCAGGTAGATCGAGCCCAGCAGCGCGCCCAGCTCCAGGTACTGGCGCAGGTGGGGCAGGGTCATCCGGCGGAAGATCTGCCACGCGTTCGCGCCGTCGACGCGGGCCGCCTCGAGCACTTCGTGCGACTGCGACTGCAGGCCGGCCAGCAGGATCAGCATCATGAACGGCGTCCACTGCCAGACCAGCGTGGTGATCACGGCGGCCTTCGGATATGAGGACACCCAGTCGGTCGAGCCGCCGAAGATGCCGTTGATCAGCCCGTACGTCGGGTTGAAGAGGGCGTGCTTCCAGAGCAGCGCCGCGGCGATCGGCATCACCAGGAACGGCGTGATGAGCAGGGTCCGGACGATGCCGCGGCCGAAGAACTTACGGTCCAGCAGCAGCGCGAACACCAGGCCGAGGACGAGCGAGAAGATCACCGCGCCGGCCGTGAGCACCACGGTGTTGACCAGGGCCGATCGCAGCCGCGAATCGGTCAGGACGGTGACGTAGTTGTCGAACCCGACGAACGGCTTGTCCCCGGGGCGCAGCGCGTTCCAGCTCAGCGTGGAGAGATAGATCGTGTAGAGGAACGGCACCTGGGTGATGACGATGGCGAAGATCAGCGCGGGCAGCAACGGCGCCCGGCGTACCCAGCGGTCTTTGGCTCCGCCCTTGGGGGGCCGGACAGGCGCCTGGGTGCGCCTGCCCGGCCGGGCGACCGTAGTGGTCACTTACTTGTACTTCTTCGCCACGTCTTCGGCCTGCTTCTGACCGTCGGCCAGCGCCTTGTCGACCGTGTTGCTGCCGGCGATGGCCGCGCTGACCTCCTGCGACACCTTGGTGCCGAGGTCGGCGAACTCGGGGATGCCGACGAACTGCACGCCCAGTGCGGGCCGCGGCTGCACACCCGGGTTGGTCGGGTCGGCATGCTCGATCGAACCGAGCGTGACGTCCGCGAACGCCTTCGCCGACTCCTTGTACTGAGGGATCGAGTAGGTCGAGGTGCGCTTGCCGGACGGCACCCGGGACCAGCCGAGCTGCTCGCCGACCAGCTTCTCGTAGTCCTTGCTGGTCGCCCACGACATGAACTTCCAGGCGGCGTCGGCCTTCTTGGTGGTCTTGGGCATGGCCCACGCCCACGTCCACAACCAGCCCGAGTACTCGGTCTTGTTCACCGGGGCGTACGCGTAGCCGACCTTGCCGGCGACCTTGCTGGCGTTGGGGTCCTCCAGCGTGCCGGCGGCCGACGTGGCGTCGTACCACATGGCTGCCTTGCCCTGGCCGAACGTGTTGAGGCACTCGGTGAAGCCGGACTGCGGGGCGCCGGGCTGACCGTGCTGCTTGAGCAGGTTGACGTAGAAGTTCGTGGCTTCCTTGAACTCCGGCGAGTTGACCTGCGCGTTCCAGTCCTTGTCGAACCAGGTGCCGCCGTACGTGTTGACGACCGTGGTCAGCGGCGCGAACAGCTCACCCCAGCCGGGCAGGCCACGCAGGCAGATGCCGGAGACGCCCTTGCCCTTGTCGTCGAGCTTGGCGGCGAAGTCGGCCACCTGGGCCCAGGTGGGCTTCTCGGGCATCTTGAGGCCCTTGGCGTCGAAGAGTTCCTTGTTGTACATGAGGAACGACGACTCGCCGTAGAACGGCGCCGCGTAGAGCTTGCCGTCCTCGCCGCTGAGCGACGAGACCATCGGCTTGATCAGGTCGTTCACGTCGTACGCGGAGTCGGCCTGAGCCTGCGTCGACACCTCGTGCAGCCAGCCGTTCTTGGCCCAGATCGGCACCTCGTACGCGCCGACCGTGGCCACGTCGTACTGTCCGCCCTGGTTGGCGACGTCCTGGGTGACTTTGTCCCGCAGTTCGTTCTCCGGGAGGATCGTGAACTTCACGGTGATCCCGGTCTGCTTCGTGAAGTGCTCGGCGGTCAGCTTCTGGATGTCCTCCATCTGCGGGTTGCCGACCATCAGCGCGGTGATCGTGTTGTCGGCCGAGTCGCCGCCGCCGCTGGTGGTCGAGCCGGCGCCCGAACAGCCGGCCGTGAAGGCCAGCAGCCCGGCCACGACCACAGCTAGTTTTTTGGACATGGTGGAACCTCCGTTTATCTAAAACGGCGAGTGGGAGTGGTGAATCTCAGACCCGGATGACTTGCGGTCCTAGCCGGGAATAGCGGTTCGCCTCGGAGACCGGTAATGCGGTGTCCGTGACCAGTGATTCGAAATCAGATATCTCAGCGAATCGGCAGAATGTGCGTACGCCGAATTTTGTGTGAATGCCGACGAAGACCCGGCGGCGGGCGGCCGCCACCGCACGTGCCTTCACGTCCGCGACGGCCGGGTCCGGCGTGGTGAGCCCGACCTCCCGGGAGATCCCGTTGGCCCCGATGAAGGCCAGGTCGATCACGAAGCCGGAGACCATGGCCGCCGCCCAGTGGTCGACGGTGGCCAGCGTGCGTCCCCGCACCCGGCCCCCGAGCAGCAGAACGGTGGCCGGCGAGTTCGCGGCCATCCAGGCCGCGGTGTTGAGCGACGCGGTCACAACGGTGAGCGGCCGGTCGGCCGGCAGCGCCTCGGCGATCAGCTGAGGCGTGAAGCCCTCGTCGATGAAGATCGTTTCCGCGTCCCCGATGAGGCCGGCCGCGGCCGCCGCGATACGCCGTTTCTCGGGCACCCCGCGAATGGTCCGCATGGCGAGGTCGGTCTCGAATTTCGCAGTCTCCACGGGATAGGCCCCGCCGTGGGTTCGCCGGATCAGGCCGTGCTTTTCCAGCAGGCGCAGATCGCGGCGAATGGTTTCGGCGGACACGTCGAGTTCGGCCGCGAGTTTCGCGACCTCGACCTCACCGTGCCGGCGGGCCAGGGCGACGATCTGATGCTGTCGCTCGTCCGCATTCAATTGCCGCCACCTCCCGCCTCGTTGACCGACCTATTTGTAACACCGGAGAAACCTGTGGCCTCCATCACAAGCTCACAGACTTCGTTGTTTACTTGCCCGTTTGACCAGGCCCGGGGGTCGATCAAGATCGTTCTAAACTACGACGATGCTCGCGAATCGCCTGACCGTTTCCAGGGAAATCATGACCACATCGTGACCGGTCGTGTGAGCTCGGGCGGCCCCGTTTTCCTCATGTGGGACCGTCCGAGGACGACTGGTCAATCGTGCTAGCGACAGATCAGCTCGGTGAGTTCCTCTCCGCGGTCGCGGACCGCCCCGACGGTCCGGCCGCGCACCACGCTGCCGTGGAATGCGCGGCTCGCGCCCTCGGCGCCGACATAGCCGTCCTCATGATCGAGGGCAGCGTCGTGGCGGCCGTCGGCCTGCCGCCCGACAGGGTGCCCGCCCAGCCACTGGCTGAGGTCGCCGCCGGTCGGCAGACCACCCTCGAACTGCCCCACGGGCAGTACGCGGCCACATACGCCACGATCGGCGGCGCGGCCGACGGTGTGCTGGTCCTCGGCCGGGCGCGGGCGCCGTTCACGACCGAAGAGGTCTGCCTGCTTCGCGGTCTGGCCCGCGTGCTCGAGCTCAGCCTCCAGTCGCTGCACATGATCGAGTCGGAGCGGCGCTACGCCGAGGAGAAGGGCCGCCTGCTCGGCTACCTCGACCAGGGCCGGCGTGTCTTCGAGGAGATGGCTGCCGTGCAGCGGGCGATCGGCCGACGCGTGCCCGTCCCGCAGATCTTCGACATGGTCCTGGTCGCCGTGCGCGACCTGCTCGGCGTCGACATGGTCGCGATCAACCTGCTGGACGCCGATGACCGCACGCTCGGCAGCACCGTCGCCGCGCTCGGTGTGCCGCCCGGGCCGGCGGCCAAGCGCCAGCTCATCCCGGTCGCCTCCGGCGGCGTCTCCGGCCTGGCGATCCTCGGCGACGAACTGGTGGCGGTCGAGGACTACGCCTCGTGCCCGATCGCGCTGCCCCCGATGACCGCCATCCAGCTCGAGTCCGTCATGGCCGCCCCCGTGCGGGTCAACGGGCAGGCCGTCGGGAGCCTCACCGTCGGCACGTTCGGCGCCCGTCGGGTGTGGGAGAAGCCGGCCCGCGAGATCCTGCAGGCGTTCGCCGAGCACCTCAGCCTCGCGCTGACCGACGCCCGCACCCAGGAGGCGATGAGCCAGGCGTTCCTCGACTCGCTGACCGGCCTGGCCAGCCGCGCGCTGTTCCAAACCCGCATGGAGGAGTCGCTCGGCCACGCCGGACTGGGCGGGGCCGTGCTCTTCGTCGACCTCGACCGTTTCAAGGTCGTCAACGACTCGCTCGGACACTCGGCGGGCGACGCGCTGCTGACCGGCGTGGCCGACCGCATCCGGAACTGCCTGCGCGACGGCGACACCGCCGCGCGCCTGGGCGGCGACGAGTTCGCGGTGCTGCTGCCCGGCGTGCTCGACGCGGGCGAGGCCGTGCCGGTGGCTGAGCGCATCCTGGCCGCGCTGCGCGAGCCGTTCGACCTGCTCGGTTCCGAGACGTTCATCAGCTCCAGCATCGGCGTCGCGTTCAGCGGCCCCGACCAGCACGCCGCGGCCGAGCTCATGGTCCACGCCGACCTCGCGATGTATCAGGCGAAGAAGCACGGCAAGGACCGGTACGAGGTGTTCGAGCCGGCCATGCAGGAGGCGTTCCAGGCGCACATCGCGCTCGAGGCCGACCTGCGCCGGGCGGTCCTGCGGCACGAGTTCGAGCTGCGCTACCAGCCGATCGTGCACCTGCAGACCGGCGAGATCAGCGGTGTCGAGGCGCTGATCCGCTGGATGCACCCCGAGCACGGCATCGTGCCGCCGATGGACTTCATCCCGCTCGCCGAGGAGACCGGCATGATCGTGCCGATCGGCGAATGGGTGCTGCGCGAGGCGACGACCCGCGTCGCCGAATGGAACGCCCGCCGCGAGGGCCCGCCGCTGTCGGTCAGCGTCAACGTCTCGGCCGTGCAGCTCGAGCAGGCAGCTCTGGTCCAGGTGGTGGAGTCGGCCCTGAGTTCGGCCGGCCTGGCGCCCGACCGCCTGGTGCTGGAGCTGACGGAGTCACTGCTGGTCGACCACCGCGCAGCCACGCTGGAGCGCCTGGGCGCGCTCAAGGCTCTCGGCATCCGCCTGGCCATCGACGACTTCGGCACGGGCTACTCGTCGCTGGCCTACCTGCGCCAGTTCCCGGTCGACATCATCAAAATCGACAAGTCCTTCGTGGACGACGTGGTGGACGAGCCCACCGCGGCCGCGCTCACCCACGGCATCATCCAGCTGGGTCGCGCCCTGGATCTGTCGACGATCGCCGAGGGCATCGAGCACGCGGGCCAGCTGACCTCCCTGGCCGGCGGCGACTGCGAACTGGGCCAGGGCTACTACTTCGCCGAGCCCCTGACCGGCGCCGCCCTCTCCGACCTGCTCTTCCCCTGAACCGCGCCTTCTTCGGACGCCGACCGGCGCCCTTCGGGCGGGCCTTGAGCGCTGATCTGCGCGACAATGCGGCCGTGCGGGAGCGACCGGACGGCCTGAGCGACGACGACGTGATCCGTGGCCTGGCCGACGGCTGGAACCTGCGGCCGCGCGAGCTCGAGTTCCTCCCGGTGGGCGCCGGTGGCTACCACTGGGCCGTCGACGACGAGGGCGGCGAGCGCTGGTTCGCCACCGTCGACGTAAGAGCTGACCTGCCCACGCTGAGGCAGGCACTGGGCACGGCAACCGCGCTACGGAAGGCCGGCCTCACCTTCGTGCTCGCCCCGGTCCCCGACCGCGACGGCGACGCGGCCCGCCCGTTGAGCGCCCAGCACGCCCTGTCGGTCTATCCCCTGGTGCCCGGAACAGCCGGCGACTTCGGCCCCCATGCGGAGTCCGAACGGAACGACGTCCTGAACCTGCTGATCGACCTGCACCGGACCGACCCACCTTCGATCGCGCTCCGCACCGACCTGCGCCTGCCCGGCCGCGAGGATCTGGAGACGGCCCTGTCCGCCCTGGACGCCCCGTGGACGGGTGGCCCGTACGGCGAACCGGCGCGCGAGATCCTGAGCCGCCACGCCGCCCGCATCACGACCTGGCTGCACGAGTTCGACGAGCTGGCCGCATCCGTCGCCCCCACCACCGAGTGGGTGGTCACCCACGGCGAGCCCCACCCCGGAAACGTTCTCCGGACGCCCGACGGCCCACTGCTGATCGACTGGGACACCGCCCGCGTGGCCCCACCCGAACGCGACCTCTGGATGCTGACCAGCGCCATGATCGGCGCTCCCCCGGCCCCCGACGACAGCCTGCTCAAGACCTACGGGCATCGAACCGGCCGCTCCGTCTCCCGCCCGGCGATCGCCTTCTACCGCCGCTGGTGGATCCTCGCCGACCTGGCCATCTACACCGCCGAGCTCCGCCACCCCCACACCGCCACCCCCGACCGGGCCGACTCGCTCCGCTACCTCACCGCCTGTCTCCAGTAAGGCCGTCCGCCTGCCCGCCTCGATGATCGCCGCCGCCGAAGCCGCCGGGCACCCGGCCGGTGTGTCAGGTGTCGTGCAAGAGGCGCTCGCCGACCGTCACGCCGGCCGCGCCAACGAGGTGCGCGACCCTCGCGAGGCCTGGCTGTGCTGCAGCGCGTCATCAGCCATCTCGACAGCGCCGCATGACGAGTTGTCGCTGATCTGTATGCAACAACCTTGCCGGGCTCAAGCGCGATCCCGTCCGGCACGACCTTGCCGGGCTCACGCGATCCTGGCGGGCACAACCTTGCCGGGCTCACGCGATCCTGGCGGGCACAACGCTCGTCCGGCGAAGCGCTCACGGCAGTCGCCGCTGAAGCAGAGAAACGACTTCGGCCAGGTCGGGTGGCTCGAGGCGGTCGAGAAGGGCCGGGAAGTCGGCCGGGCGCACCCAGTCGTGGCCGAGTAGGTCCTCGACCTCGTACGGCATCAGGCCGGCCGCGGAGAGGGCCGGGCGCGCGGTGTCGTAGCGGGCCACGAAGAACTGCTCGTTGCCCGCGAAGAGACGGCCCTTCCAGGTGGTCTCGCGGTAGACGTCGAGAAAACTGTCGCCGATGCGGGCGGGGTCGAGGCCCGTCTCCTCGGCCAGTTCGCGCCGGGCCGTCTCGAGCGGGGTCTCACCCTGCTCGATGCCGCCGCCGGGCGGTTCCCAGAGGCGGGCGCCGTCGTGCGGGTCGCGCCAGTTCATCAGAAGCACCCGGCCGTCGGCGTCGAAACAGATCACGCGCACGGCCGGGCGGTGGAACGTCTCCATGAAACAGACCTTAAGCGCGGGCCTCGACCGGCAGCAGGGCCTCGAAGTCGGCGGCCGGCATCGGGCGGGCGAAGTGGTAGCCCTGAGCGGCCCGGTAGCCCAGTTCGCGCAGCCGCTCGGCCTGCTGCGGGGTCTCGACGCCCTCGGCCACCACGTGCAGCTTCAACGCCTCGGCCAGGTGGGCCACGCCCGCGGCGACCGACACGCGGCCGTCCGGGTCGGCCTGGGTGAACGCGCGGTCGAGTTTGACCTCGTCCAGGGGTACGTCGTGCAGCAGGCTCAGCGGCGAGCTGCCGGTGCCGAAGTCGTCCAGCGCCAGCTTGACGCCCAGGGCGCGCAGCTCGTCGAGCATCGTGAACGACTCGCCCGCTACGACCGGCATCGACTCGGTGATCTCCAGGGTGATCTGGGCAGCAGCCACGCCGTACTCGTCGAGCAGCGCCGACAGGGCGGTGGCGAAGTCGGGTTCCCGCAGGTCACGGGGCGAGATGTTGATGTTGAGGAGGGTGCCGGCGGGCCAGTCGGCGAGCTGGCGCAGCGAGGTGCGCAGCACCCAGCGGCCGAGGGGCACGATCAGGCCCGTACGTTCGGCGAGCGGCAGGAACGCGGCCGGCGCGAGCGTGCCGTGCACCGGGTGGTTCCACCGCACCAGGGCCTCGGCGCCCAGCACCCGGTGGCCCTCGTCGAGCGTCACGATCGGCTGGAAGAGCAGGAACAGCTGGTCGTCGCGGATCGCGTCCTGCAGCTCGGCCCCGACCGAGGTGGCGGCCATGTCGGCGTCGTAGTGCAGCGCGGCCGTGCCGGGGAGCGCCTTGGCCGCGTACATCGCCATGTCGGCCTGCCGGAGCAGCAGGCTCGGGTCGTCGCCGGAGCGACCGTCGGCGATGCCGATGCTCGCCCGGATGGGCAGCTCGTGACCGTCGACCGGCACCGGCGCCCGCAGGGAATCGATCATGCGGCGGGCGGCCAGGTCGGCCGCGTCGGGGCCGGCGCCGTCGATCACCACCACGAACTCGTCGCCGCCGAGCCGGGCCACGGTGTCCTCGACGCGCAGGCAGCCGGCCAGGCGCTGGGCGACCGCGATCAGCAACTGGTCGCCGACCTCGTGCCCCAGAGTGTCGTTGACCTCTTTGAAGTCGTCGAGGTCGATCAGCGCTACGGCGACCGGACGGTCGCCCGGGCTCTCCAGCGCCCGGCGCAGCCGGTCGTGGAAGAGCACCCGGTTGGGCAGCTGGGTGAGCGCGTCGTGGGTGGCGTTGTGGTCGAGGCGGCGCAGCAGCCGGCCGTTGTCGCGGAACGCGGTGATCTGGCGGAGTACGACGACGGCGGTCAGCAGCACGGCGGCGACCACGATGATCCGGCGGTCGCTGCTCTCCCGCCACGTGACCGCGATCAACAGCCCGTCGACGACGGCGACGGCCAGATAGGGCAGGAAGCTGAACGGGCGCCGGCGGACCGGCTGGACGCCGCGGCGCGGGCCGGGCCGGGCAGCGCGCTGACGACGGGTGGCCAGCACGGCGCAGAGAAAGAGGGCCGGCAGGTCGATCATGTCGGGGAACAGGTTGGGGTCGAGCGCCACGAACAACGGCCGCAGCGTGGGCCCGATCACGCCGATCACCACCGCGATGCCGATCATCCGCAGGGCGCCCGGTTCGATCTGGTTCTGGCTGGTGAGCAGGAATTTGGCGACTGCGAAGACGGCGAGCAGGGCGAGCAGGCTCAGCGCCAGCGAGGTGAAGAGCATGCCGGGATCGCCGTCCTCGAGCGCGTACCGGCCGGAGAAGTGCCACAGGTAGACCGCGCAGGCCAGCATCACTGCGCCCGCGTCGAGCACCACGCGGAACAACTCGCCGCGGGTCTGCTGGCCGAACGGAAGGCGGAGCAGGGCGTACATGACCAGCAGGACGGCGATGCCCTGGAAGCCGATCTGACCGACGCTGACGCCGGCATGCACCGGGTCAGGCACCGTGAGCAGGTGGTGGGCCTGAGCGGCGTTACCCAGCCCGACCGGCAGGCAGACCCACGCGATCCGCTTCCAGAACTGGCGTACCGGCGGGGGAAGGTGCTCGGTGCGAGCGGTCCGGACGCTGTCGACAGCAAGCACCGCGGCGCCGGCGACGCTGGGCAGCCACAGCAACGCCCACGGGACCACGGGGTGGACGGCGTTGACGACCACACCGGCGATCACCGCTGCCAGCAACCCAGCGGATACGCGCAGTGCTCGACTGTCGCCGGTCCAGACCATGCCCATCCGGTCGCCTCCTGGGGGAAAAGTGCTCCCGTTCGATCGGCTGGTGGTGGACGAGGGTGAGGAATTGCGCTGTGACCCAGGTCCCCGGCGGAAACACTCGGGGGGCGGCCATACTTTGACACTGTGCTGCGACCTGCGACCTACGCCGAACGGGATCTGATCCTGCCCTGGCGCAACCACGAGTCGGTGCGTGCCGTGAGCCTGACCACGCACGAGATCAAGCCCGAGGAGCATGCGAAGTGGTGGGAAAAGCGGTGGCGTGATGTGCTGATCTACGAAGACGATGCAGGCACGCCCGCCGGCGTGGTGATCTTCGACGGCAACACGTGGTCCTTCTATCTGGACGCCGCGGGGCTGGGCGACAAGTTGCTCTTCGCGTGGATGCGCCTGGAGAAGGAGGCCGTCGACTACGCCTTCGGCACACTTGGCCTGGAGACCCTGGGCGGCGAGACCCTGGCCGACAACAAGCAGGTGCTCGCCCTGCACCGGCGCTTCGGCTTCAAGGAGACGCGGCGCTACGAACGACTCGTCGACGGTGAGATGAAGACTGTCGTCTGGACGGAGAGAGGGAAGCAATGACTGAGTTCGGGCCCGAGAAACGGCCGTACATCGTCGCCGAGATGTCGGGTAACCACAACGGCTCTCTCGACCGGGCGCTCGCGCTGGTCGACGCGGCGGCGGACGCCGGCGCGGACGCGATCAAGATCCAGACGTACACGGCCGACACCATGACCGTGGACGTGAAGCATCCCCGGTTCCAGATCTCCAAGGGCCACGAGCTGTGGTCCGAGGCCTATCTGTACGACCTCTACGAGCGCGCGCACACGCCGTGGGACTGGCACGAGCCGATCTTCGAGCGCGCCCGCGAGCGGGGCATCACGCCGTTCTCCAGCCCGTTCGACCGTACGGCGGTCGAGTTGCTCGAGAAGCTCGACGCCTCGCTCTACAAGATCGCATCCTCGGAGATCACCGACCTGCCCCTGATCCGCCTCGCGGCGAGCACCGGCAAGCCGATCATCATCTCGACCGGCATGGCCTCGGTGAAGGAGATCGCCGCCGCGGTCGAGGCGGCCAAGGGCGTCGGCGCCACCGACATCACCGTGCTGAGCTGCACCGCTTCCTACCCGGCCCCGCCGGAATACACGAACCTGCGCCGCATCCCGGTCCTGGCCCAGATGCTCGAGCTGCCGATCGGCCTCAGCGACCACACGCACGGCATCGGCGTGCCGATCGCGTCGGTCGCATTCGGCGCCTGCCTGATCGAGAAGCACGTGACGCTGGACCGCGCGGACGGCGGTGTCGACTCGGCCTTCTCGCTCGAGCCGGCCGAGCTCAAGGCGCTGCGCATCGAGTCGGAGCGGGCCTGGCAGGCGCTGGGCACCACGCACATCGGCCCGACCGAGGCCGAGAAGGAAGGCCTGCGGTTCCGGCGCTCGCTCTACGTCGTGGCCGACGTGAAGGCGGGCGACAAGGTCACGCCCGAGAACGTACGGTCCATCCGCCCGACCGGCGGACTCGAGCCGGACGCCATCGGGCTGGTCCTCGGCCGCACGTTCGTGGCCGACGCCGCCAAGGGCACGCCGCTGACCTGGGAACTGATCTGACCGGACAGTAAAAGGGGGCCCCTCGGGGCCCCCTTTTCTCACACCTGCTGTTGCTGCTTGGCGGCTGCCTTGCGGGCCCGCCGGTTGCGGACGAACTTGCGGCCGTCGCGCACGATCACCCGGTAGCCGCTGCGGGCGACCATGAGGACCCGGCCCGGCCAGGTCTTCTTGTAGAACTGGACCTCCCAGTCCATCTTGCTGACCGCGAGGTCGCGCGACTTGATCATCTGCTCGGTCCACTCCATCATCGCCAGCAGATGGCTCGCCTCGTACCGCTGGCGCCACAGCGCCTCGGTGAGCTCGCGGAAGCCGGGCACGTCGACCGAGGCCGTGCCGGGCGTGACGGCCAGCAGCTGGAGCCGCCGGTCGTGCTGGTCGGCCAGGCTCAGGTCGAACTCGGCCGCCTCGAGCTGGACGTGCAGCTCGACCGCGGCGCGCACCCGGTCGGCGTCGACACCCCGGCCCACCATGCCGAGCATGATCGCGGTCAGGTCGACCGCGCTCGACGTGATCTGCCACGGGTGGGGCTGACCCGACGTGATCAGCTGCACCGCGAACTGCCAGATCGCGCGGACCACGGCGATCTCGACGGCCACCGGCTCGATCGGTTCCCAGCGGGTGGGCAGCAGCGTCGGGCCCTGGTCGGTGACCAGGACGTCGGCCAGGCCGGCCAACGCGACCGGGCCGGTCAGCCGGCCGTCCTGAGCCTGGCCGCGCAGCCAGGAGTCGAACTGGCCCAGCTCGAGGCGCAGGGCGCGCAGGTCGCTGGTCGCCGCGTGGTGCAGCAGGCGCTCTTCCAGCACGTAACCGGACTCGGCGCCGGACGTGGTCGGCTCGCTGACGCGACGCAGGCCGGCCCGCTCGAGCGGGCCGGAGAGCGGCTGGAGAACGGTTGTGCGGACGTCGCCCTGCTGCGACGAGACCTCGTACGCGAAGCTGCCGCTCGGGTCGCCGACAAGCAGTTCGTGGCGGTCGATGCCGGCGGCGTCACCGGCCCGGGCGATGACCAGCCAGGCCGGGGCGACCGTGGCCTCGGCGCCGGCGCGCAGCGACCGGCTGACCAGGCGGCGCGGGTCGCTGAGCACGGGACGATTGCGGTAGGCCGCGGTGATGGCGCGGGACAGCGCGGTGCCGAGCTGGGGGCGCAGCGGGGAGGAGACCACGCCGAGCAGGCCCTCGCCGACCAGGACGGTCGGGACGGCGGGCTCGGGGAACACCGCGTACGAGGCGCCGACCGTCAGGCCGGACTCGGCGAGCCGGGCCGCCAACTGCTGCTGCGAGGCGGGACGCTGCGGGTCGTTCTCGTCCTCGGGGGCATCCCAGTCCGAGTCGAGGCGTTCGCGGTTGCCCGGCTCGAGCCGGACGGTGTGGTGCACGCCCAGGTGGTTGTCGTGAACCAGCAGCAGGACGCCGTCGGGCCGGACCGCCTCGGCCAGCCGATCGATCAGCCGGGCCGGGGACATCTGCTCGCCCTCGGTGGAGTTCAGGCGCTCCACGCCGTCGGCCGCGACGACCAGGTCGAACCGCTCACCGGCGTCGAGCTTGACCGCGGCGCCGGACAGGACGGTGACCTGCGAGTGATTGCGGGCTGCGTCCTCGGCGTCGATCAGCGAGCGGAGCAGCCAGCTGACCGAGGCGCCGCTGTCGGCCAGCGCGACGACGACCTCGTCGGCGTGCGGGCCGGCGACCAGGACCGAGCGACCGGGACCGGCGTACTGCCCGATCAGGTGGCGAAGGACGGCGCCGCGCGGCAGCGCCTCACTACGCTGCGGGTCGCGGTCGCTCCAGTTGAACATCTCGCCGCCGATACGCCGCAAGTTGTTGACCGGCGGCGCGGTAAGCGCAGCAGCGAAGTCCGTACCCTGATTGGGAAGCAGGGCAGCGGAGCGCTCCGACATCACTTCACCCTCTCTGTGGAAGCTGGCCGACCCGATTTGTGCTGAGGGGCCGGCGGGCGGGCGTGACCGCAGTGATTGTTGAAGTGCTGCATTCCCTCGTCCATCGCCGGCTGCTGGTGCGCTGCCATCTAGTGTCACTCGGGCGCGCGATATCGGCAGGTCCTCGAAGACCCGCGAAGTCGGACGCCGAAAGGTACCACTCAAGGTTAAGTTCCGCGCAGACCGTTAGGGAATCGTTCCCCGGTCATACCGGCGAGCCGTCCGGGCGAAATGTACCCGAATGGCGGGTAAACGTGGCTCCGACCGGAGGCTCCGGGTGACGCCTGAAAGGAAGCTGTGTGGCACACATCACGGGATGACAACCGTAACTTCGTTCACGCGCGCCCTCACCCCAAGATCATGACCTACAGTGGACAGTCCGGCCGGGGCGGACGCCGCCACGTTCGCCCCGGTCACAGCCCCGGTAGCTTGATCCGGTGAACCTCCGGACCCTCACCGTGATCGCCGCCGGCGGCGTGCTCGGCGCCCTGACCCGCTACGGCCTCAACACCGTCTGGCCCCATCCCGAGGGCGGGTTCCCCTGGGCCACCTGGCTGATCAATGTGTCCGGTTGCCTGGTTATTGGCGGTGTTTCGGTGCTTGTTCCCACTCCGCGCCGCTTGCGGCTTTTTCTGGGCACCGGCTTCCTGGGCGGATACACGACGTTTTCGACGGCGATGACCGACGTCGTGGTGTCACCGACCGTGATCGGCTTCGCCTATCTGTTCGCCACGGTCGCCGGCGCCCTCCTGGCCGTCTGGACCGGCAGCTCCCTCGCCCGGCGGGTGCGGCGATGACGGTCCTGCTGGTCGCCCTGGGGGCGGCGGTCGGCGCGCCGCTGCGCTACCTGACCGACCAGGCCCTGCGCGCCCGGGCCGGAACTTTCCCGCTCGGCACGTTCGCCGTCAACGTGGCGGGGTCACTGCTGCTCGGCTTCCTGATCGGGTTGCCCGTGCCGCCGGCGCTGGGCGCACTGCTCGGAACGGGATTCTGCGGAGCGCTCACGACGTATTCGACGTTCAGCCTGGAGGCGCTGACGCTGGTCGAGAACGGGGAGCGGGTGCGGGCCCTGACGTACGTGCTGGCCAGCCTCACCGTCGGCCTGGGCGCCGCCTCCCTGGGCCACCTGGCCGGCTCCGCCCTCTGAGGATTCGCCCGGCGGAGGCACGATCGACGCATGGAATTGGCCAAGATTTTGCAGTTGGCGGCCGGTGGGGTGTTCCCGCCGGCCGACGGGGGCACCACCGTCGTCCCGCAGCCGAGCGTGCGCGACGCCGGCGTGCTGGCCTGCACGGCTCATACCGTGATCTTTCTGGATGACGACCCCGAGTGGATCCGCGCCACGATCGCCGGCCTCGACTGCGACCCGCTCGCGGCCACCATGAACCCGGTCTTCCTGGCGGCGTTGATGGCCCGCACCGGCCGCACCACCGAGACGATCGACCTTCTCACCGTTGCCCCCGCGCTGCCCGGACCACCCCCGCTGCCCGTCACCGAGCAAGATCAGGATCATCCCCGGGTACGCCGGGCACTCACCCGCCGCGACGACGTGCGCACGTGGTCGGCGCCGGGCGGACTGCTCACGATCGGCCGTGGCGTGGCGGGCCGCTGGGAGGTCTCGATCGAGGTCGACGTGCAGGCGCGCGACCGTGGTCTGGGCCGCGCCCTCGCGCTGTCCGCCCGCCACCTGATCCCGCCCGGCTCGGTGCTGTGGTCGCAGCAGGCCGCCGGCAACGCCCGCAGCGTCCGCGCCTTCCAGTCCGCCGGCTACCGCCCCGTCGGCGCCGAAATCCTCCTGCACTCCGCCCACTGACAGAGGCACCCCGCACGGCGGCAGAGGCACCCCAGGCCGCCCGCTGACAGAGGCACTCCGCCCACTGGCAGAGACACTCCGCACGCCGGCTGAGACGCCGACGTCCTCTTGCACCGAGCCCCCCTGACAGAGGCCGGGGCCTCGGCGAAAGCCGAGACCCCGACGGGGAAGGGAAGCGCGTCAGGCGACGGTGGTCAGCTCACGCTCGCGCGGCTCGGGAGCAGCGGCCGGCGGGGGCTCGTGGGCGATCTGCGGCAGCCAGCCCAGCCAGCGCGGCAGCCACCAGTTCTTCTCGCCCAGCATCGCCATCACAGCCGGCAGCAGCACGGCCCGGATGATGGTCGCGTCGAGCAGCACGGCCGCGGCCAAGCCGATGCCCAGCTGCTTGGTCGACGCCATCGGCAGCGTCGCGAACAGGGCGAACACCGCCACCATGACCACCGCCGCGCTCGTGATGACGCCGGCCGTGCGGCCGATGCCCTCGCGGACAGCCTGCCGGGTCGGCAGGCCGCGGTCGTGGCCCTCGCGGATCCGGCTCAGCACGAAGACGTGGTAGTCCATCGACAGTCCGAACAGGATGATGAAGAGGAACAGCGGCATCCAGTTGGTGATTCCCCCGGACGCCTGGAAGCCGAGCAGGTCCTCGAAGTGGCCGTATTGGAAGACGAAGACCAGCATTCCGTACGCCGCGGCGACCGACAGCAGGTTGAGCACCACCCCGGTCAGCGCGACCACGACCGAGCGGAACGACACCAGCAGGAGCAGGAAGGCCAGGCCGAGCACGAAGCCGAACACCCAGGGCAGGCTGGCGTTGAGCCGCGCGTTGAAGTCGGCGCTGCCCGCCGCCTCACCGGTCACCAGGGCTCCCGGCCCGAACGCGGCCGGCGCCACGTCGTCCCGCAGCAGGTCCAGCGCCTTCTCGTCGGTCAGGCCGACCGAGACGACGGCTACGGTGCCCGCCGGGTTGAGCTCCACGTCGACCGGGCCGGCAAGCCGGCCATCGCTGTTCTCGACGGCCTCGCGGAAGCCGGTGACCTTCTGCTCGAAGCCCGCGCCGGGCGACTGCACCACGACCTCGGCCGGCGAGATCTCGCTCGGGAAGGCCTTCTCGACGGCCAGGTAGGCCTGGACGATCGGCGCGTCGGGCGACAGGTCCTCGATGCCCTCGCCCTTGGTACGCAGGTCGAGTGCGGGGGCGGCCAGGGCGGCCAGCACGCCGACGGCCAGCACAGCCGAGATCAGCGGCTTGGCCAGCACCAGGCGCAGGAAGCCGTTCCACATCCGGCCGTCGCCGCGCTTGCGGTACAGGCCCGGGATCTTGACCGCGTCGACCTTGTCGCCGAGAGCCGACAACAGGGCCGGCAGCACGGTCAGCGAGCCGAGCACGGCCGTCGCGACGACCAGGATGGTGCCCACGGCGAAGCTGACGAACGTGGCGTCGTACGTCAGGAACATGCCCGCCATGGCGACGATGACGGTGAGACCGGAGATCCAGATCGAGCGGCCCGAGGTCTGGGCGGCGATCACGAGCGCGCGGTGCGGGTCGGCCCCGCTGCGCCGCTCGTCGCGTTCCCGGCGGATGTAGAAGAGGCAGTAGTCGACGCCGACCGCCAGTCCCACCAGCAGCATCACGTGCGCGGTGGTGTCGACCGTCGGCGCCAGGCGGCTGGCGAAGGCGAGCAGGCCCATGGCCGCCATCACGGCCATGATGGCCAGCGCGACCGGCAGCAGGGCGGCGACCACGGCGCCGAACGCGACCAGCAGGATGCCCAGGGTCACCGGGATGGAGAGGATGCCGAGCTGGGTCAGACCCTTCTCGAGGTCCTCGCCGATCAGCTTGTCGCCGCTGGCCGACCCGCCCTGGGCGACGTAGAGGTCGGGGTGTTTCGCCTGCACGGCGGCGACCGTGTCGAGCGAGGGCTGCACCCGGTCGGCCGCCGTCTCGGCGTCGCCGCTGATGCTGAACGTGACCAACGACGAGCGCTTGTCGGGCGACTCGACCGGCGGCTGCACGTCGATGACGTTCGCCGTGCTCTTGAGGGCCTTGGTCAGGTCGGCGATCGCGGCCTTGCGGTCGGCGCCGGCCCGGTTCTGCACGATGACCATCTCGCCGGCCGGCTGCTCCGGGAAACCGGCCGCCTCGACGATCCGGTCCGCCTTACCAGAATCCCCGTGTCCCTGGTCCGACGACGTCGCCTCGAGAGTGCCGAAGTGTCCACTGAGTACCGTCACGCCGATCACGAATGCGATCCACCCGAGGATCGCGAGCGCTCGGTGGCGGGCGCTCCACAGCGCGGCGCGGGCCGCGATTCCCTTGACGTTTTCCCGGTTTTCCATGGGAATGACGCTATGAACAACCGGGACCCCGATCGATACAGCAGACCCGCGTATCGGGGGTAGTGGTAGCCCTACCCCTGCAGATAGGCCAGCACTGCCATCACGCGGCGGTGCTGCTCCTCGTCCTGATGCAGCGACAGCTTGGTGAAGATGTTGCGCACGTGCTTCTCGATCGCGCCGTCGGTGACGACCATCTTGCGGGCGATCGCGTTGTTGGACAGGCCCTCGGCCATCAGCCCGAGCACCTCACGCTCGCGCGGGGTCAGGTTGCGCAGCGGGTCGTCGCGGCGGCGGCGGACGAGCAACTGGCTGACCACCTCGGGGTCGAGCACCGTGCCCCCGCCGGCCACGCGGCGCAGGCCGTCGAGGAACTCCGCGACCAGGGACACCCGGTCCTTCAGCAGGTAGCCGACCGCGCCCAGACGGTCGGCCAGCAGGTCGTCGGCGTACGAGACCTCGACGTACTGCGAGAGCACGAGGATCGGAGTGCCGGGCACCAGGCCGCGCGCCTCCACCGCGGCCCGGAGCCCCTCGTCGGTGTGCGAGGGCGGCATGCGGACGTCCACGATGGACACGTCCGGCTTGTGCTCGACGATCGACGACACGAGGGAAGGCCCGTCGCCGACGGCCGCCACCACCGTGTGGCCGTTCTCTTCGACGAGCCTGACGAGACCCTCACGCAACAGCACCGCGTCGTCGGCAATCACCACCCGCATACGCACATGCTGTCAGATTTCCAAGTTCTACACGGGGAGGGCTGCGGTGAGCCTCGTCCCTCCCCCTGCCGGGCTCGAGACGTCGAGCACGCCGCCGGCCGCGCGGACCCGGTCGTCCAGGCCGGCCAGACCGTGGCCCTTGGCGACGCTAGCGCCGCCCACCCCGTCGTCGGCGATCGAGACGATCAGGCCGGTGGCGTTGCGCTTGACGCTGACCTGGACCTCGTTGGCGTGGCTGTGCTTGGCCACATTCGTGAGCGCCTCGGCCACCACGAAGTAGGCCGTCGACTCCACCGTCGGTTCGAGGCGCTCGGCCAGCGTGGCGTCCAGCTCGACCGGGACGAGGCTGCGGCCGGCCAGGGCGGTCAGCGCGGCCTGGAGCCCGCGGTCGACCAGGATCGGCGGGGCGATGCCGCGGGACAGCGCGCGCAGCTCGTCGAGCGTCTCGCGGGTCTGGGTGAGCGCCTCGGCCACGGTGGCCCGGGCCGCCTCGGGGTCGGTGGAGAACTGCTGCTCGGCGCGGCCCAGGTCCATCGCGAGGCGCACCAGGCGCTGCTGCGGGCCGTCGTGGATGTCGCGTTCGAGCCGGCGCAGCGCGTTGGCCTCGGCCGAGACCGCGGCCGCCTTCTGCTGCTGGGCGACCGTACGGGCCGCGTTGGCCTCGGCGACCTGCTCGCGCAGCTCGTTGACGCCGCTCAGCAGGCCGCGGGCGAACCACGCCTCGAGCAGGGCGGACGCGCGGACCACGGGGTAGAGGGTGCCGAGGAAGAACACGCCGCAGGCGAAGTAGAAGAGCAGCCGGGTGGCGGTGCCGTCACCCATGCCGAGCAGCTCGGGCAGGTCGGTGTTGTCTTCCGGGTGCGGGATCGACCAGTCCCACAGCACCACGGTCAGGCCGCCGATCGCGCCCGCCCACCAGGTGATGACGAGGCTGAACGAGATGGTGCTGGGGATGAAGCGGAACATCCCGTGCAGCATGTCGAGCCAGGACTGGCCGTCGCCCAGGGTGGTCAGCGCCTGGCGCACGAAGCCGCCCTCGGCCGCCTTCTTGTAATAGGGGTGCGGCAGCCGTTGGCCGAACACCGGGCCGATGCGAGCACGCTCGAGCATGGCGAAGCCGCGGGCGGTCATGAGGGTCGCGATCAGGATCGGGATGCCGACCCAGATGATCAACGTGCCGAGACCGGTGAAGAACAGTGCCATGAAGAGCGACACGGTGAGAAGGCCGATGGGGAAACCGATCAGCACGTACTGGGTGTCGATGCCGACCTGGCGCACCAGCCGGGCCAGGGGTGAGCGCGTGAGGAAGGCTTGCGTCGTCATGCTGTTGACGCTAGGCATCGGCGCGCTCCGTTCCGATCCTGCCCGCCGCCGGATCGACGGTAGGGTTAACCCCACCGTACGGCTCAGGGCAACTCATAAATCGACACCGGCCCCGACGAGAAGCGCAGCGTGGCCACCTCGGCCAGGTTCGCCGACCGGCCGCCGGCCGCCCGGTCGTCCGCGAACAGCCATTTGACGTTGTACAGGCGCTTGAGCTCGGCCACGTCCTCGGGTTGCCCGTGCGCGAAGACCCGCTGGTTGAGGATGTAGCGCAGCAGATCGGGCGCCGGCTGCTTGAAGTAGCGCTCGCCGTTCACCCCGTCCTGGGCGACCGCCTCGTCGGTGTAGCCCCAGCTCTCGATCACGGTGCGCCGGCCGCCCAGCCCGGCCACCCAGAACGCGCGCGAGTCGCAGCTGAGCGTCCAGTCGATCGGGACGCAGTGCACGTTGGTGGCCACGACGTCGTCGCGGCCGGCGTTGTCGTCCAGCCATGCGGCCGCGGCCATCTCGCCGCTGAGCACGAGCTTGCCGGGATCCTGGATTCCGGTCGGCACGGCGGCCAGCGAGGTGTCGACCGCCTCGATCTGGCGCTTGGCCCCGCCGACCAGGCCGGCGGTGAGCACCGCGGCCAGCAGCGCGGGCAGGACCGCCCGCCAGGGGGTGCGGCCGGTGATCACACGGTGCAGGATCAGCCCGATCGCCCCCACGCCGATGGCGATGACGGCCGTGCGGATCAGCGGCTCGGCCAGGATGAAGATCCAGTTGACGACCCGGTCCATCCGCGGCGCGTACATCTGGGGGGCCAGCAGTGCCCACGTGCCGCCCGCGAGCGCGCCGGCGAACACGGTCTTCCAGCCGCGGGCCAGGTCGGCCATGACCCAGGCGACCGCGACCGTCCCGAAGGGCGCCGCACCGGTATAGAAGTACACCTGGCTGGCCGACGGGTGCCAGAGCAGGAAGGTGGCGCCGAAGCCGGCCGCGGTCATGCCGGCCAGCAGCCAGATCGACGGCTCCCGCTTGGTCGTGCCGGTGGCGATGCCGAGCAGCGCCAGCATGCGCGGCGACTGCATGGCGAGCCACCAGATCAGCAGCCCGGCGATGAAGAGCCGGCCCATCGTTCCCGTCGTCTCCACCCCGTACGGAAGGAAGCGGGATCCGTCGATGACGTCCTGGTGCCCGATGGTGTCGCGGTAGGGCGCCATCCAGTAGAGGACGGAGAGCGGCTGGAAGCCGAGGGTTCCCGCGCCGCCGCCGGCGAAGAGGCGGAAGCCGAGCCCGACGCCGGCCAGGGTGAGGGCGAACAGGGTCAGCACGGGCAGCAGCCGGCGGCGGTAGCCGATCAGCACGACCACGGTCGCGGCGAGCAGACCGGCGATGAACGGGGGCAGCGCGCTCGACTTGGCGCCGGCGCAGGCCAGGGCGAGCGGGAAGATCAGCGTCCAGCCCCAGCGCAGCGGGCGGCCGCGCAGCACGTCGACCGTGAGCACGACCATGAGCGCCTGCAGCGGCAACACGTACGTCTGGGACGGGCTCTCGGCGTTGACCGGGCTGCCGCCCAGCGGTGTGTAGGCGGTGCCGAGCAACAACGGCAGGCCGAGGATGGCCGCGGTGCCGCCGAGCGCGCCGGCCCACCACTTGCCGCTGAGCGAGCGGACGAGCGCCGCCATCACGAAGACGGCCGTGCCCGCGACCGGCACGAGCCAGAGACGCATCAGCACCACGGCCGGGTCGATCTTGGTGATCATGCTGGCCGCGGCCATGTCCGCGTCGGAGAGGTAGTGGTAGTGCAGCGGGGTGCCGGACAGCTGGGGCACCTGGAACGGCATCGGCCGCATCATCTCGTGGATGAGCGCCAGGTGGTAATACAGGTCCTGATAGATCACGCCCCCGGCCGGGGGCAGCGGGGTGTTCATCCAGCCGGGGTATTCGCTGAGCACCAGCAGCACCAGCCCGGCCGCGACGATCCACGACCAGCGCAGCGGCAGCGGGCGGGGCCGGCTGACCCGCCAGTAGCGGTGCAGCCGGGGCACGGCCAGGAACGGCACCACGATCAGCGCCGGCCACCAGGGCAGCAGCACGAACTTGTCGAGGGCGGCCGAGAGCGCCCACGAGCCGAGCATGATCAGCAGACCGGTGGCGGCGCCCAGGCCGAGGTCTTCGGGCACGTTGCCGCGACTGCCGCGCAGGGCCCGGTAGACCAGCGTGCCGGGCAGCACGATGTCGACGGCGAAATAGAACGCGTAGAGCGCGATGTCCCGCCCCGAGACGCCGGTGTCGAGCAGCGTCAGGACGAGCGCGACCACCGGGAAGACCCAGGGCAGGATCGCCAGCGGCGCCCGCAGGCGGCGGTAGACGTTCGAGGGTCGGCGGGGGACCGCCGAGGGGCGCATGATCGGATTCGGCGCCGCCTCGACCGCCTCGAGCACGGCGGTCACTCTACGAGTGTCGTCAACCGTGTGAATTCGCGCGGAAGGTCGTAGCCGTCCCAGATCGAGCCGAAGGTCAGAGCCGACCCGAACGGGACGATCCGGTCGACCCCGCGGCCGCCGAGCGCCAGCGCGAACTCGCGCAGCTCGTCCCGCGAGAAGCCGAAGTGGCTGAACGTCTGGTCCTGCCGGTTCATCGCCGGCACCAGTTCGAGCAGGGAGCCGACCTCGGCGAACGGGAAGGCCCCGGCCCCGATCCAGCGGCGCGGCGCGTCGGGCACGGCGCTGAGCGACATGGCGGTGACCGAGTTGGCCGGGAACGCCATCGACGAGACCGCGCCGGTGGCGGCCAGCCCGTAGGCGTTCACCCTCTTCTCGACCGCCATGGCCGCGTCGATCGCCCAGCCGCGCTGGTCGACGACCTGCAGCAGCAGCTCGATGAACTCCTCGCGGACGTCGCCGGTGTCCTCGCCGACCAGGAAGACCGTGCGCGGTGAGGAGCAGGCCGCCTGGTCGAACCAGTACGAGTCGTTGGTGAAGCCGAGCACCGCGTCGCGCCGCTTGGCCGGCTCGGCCGCGCGCCACCCGGCCGCCGACAGGGCGGCCCACGACGTGCGGTCGGGGAAGGTGAGGTCGCGGGCGGACGGGCGCAGCGGGTGCTTGCGGATCGCCTCGACGGCCGAGTCGCCGCCCCAGACGACCCGCAGGTCGGCCCAGTGGCTGAGCGCCGCCGTGACCTTGTCGTCGCGGCCGTACGTGATCATGCGCTGGGTGCGGCCGATCACCGGGTCGGCGTCCGCCAGCACCTCGTTGAGCGCGGTCAGGATCGTGTCGGCCGCGGTGGCCGAACGCTCCGAGATCCGGACGACGTTGTGGTTGCCGGCCAGGGCCGACAGCGCCCACGAGTACACGAAGATCGTGTCGACGTTGGCCGGCGGGATGTGGAAGACGTTGCCCCGGGGGAAGACGAGCGCGTCCTCCCGCTGCAGGTGACCGACCGTGCGGTTGAGCTCGGCCGGGCGCAGGAAGAAGCCGAGCGAGCCCAGCTCGGGGTGCCGCCGGGCCACGGCCGGCGCGAGCAGCTTGCGGGCCAGCTTGGCCAGGAAGTCGATGACCCGGGGGTCGCCGACGGTCAGGCGGTCGTCGGACGGCGCGGTGAGGTCGCCCTGCGCGCCGAAGCGGTACTGGATCACGCCGCCTCCCGGTAGGTGTCGGAGCAGCCACGCGCCTCGGCCCGCGGGAGCCGGCCGAGTACGGAGAAGTGCTTGCCGGGCCAGTCGCCGTCGTCGACGCCGTGCACCACGCCGAGGTCCTCGGTCAGCAGCACATGCCCAGGGTACGAGGTGGGCAGGGTGCTGATGACCTCGATCAGGCCCGGCTTGCCGACCGGCTGCTCGGCCCACGTCTCGGGGTCACGGATCACCACGTCGGCGAAGTCGGGGCAGTAGAGCGAGCCGCCGGACGGCCCCTCGAGGAAGATCGTGCCGATCTGCTCGATCATGCCGTAGTAGTTGTGCACCCGGGTCAGCCCGACCGCGGCCAGCCGCTTGCGGAACTCCTCGGGCGAGACCGCCTGGTCGACCAGCTTCTTCCAGCCGCCCGAGTGGATCAGGATGCCGTTGCTGAGGTCGAGCCCGTTCTCGAGCGCCACCTCGTAGAGGTGCAGCCAGACCAGGTAGGTGAAGCCGAAGATCAGGAACGGCTCGTCGCCGTGCTGGTCGAGGAAGCCCTTGAGCGCCTCGACGTCGACGTGGCCCTCGTTGTCGAGCGCCCAGACGTGGTTGCGGCCGAAGTTCGACATGCCCAGCACGCCGGCGCCGCGGGCGCTGAACGACTTGCGGTCCTTCAGCATGGCCTTGGTGTCGACCAGGATCATCGGCAGCCGCTTGGGGCCGAGCACGGACTGCACCGTGGCGCCCAGCTTGCGGGTCTGCTCGCCGGCCGCCGCCTTGTCGAGGTAGATCCGGCTGACCTCGGAGCCGGTGGTGCCGCTGGACGTGAGGACCTTGTACACCTGGTCGTCGGGGATGCTCTTGAGTTCGAGGTTCTTGAAGAGCCGCACCGGCAGCCAGGGCAGGCCCTCGACCGAGGAGGCGGGCTGATAGCCGTTGGCGGCGAGGATCCGCGCGTACGGCTCGCAGTTTTCCCGGTGATGCTCGGTCAGCGCGGAGAGTTCCTTGAGAAGGACCTCCTCCTTCGCGGCCTGAGGCAGGGTGAAGACACTACTCACAGCGAAGACTCCAGCGCCCGATAGTCGGTCTTGCCGTTGGGCATCAGCGGCAGCGACTCAACACTACGCACCACGACGCCGGAGAAATGTGTCCCGAGCCACTCGGCGATCTTGGTCCGCAGGCCGCGGGCCTCCTCGTCGCTGACACCGACCGCGAAGACAGCCAGCTTGTCGTCGTCGGCCACGGCGGCCACCGGGAAGTTCTTCTCCACGTCGTCCAGGTTGATGCGGACGCCGAACACCTTGGCCATGCGCTTGATGCGGCCGGTGATGAACAGGAAGCCCTCGTCGTCGACGTGGCCGAGGTCACCGGTGCGCAGCACGCCGCCCTGCACGTCGCCCAGTGCCAGGTCGGCGGCGGTCTCGGCGTAACCCATCATGACGTTGGGACCGCGGTAGACGACCTCGTCGTCCTCGATGGTGAAGGCGCCGCCGGGCAGCGCCTGGCCGACGGAGCCGAGCTTCTCCTCGAGGCGGGCCGGCGGCAGCGTGGCCATCCGGGGGCCCGCCTCGGTCTGGCCGTACATGACGTAGAGCCGTCCGCCGACGGTCGCCATGCGCTGCGCGAAGTCGGTCACCAGGTCGGTGCGCAGCCGGCCGCCCGCCTGGGTGAGGCTGCGCACGGTCGGGTACTTGGCCGGGTCGAAACGCAGGCGCCGGAGCATCTCGTACTGCGAGGGGACGAACGCCAGCGAGGTGACGCCGTGCTCGTTGACCGCGGTCCAGAAGTCGCGCTGCATGATCCCGGTGCGCTCGAGCACAACCGTGGCGCCCTTGATCAGGTGCGAGTTGAGCACCGACATGCCGAACGAGTAGAAGAGCGGCAGGGTGGTGATGGCCACCTCGTCGCCGGTGATGCCGAGCACCTCGGCGATCTGTTCGGCGTTGGTCCGCACGGCGTCGGCGGTGAGCCGCACCAGCTTCGGATTGCCGGTGGAGCCGCTGGTGGTGAGCAGCACCGCGAGATCCGGATGCACCTCGGTGGTGGTGAACCGCTCGACGAACGGCGCGTTGTCGTGCTCCGGGTCGAGCAGCAGCACCGGCCGCCCGAGTCGCAGCGCCGCGAGGTAGCGGGCGACCACCGGCAGGGTCGTCTCCATCGGCAGGAAGACCACCCCGCCCGGTTCCGTGGCCAGTTGGGCGGCGGCCGCGGCGATCATGTCCTCGGTCAGCGCCTCGCCGGTGACCGCGTCGATCACGCGGGCGCCCGGGTGGAACAGATTCACAGCGTCAGTCCTCCGTCGACCCCGAGCACCTGGCCGGTCACGAACCGGGCCTGCTCGGAGAGGAGGAACGTGATCACGTCGGCGACCTCGTCGGCCTCACCCAGCCGGCCCAGAGCCGTGTCGTCGATGCGCTCCTGGCGGCCCTTCTCGTCGAGGGTGTCGAGCATGTCGGTGGCGATGAAGCCCGGCTCGACCGCGTTGACCCGGATGCCCTGCCGGCCGAGCTCCTTGGCGGCCGATCGGGCCAGCGCGGCCACAGCCGCCTTGGAGGCCGAATAGACGGCCTGGCCGGCGATGCCGCGCGAGGCGGTGATCGACGAGACCAGGACGACGGCCGGGTTCTTGCCCCGGGCCAGCAGCCGGGCGGCGCCGCGCAGCGTGTAGACCGCACCGGCCGAGTTGACCGCGAACAGGCGCTGGATGGTCGCGTCGTCGGTCATGCCGAGCATGCCGGCCGCGTGCGTGCCCGCGTTGACCACCAGCGCGTCGAGACGCTTGAAGCTCTGGAAGGCGAGCTGCATGAGCGCCTTGGACGTTTCGGGCTCGGCGATGTCGCCGTGGCCGCTGACGACGGTCACGCCGTACTTGGCGGCGAGCTCCTCGGCCACTCCGGTGATCGACTCGGCGCGGTGCCCGTGCAGAACGAGGTCGTACCCCCGTTCCGCGAGACGCGTGGCGGTGGCTCGGCCGATGCCGCGGGAGGCGCCTGTGATCAGGGCCGCCCGATCACTCATTGAAGTCAACTCCGTACTTACCGAGGATGTTTACCGCCTCGGTGAAACTCGACATGTTGATGACGTCGTCTGTGTCAATCATCACCGAGAACTCGTCCTCGAGCGCCGCCACCAAGGACATGTGAGCCAGGGAGTCCCACTTCTCATTGTCCTGGTACCGCAGGTCGTCCACGGGCGCCTCCGCCGGAAGGTCCAGGGCGGTGCGGAACGCCTCGCGCAGTCGCTGCAGGTTGCTCACGGGGGTACTCCAAAAGGGGGGCGGGTGGGCAGAGGATTCTTAAGCTCGTCGTAACCAGCGACGAGGTCGTTAATGCTAGCGGAAGCGCCGATGAACTACGGTTAGCGTTTGATGTTGGCCCGCGAATCGGCTGGTGAGCTGGTTATGCTTCCGGCTCGTACTGCGTCCTGCCCACCCCCCGGGAGAAAATCAAGTGTCTGTACTCAGCGGATCGTCGATCCTGGTCACCGGTGCCACCGGGTCCTTCGGTAAGGCGTTTCTCAACTACGCCCTCACCCACCTCGACCCGCAGCGCATCGTCGTCTTCTCCCGTGACGAGCTGAAGCAGTACGAGCTCCGGCAGATGTTCGGCGACGACTCGCGACTGCGCTTCTTCCTGGGTGACATCCGGGACAAAGCGCGTCTCGACCGCGCGATGCACAACATCGACTACGTGGTCCACGCCGCCGCTCTGAAGCAGGTCGACACCGCGGAATACAACCCCTCCGAGTTCGTCGAGACGAACATCAATGGATCACAGAACGTGATCGACGCCGCCATCGACAAGGGCGTCAAGAAGGTCGTCGCCCTCTCCACCGACAAGGCGTCGAGCCCGATCAACCTGTACGGCGCGACCAAGCTCGTCGCCGACAAACTCTTCATCGCCGGCAACCACTACGCGGCCACCCACCCGACCCGCCTCGCGGTCGTTCGTTACGGAAACGTTATGGGCAGCCGCGGCTCGGTCGTCCCGCTGTTCCGCAAGCTCGCCGCCGAGGGCAAGAGCCTGCCGATCACCGACAAGCGGATGACCCGCTTCTGGATCACGCTCCCCCAGGCCGTGAAGTTCGTCGTCGACTCGTTCGACGTCATGCAGGGTGGCGAGTTGTTCGTGCCGCGCATCCCCAGCATGAAGATCCTCGACCTGGTCGAGGCCGTGGCGCCGAACTCGGCGACCCACGAGATGGGCGTCCGGCCGGGCGAGAAGCTGCACGAAGAGATGATCGCCTCCGACGACAGCCGCCGCACGCTGCGCTTCCCCGACCGCTACGTGGTGCAGCCGGTCGTCGCCAGCTGGGGCTACGAGGCTCCCGAGGGTGGCGAAGAGGTCGAGGACGGCTTCAACTACCGCTCCGACAACAACGATCTGTGGCTCTCGGTCGAGGACATGCGCAAGCTGCTCGAGGAGAACTGATGCTGCCGTACGGACGGCAGTCGATCGACCAGTCCGATGTCGAGGCGGTCGTCTCCGCCCTCGGCAGCGACTGGCTGACGACCGGCCCCCGGGTGGCGCAGTTCGAGGCCGACATCGAGGCGGTCGCCGGCGCGCCGGCGGTCACCGTCACCAACGGCACGACCGCGCTGCACACGGCGTACGCGGCGGCCGGCGTGACCACGGGCGACGAGGTCGTCACGACCCCGATGACCTTCGTGGCCACGGCCTCGACCGCGGCCATGCTCGGCGCCAGGATCGTTTTCGCCGACGTCGAGGACGAGACGGCCAACATCGACCCGGCCGCGGTCGAGGCCGCGGTCACGTCGCGCACCAAGGCGATCGCCGCGGTCGACTACGCGGGTCACCCGGCCGAATACGACGCGCTGCGCAAGATCTCCGAGCCCGCCGGCGCCGTGCTGATCGGCGACGCCGCCCACTCGATCGGAACCACCTACCACGGCCGCCCGGTCGGCTCGCTGGCCGACGTGACGACGTTCTCGTTCTTCCCCACGAAGAACCTGACCACGGCCGAGGGTGGCGCCGTGACGTCCCTGCGGCCCGACCTGCTGCAGCGGGCCCGCGAGTTCCGCATGATCGGACTGGTCCGCGACCGGAGCCGCATGCGTTACCCGGACGAGGGCCCCTGGCACCAGGAGGTCCACGAGTTCGGGCTGAACTACCGGCTGCCCGACTTGCTGTGCGCGCTCGGCAGCTCGCAGCTCAAGCGGCTGGCCGCCTTCAAGACCCGCCGGCAACAGCTGACCGCCCGCTACGACGAGCTGCTGGCCGACGTGCCGGGGCTCCGCCTGCCCGTCCAGCGTGACGGCGTCGACCCGCTGCGTCACCTGTACCCCGTCCGGGTGCTCGGCGGACGCCGCCGCGAGGTCTTCGAGCGCATGCGCGAGGCCGGCATCGGCGTGCAGGTCAACTACATCCCGGTCTACTGGCACCCGGTCTTCGAGGACCTGGGCTACCGGCGCGGGATGTGCCCTGTCGCGGAGGCCTTCTACGCTGAGGAGCTGTCTTTGCCGCTCTTCGTCGACCTCAGCGATTCCGACCAGGACCGTGTCGTCGAGGCGTTGCGGACCATCCTCGGGAGCTAGCTGGTGCACCACGCCAACCACTTCTACGGCCACGCACACATCCTCGCGGAATACTGCGGCCTCGATCCGGAGCACCCGCCCCGGATAGACGGCTATGTGCAGCACGGCTGGAACGTGGTGGACGGACTCGGACTCGGCACGCCCTATATGCCGGGCCGGCCCATCTTCGTCTACTCCGAACGGACCAGACGGAGGGCGTGGTCGATGGGGCGCCGGCAGGCCACGGTCATCGGCGCTCCCTTTCTCTACCTGCTCGCCCTGCGGCCCGCGGCGCCGGACGCGCCGCCCCGCGAGGGCACGATCTATTACCCGTTCCACGGCTGGGAGAAGCAGCAGGTCCTCGGCGATCACCAGCGCCAGGTCGACGAGATCCTCGAGACCGAGCAGGGCCCGGTGACCTTCTGCCTCTACTGGAACGAATACCGCAACGACCGGGTCCGTACGGCCTACGAGCAGTACGGACGGGTCGTGTGCCACGGCTACCGCGGTCAGCAGTGGCTCGACACCGACCGCCATTTCCTCGACAAACAGCTCACCGAGCTGCGCCGCCACCGCCGCGTGGCCTCCAACCGGCTCAGCAGCGCCATCTTCCACGGCGTCGCGGCGGGCTGCGAGCCGGCCGTCTACGGCGATCCCATGCAGCTCGACCGGGAGGACGAACCCACCGCCGAGCGGATCCGCCGCGAATGGCCCGAGCTGCACGGCAAGCACCTCGACGGGCCGGCCGTCCGTGCCTCGGCGCTGGCCGAGCTGGGTGACGGGTTTGTTGCCTCCCCAGCCGAATTGCGCGCCATGCTGGGGTGGACGGAGCTTCATCGGACAGCGCCAGCTAGGGTGCCCGCGTGATCGAGATGATCGGGGGCGAGATGCCCTCTTTCACCGAGGACCGGCCTCGTGCCGGCGGGGTCCTCTACGGCCACCTCGCCGAGCAGCTACCCGCCGATGCCCGGGTGCTGGTGGCCGGGCCGCACGACGACGCCCTGATCACCGCGGTCGCCGCCCGTTCCCCGGTCACCTGCCTGGTCCGATCGCAACCCGAGGCTGACGAGCTGGACGCCCGCGGCGTGCGCGTGCTCTGCGGTTCGCTGGCCAAGCTGAACGGCGACGAGCAGTACGACGCCGTGCTGGCCCTGGACGGACTCGGCCGGCTCTGCTCGGTCGAGGGGCCGCAGCTCGACTGGGCCGACTGCCTGCGGGCCCTGCACCACGTGCTGCGTCCCGGCGGCATGCTGCTGCTCGCCGTCGAGAACGAGCTGGGCCTGCACCGGCTCGTCGACCTCGGCAGCGCCACGTCGGCGCACACCGACAGCGACTGGTGCCCGCTCGGCGAGTTCGGCGCCAAACCCGGCAACCCGGGCCGCCTGAGCGCCCACCTGGCCGCCGAGGGCCTGACCGTGAGCTGGCTGGGCGCGGCCTGGCCGCTTCCCGAGGCGCCGACGCTGATCGCCACGCCCGAGGCGCTGGCCGACGGGCCCGCCGGTGTGCTGTCGGCCCTGACGGCGCGGGCGGCCGGCGACGCGTACGCCGGGAAGGAAGTTCTCAGCGATCCTCGCCGGCTCGCCGCCGCGGCCGTGCGCGACGGTCTGGGCCTCGAGTTCGCCGCCGCCTGGCTCGTCTCCGCCCATCGCGCGCCGATGCCGGAGGCCGGGCCGGCGCTGCCGCCGGTGCTGATCGGCGACGGCCCGGTGGTCGAGCTGGCCCCCGGCGGTGACGGCGTGTGGAACCGTCGTGTACTGCGCGAAGTGCCTGGTCGCGACGGCTCTGGCCTGGACGGGCCAGTTCCGGCGGGTCGCCTGCTGGAAGAGTTGCTCCTGGCGGCCTGCCTGCGGCACGATCTCCCGATCGTGCGGCGGCTGCTTACCGGCTGGGCCTCCGCACAGCCCGGTGCCACCGCTGACAACGTGGTGGTCCACCAGGACAGCTACGCCGTTCTCGACCCGAGCGTCCCGCCGCAGACCGACGTGATCCGCCGGTTCGCGCAGACGCTCATCGGCGGGGGCTACGCGCACCCCTGGCCCGCCGCTGTCAAGCTGGAGACCCTGACTTCGATCCTGCACAGCGCCGCGGGCCTGCCCGGGGACGTGCCGCCCACCTCATCCGAGGAGCTTCCGGCTTCACGCCGGGAACAGGAGGAGCAACTCCGAGCGCTGCGCCGGCAACTGGCCGACGCCGATGCCCGCGCCCAGCGGTTCGAGCGCGAGCTCGAAAAAAGGGACAAAGAACTTCGTAAGGCTCGTACGCAGATCGCGACCTTCAGCGGCTCTGTCAGCTTCCGCGTCGCGAAGCTGGGTATGGGAGTCGCCCGCAAGGCTCGTAATCGCCTTCGAAAAGGACTTTCATGACAACCCTCGGCATCATCCAGGCCCGGATGGGCTCTTCCCGGCTTCCCGGCAAGGTGCTGCGCAAACTGGGCAACCGCAGTGTCCTGGAGCGGGTCGTCCGGGCCGCCCAGCAGAGCGGTGTGCTCGACAAGGTCGTGGTGGCCACCACGACCGAGTCGGACGACGACGCGGTCGCGACCGAGTGCGCCGCGATCGGGGTGCCCTGTTTCCGCGGCTCGGTCGACGACGTTCTCGACCGTTTCCTGGGCGTGCTGGACGAGCACGAGAGCGACATCGTGCTCCGCTTCACGGCCGACTCGCCGCTGCTCGACCCCGAGCTGATCGCGCTCACCCACCGGGTCTTCCTGGCCGCGGGCGTCGACTACCTGACCACTTCGATCACCAAGACGCTGCCCCGCGGCCTGGACGTCGAGATCGTCCGCACGCCGGTGCTGCGCGAGATAGACGCGCTGGCCACCGAGCACCACCGCACCCACGTGACGTCCTACATCTACACCCACTCGGAAGAGTTCGACGTGCTCGGGCTCACCCTGCAGCCCGACCTGTCGCACCTGCGCCTCACGCTCGACACCGAGGACGACTGGAAGCTCATCGAGGCGATCGTCACCCACTTCGGCGACGAGCCCATGTCGGTGCGCAAGCTCACCGACTGGCTGGCCGGGCGGCCCGAGCTGATCGAGCTGAACGCCCACGTCCTCCAGAAGGCTCTGGTGCAGGCGTAGCAGTGGCGATCGTCGGTATTCGCTGCGACGCCGGTGCCCGCACCGGCGTCGGTCATCTCGTCCGGTGCGTCGCCCTGGCCGAGGAACTGGTCTCCCGCGGCGCCGGAGTCGTCTTCCTGAGCGACCTCGGCGGCGTCGAGTGGGCCGAAGCCCAGCTCACCCAGCGCGGCCTGCCCTGGCACCCGCCCCCGGCCGACGCGGCCGGGCTGGTCGCGGCGGTCGAGCGGCTCGAGCTGGACGCCCTGGTGATCGACTCGTACACGCTGCCGCCGTCGCACTCGGTGGCGGTCCGCGAGACCGGCCGGCCGGTGCTGGCGATCGTCGACGGGGACTTCCGCGGCCAAACCGCGGACATCTACGTCGACCAGAACCTCGACTCGGTGGTCGACGTCGAGGGCGCGGTGGGCCTGGCCGGGCTCGACTACGCGCTGCTGCGCAGTTCGGTGCGGAGCCTGCGGCCCCTGACGCCGTCGGTGCACACCGGTTCGCGTACGCCCAAGGTCGTGGCCTTCTTCGGCGGCACCGACGCCTACCGGGCCGCCCCCGAGATCGCCGTCCTGCTGGCCCAGACCGGGGCGCCGTTCGAGGCCACGATCATCGGCGCCAACCAGAGCCTGCGCGACGAGCTGCACGCGGTCGTGCCGACCGAGGGGCAGCGCTTCGACATCATCGCGCCCACCGACGACCTGCCCAAGCTGCTGTCCGAGGCCGACCTCGCGGTGAGCGCCAGCGGCACGTCGACCTGGGAGCTGCTCTGCCTCGGCCTGCCGGCGGCCCTGGTCTGGGTCGTCGACAACCAGATCCTGGGGTACGACCGGACGATCGCCCGCGGATACGGCGCGGGGCTCGGCCGGCTCGGCCACCTGGGCGCGGACGCCGTCGACACGCTGCACCACCTGCTGACCGATGCCGCCGCCCGCACCGACCTGGCCCAGCGGGCCTGGTCGGCGGTGGACGGCCGCGGCGTGGAAAGAGTCGCCGACGCGCTGCTCGTCAGGGCTGAGTCACCTCGATGACGACCTTGCCCACGGCGTTGCTTTCGACGGCCTCGTGGGCCTGGACGACCTGCTCGAAGGGGAAGCGGAGGATCGGCAGACCGGCCTTCTCCCCCACCCGGAAGGCGCCGCTGTTGACGGCCTCGCCCACCGCGGCGACCGCGTTGTCCTTCTCCTGCTCCGAGGTCGTGTAGGTCAGCACGAAGTCGAGGCTGACGTTCTTGAGCATGGCCTTGAAGCTCGGCACCGTGAACTTGCCGCCGACGTAGATCGCGATGTTGCCGCCGGGCGCGATCACGTCGAGGTCGGACGCCAGGTTGTCGGTGTTGACCTCGACGATCACGTCGGGGCCGGTCTCGCTCAGCTCGCGGACCCGGGCGGCCACGTCCTCCTCGCGATAGTTGATCACCGCGTCGGCCCCGGCGGCCGCGGCCAGATCGGCCTTCTCCTTCGACGAGACAGTGGTCAGCACGGTCGCGCCGGCCCACTTCGCGAGCTGGACGGCGGCGTTGCCGACCGCACCGGCCCCGCCGGCCACCAGCACCGTCCGGCCCTCGAGCGCGCCCGGCGCGAGCCGGTCGGGCCCGTCACTGGCCAGGGTGAGGCAGCGGTGGGCGGTGAGCGCCGGAATACCCAGCGCCGCGCCGACCTCGAACGGGACGTCCTCGTTCATCCGCACGACCTGGCGGCGGGGCAGCACGACGTACTCCTGCGCGGTGCCGTTCTCGCGGGCGTACGAGGCGTCCCACACCCAGACGTGGTCGCCCGGCTCGAGCCCGCTCACTCCGTCACCGATCGCATCCACCACGCCGGACCCGTCCTGGTTCGGCACACGTGGCGGCGATACCCCGTCGGGCACGCCGCGCCCGGCCCGGGTGCCGGTGTCGGTCGGGTTGACCGCGGACAACACAATCCGGACCCGCACCTCACCCGGCCCCGGCGGCAACAGATCCCGCTCGACGATCTGAAGAACGGACGCGGGACCTGGCTCAGTGAACACGGCTGCACGCATCATGCATCCACCCTATGTTCACCCCTTGCCCAACGCCGCCGCACAGTTGCGAGCGTGCTCAGTGACACGCGCGACCGACCACTCGGGCAGGCTCGATCCCAGCGCCACGACCGCGTCTGCGCTCGACGCCGCGCGCAACGCTGCAGGACGACGAGCTCCCGGTTCACAGCGGCCCACCGCCCAGGGAGTCGAGGTAGGCGTCCAGATCAATCTCCGGCTCAGGCTCGACCCGAACGTCGATGAGCAGGCCTAGCGCGGACACCACCTTGAACACCAGCCCGACCTCGGCGGTTGGCTTGCCGGCCTCAAGATCGGACAACCAACGACGGCTCACGCCTGCCCGGTCGGCCAGTTGGACCTGCGTCATGCCTGCAGCGCGACGCCGCTCGCGTAGGTAGAGGCCAAGGTCGGTGGAGTTGCTGAGACGCATGACCCTCCTAAGTGCGCGTACGTGCACACCATATCGCGTGTGCACGTACGCGCACACAAGATTTTATGTGCACGTACGCGCACGCAAGGCTGCATGTGCACGGACGCGCACCCTCCATGGAAAAGCACACGTACGCCCCCCAGTTTCTCGGCCTGCGCACGCGGCCCTGGATCACGCGGCCCTGGATGAGGTGAGGCGCTCAGCTTTGACAAGATTCTGTGGGGCGGTTGTGACGGTTTGGGAAGTAGCGAGGCACACAGCCGCACCAGACGCCTGACCTATCCCTTCCGGGCCTGCTCACGGTTACTGTCGCCGCATGGATCTCACCACCGGTCAACCCGTCCGGTACAGCTCGGCGGCCGGCCGGTGGGTGCTGCTCGCGACCGTTCTCGGTTCGAGCCTCGCGTTCATCGACTCGACGGTCGTCAACATCGCGCTGCCCGAGATCGGGCGCGACCTCGGGGCCGACGCCGCCGGTCTGCAGTGGACGGTCAACGGGTACGCGCTCAGCCTCGCCTCTCTCATCCTGCTCGGCGGTTCGCTGGGCGACCGGTACGGCCGCAAGCGGATCTTCCTGATCGGTGTCGCCTGGTTCGCGGTCGCCTCGCTACTGTGCGGCCTCTCCCCCAACATCGAGACGCTGATTCTGGCCCGCGTCCTGCAGGGCATCGGCGGCGCGCTGCTCACTCCGGGCGCACTGGCCATCCTGGAGGCGTCGTTCACAACTGAAGACCGGGGCAAGGCGATCGGCGCCTGGTCCGGCCTCGGCGGCATCGGCGGCGCCCTCGGGCCGTTCCTCGGCGGCTGGCTGGTCGACATCGGCGACTGGCGCTACATCTTCCTGATCAACGTGCCGCTGGCTGCCCTCGTGCTCTGGGTCGGGGCCAAGCACGTGCCCGAGTCACGCAATCCCGAGGCCGCGCGCCGCATCGACCTGATCGGCGTGGTCACCGGCGCCCTCGGGCTGGCCGGTCTCACGTACGGCTTCACGGCCTGGCCGATGGACGGGCCCGGCAGCCCCGTGGTGCTGGTCTCGCTGGCCGTCGGCGTCGCCTCCCTGGTCGCCTTCGTGCTGTACGAACGCCGGGCGGCCCACCCGATGCTGCCCGTACGGATCTTCGCCGACAAGGCCTTCAGCGGCGCCAACCTGGTCACCTTCGTCGTCTACGCGGCGAACGGCGGGGTCTTCTTCCTGTTCGTGATCAATCTGCAGGTCGTGTCCGGCTATTCGCCGCTGGCGAGCGGCATCGCGCTGCTGCCGACGACCGCTCTGATGCTGGTGCTCTCGGCCCGCGCGGGCGGGCTGTCGCAACGCATCGGCCCGCGCATCCCGATGACCGTGGGCCCGCTGATCTGCGCCGTCGCCCTGGTGCTGATGTCGCGGATCGGGCCGGACGCGAACTACTGGACGGACGTCCTGCCGGCCGTGGTGATCTTCGGGCTGGGGTTGTCGGCGCTGGTGGCGCCGCTGACCGCGACGGCCCTGGGCGCACTGGAGGATTCGTACGCCGGGATCGCCTCGGGGGTGAACAACGCGGTCGCCCGGGCCGCCGGCCTGCTCTCGGTGGCCGTGTTGCCGCTGGCGGCCGGCCTGGGCGGCGGCAGCCTGACCGACGCCGCCCAGCTTCAGCCGGTCTACCGGAACACGATGATGATCTGCGCCGGCCTGATGGTGGTCGGCGCCGCGCTGGCCTTCCTGCTGGTGCCGAACCGGCTGGCCGCGCACCCCCCGGCCCGTACGTTCTGCGACCCCGGCTCCACGCCCGCGCAGCCCCCGGTGTCCGAGCGGGTCGCCTGATCAGTAGTGCGCGACGATGCGGCGTCCGGGACCGTCAACGGTCATCCGGCCGCCGTAGGGCAGCACCCACTGCGGTGACGTGTGTCCGAAATCGATCCCGAATACGGCCATCGCGGCGGGGTTGTAGGCGCCCAGCGCCTTGAGCGTCGCCTCCCGCTGCTCGTCGCGGAAGCGGGCGCGTTCCTCCTGCGGCGGGCGGTGGTCGAGGTTGCTCGCCTTGGCCGCGGCGACGAGCACCGCCGGGAACTGTTCGAGCAGCCCGCGTTCGCCGGCGTTGCGCAGCATGCGGAAGACCTCCTCGGCCGGCGGCAGTTCCTCGGAGGTCTCGAGCAGCAGGATCGAGCCCGCGTAGCGCTCCGGCGGCAGGATCCAGCGCGAGGCGGCCAGGTTCCAGTGCAGGATCTCGAGGTTGCCACCCCACGTCGGCGCGGTGACGACCGTTTCGGGCTGGTGCCAGTGCCACCCCGGGCTCGGCACTTTTGGCCCCGAGGTGGTCAGCGAGGCCGGGTCCTCCCAGCTCACCTCCTCGTCGCCGAACTCGGCCACGGGCACGATCGGCAGGTCGACCGTCTCGAAGAGGGCGGCCCGCAGCGACGAGGCGTGTTCGGCCTCGATACCGCCGCCGCGCGCGAGATGCACCATTGTGGAACCGCCGTGATAGCCGGCCACTCCGTGGCTCCACAGCCAGTTGAGCAGGTTGGTGTTGTCGGAGTAGCCGAAGAACGGCTTCGGGTCGGCCACGAACGGCGCCGGGTCGAGGTGCGGCAGCACGGTGATCTGGTCGTCGCCGCCGATGCTGGCGAACACGGCCCGGATCGACGGGTCGGCGTAGGCCGCCATCAGGTCGGCGGCCCGGTCGGCGGCCGGCGAGCCGGGCCGGCGGGTGGTCGGGAACTCGACCGGCTCGAGGCCGAGTTCGTCGCGGACGCGCCGCAGGGCCTGCTCGTGCTGGGCCGGGAAGACGCCGGGGCCGGCCCACGAGGGCGAGACGATGGCAACGCGGTCGCCGGGCTTGAGTTTGGGCGGGGCTTCCATGCCCCCAGCAAACGCCTAGATCATGCCCGCGCGAAGCGCATATGCCACAGCGTGGGATCGGTTGCGGAGTTTCAGGCGATGGGTGACGCCGTAGATGACGTTCTTCACGGTCCGCTCCGAGTAGCAGAGCTTGCCGGCGATCTCGTTGGTGTCGAAGCCGTCGGCCATCAGCCGCAGCACATCGATCTCGCGCGGGGTCAGCCCCGAGGCGTTCAGCCCGTTCGGGGTGAGCACGTCACGCTGCATGCGCTCGACGTGTTTGAGCAGCTCACCGACCAGGTTCGGGGGCAGCACACCGCCGCCCGAGGCGGCCGCCTTGACGCTGTGGGCCAACCGGTCGGCCGACACGGCGCCGCGCGGCAGGATGGCGACCACGCGGCACTCGACCGCGGTCAGCAGGTCGCCCTCGTCGATCTCGGCGACCACCAGCACAACCGGAGCGCCGGTCTCCGCACCCGCCCGCCGCAGCGTCGCCACGACCTCTGTGCTGAGCCTCTCCGCGGCCACGACCAGCACGTCCGCTTCCGCTCGCTGGGCGTTGCGCACTACGGTGAGGTCGCCGCGGAACTGGAGCAACGCGGCGAGGCCGGCGTGGCTGAGCGGGTCGGTCGCTTGCACGGCGACGCGGATCTGTTCCATGGCTGCCTCCCCATAAGGTCAGGGAGGTCAGTCTGCGAAAAGCGCCTTCAGGGAACCTTCACGGATCCTTCATCGCGAACGGAAGGCCGATGAACCAGTTGAGCAGAGAGCGACGGCCGCGCGGAAGGGCGACCGCCGAGGAGTGCCCCTCCGTGCGCTTTCCGTTATCCGTTGGCACCCCGCACCGTCTCCCTTGACCATCATCGACGCGGGAGGACTCTTGACGAACGTCTTGCGCGTCAGCCTGCTCGGGCCGGTGCGGGCCTGGCTGGGCGGCAGAGAGCTCGATCTGGGCCCGGCCCGGCAGCGCGCGGTGTTCGCAGTGCTCGCCGCGCACGCCGGCCGGGTGGTCGGGCGCGACGAGTTGATCACGGCCATCTGGGGTGATTCGCCGCCGGTCACGGCGGTGGGCAGCATCTACACGTACATCTCGGGGCTGCGGCGCGTCCTCGAGCCGGAGAACCTCAGCACGGGCTCGGGCGGCTACCAGCTGCGCGTCGACCCGGGCGACCTCGACTCGGCCCGTTTCCAGCGGCTGCGGACGGCCGCGGCCGAACTGCTCACCGCGGGCGACGCCACGGCCGCCGTCGCCCGGCTGGACGAGGCTCTGGGCCTCTGGCAGGGGGACGCGTACGCCACCCTGGCCGGTCCGTTCCTCGAACTCGACCGGCAGCGACTGGCCGAGCTGCAACTGGCCGCAGCCGAGCAGCGGGCCCGGCTGATGCTCGAGGCGGGCGGCGACGACGGGCTGATCGCCGAGCTGACCGCCCTGGTCCGCGACCACCCGCTGCACGAGCCGCTGCACGAGTTGCTGATGCGCGCCCTGCACCGGGTCGGCCGGCACGGCGAGGCGCTCGAGGTCTTCCGTACGGCTCGCCGCACGCTCGTCGCCGAGCTGGGCATCGAGCCCGGCCCGGCGTTGCGCTCGCTGCACCGGCAGCTGCTCGCGGGATCGGCCGAACGCGGTGCCCCGCGGCCCGGCCCTGGCTCCTTCCGCACGGTGGTGCCGACGCCGATCGCCAAGGCCCTGCGGGACGGGCTCGGCGGCCGCTCCTGGGTCGGCCGGGTGGCCGAGATTGATCATCTGCGAGGGCTGGTGCGCGCGGTCGCGGCGGGCACCGGGGGCGCGGTCTGGATCTCCGGCGAACCCGGCATCGGCAAGACCGAGTTGCTCACCCACGCCTTCGCCGACGCCGCCCGCTTCGGTTGCCGGGTGGCCTGGGGCGCGGCCGACCAGCTGGGTTCCCGCGTACCCCTGCAGGTGTTGTCGCGGGCGCTCGGGCTGGAAACCGCGTCCCGGCGTCCACAGGAGACCGAGGGCCCGGCCGAGGACCAGATCGTCGCCGCGGTGCGGTCGGCCTGCGCCGCGTCGCCGCTGGTGCTCGTGGTCGACGACATGCAGTGGGCCGACAGCGCGACCGTGCGGGTGTGGGAGAGACTGCTCAGCCTGGTCGGCCAGCTTCCGCTGCTGCTGGTCGCGGCGGCCCGGCCCGACGCGCACCAGGCCCGCCTGCGCCGCCGGATCCGGGCCGGTCAGCAGATGCCGCTCGACCTCGGCCCGCTCGTTCCGGCCGACCTCGACCGGCTGGTGACGGCGCTGGTCGGCGCCCCGCCCGGGCCCAACCTGCGCGAGGTGGCGGCCCGCTCCGGCGGCAACCCGTTGTTCGCCCGCGAGTTGGTGGCGGCGCTGCGGCAGCGGGACGCCGTCGAGATCAGTGGCGGCCGCGCCGACATCGGCCCCGAGGTGACCGTCGATCCGCCCCAGACCCTGCTCGATGCCGTGCACGCCGCTCTCGAGGTGCTCTCCGCCGAGACCCGTGAGGTGCTGCGGCTGGCGGCCCTGCTCGGGTCGGAGTTCTCGGTCAGCGAGGTCGTGGCGGTAACCGGACGGTCGGCGCTCGACCTGGTCGGCGCGCTGGAGGAGGCGCTGGCGGCCGCGGTGCTGGTCGACAGCGGCACCGACCTGGCGTTCCGGCACCCGTTCCTGCGTCAGGCGCTGATCGCGAGCGTGCCGCCGGCGCTGCGCGCGGGGCTGCACCGGCACGCGGCCGAGGTGCTGGCGGCCGGCGGCAGCCCGCTCACCCGGGTCGCCGAGCAGCTCAACGCCTCGGCCCCGCTGGCCGACTCGTGGGTGCTCAACTGGCTGGTCATCCATCACGCGGCAGTGGTGCGCCGGGCCCCGCAGATCGCCGGCGACCTGATCCGGCGCACGCTCGCCACCGACCTGCCCTCGGCCGAGGAGAGGGCAGTCCTGCTGGTCGCGCTGGTACGGCTCGAATACCGGCGCGGACGCGTCCCGCTGCACCAGGCGGAAGAGGCGATGAGCCTGGCCACCGATCCCGGCGACCGGGCCGAGATGCGCCAGCTGCTCGCGACCATGCGCCACCACCGGGGTGAGACGGCCGAGGCCGAGGCGATGCTGCACGAGGCGGTGGACGACGACCGGGTGCCGGCTATCTGGCGTTCCCGGCACCGGGTGCTGCTGGCCAACTTCCGCCGCGGCGACCTCGAGGATCTCGACGCGGCCGAACGCCGGGCGACGGCCGTCTACAACGAGGCGGTGGCGGCCGGTCAGCCTTACGAGACCGCGTTCGCCCTGCAGACGATCTGGCTGACCAGCTCGATCCGCCGCGACCACGAGCGCGCCCTGGAGCATGTGGACCGTGCGCTGAGCGTGGTGCGCGGCCGCCCGGGACTGGCCGGCACCTACTTCGACCTGCTCGACAACCGCCTCTTCTCGCTGCAGAACCTCGACCGGCTCGACGAGGCGCAGCAGACCCTGGAGACCGCGGCCGCCTTCGCCGCCGAGGAACGCCTGCCCGCCGGGTTGCAGGTCGCGACCGCGGTGCAGGACTACTGGCTGGGCCGGTGGGACGAGGCGCTGGCCGAGGTCGGCGCGGTCACCGAGGACGGCCCGGGCATCACGTTCCACGGCCAGCGCGAGCCGGGAGCGGTGACCATGCTGCTGCACGGGGTGGCCGCGCTGATCGCCCTGCACCGCGGCGCGCGTGACCTCGCGGCGGCTCACCTGGGCGCGGCCGACGCGGTGCCGGCCAGCGAGGCCGAGCGCGAGAACTGCGACTTCCTGCTCGTGGCGCGGGCGCTCGCGGCCGAGCAGCGGAACCGGCCGGACGAGGCGCTCGACCTGCTCGGGCCGCTGCTGCAACCGGCGTACGCGCCGATGATGCTGCGCCACCAGTGGCTGCCCGATGTGCTGCGGCTCGCCCGCCGGCACAACCGGCCGGAGGTGGCCGATCAGGCGGCCGCGATCTGTGCGACCGAGGCCGCCCGCGAGGTGCGACCGGCCCGGGCGTACGCGGCGAACCTGCGTTGCCAGGCCCTGCTGCTCGGCGATCCGGCCCCGGCGCTGGCCGCGGCGGCCCACTACCGCAAGGTCGGCCGCGCCCTGGAACTGGCCGCGGCGCTCGAGGACGCGGCGGTGCTCAGCGGCGAACGGCCCGAGGAGGCCCGCCGTCTGTACGCCTCGATGTCAGCGCGCTGGGACGTCGCACGGACATCGACTCCCATGGTTTGATCAAGCCGAAGTCGCAAAGACGATCTTGGATCGCGTGCATTCGTGCGCGTCTATGGTGCGGAGTCTTGACAGAAAAAGTTCGATAGTGCGTGAATGTGTTTCGAGGTGGTTACTCCCCGATGTCACATCCACCGCTAAGGAGCTCTGTCATGAGCGTTTCCCCCGGCCGCTGGCGGCCGGCGGCCGCGATCCTAGGTGCGGCCCTTCTCTTCACCAGCGCCTGCGCCAAGTCCGAGGACGACGGCGCGACCGCGAGCAACACGCCCGCGTCGGCCGGTGCCCAGGTCGTGCAATCGGCTGATCCCGAGGCTGCGACCTGCACACTCGAACAGTTCGGCGGCACCAAGTTCGACCTCAAGACCGCGAAGGTCGGCTTCTCGCAGTCCGAGAAGGAAGCCAATCCCTTCCGCATCGCCGAGACCAAGTCCATCAAGGACGAGGCGGCCGAGCAGGGCATCACAAACCTCACCACAACGAACGCGAACTCCCAGTTCAACAAGCAGATCAGCGACGTCGAGCAGATGATCGACTCCGGTGTTCAGCTGCTGGTGATCGCGCCGCTCAACTCCGACGGCTGGGACTCCGTCTTCGCCAAGGCCTCGGCCAAGAAGGTCCCGATCATCACGATCGACCGCAAGATCAACGCTGATCCCTGCAAGGACTACCTGACGTTCATCGGGTCGGACTTCGCCGAGCAGGGCAAGCGCGCGGCCGACGAGATGGCCAAGGCGATGGGCAACAAGGGCAAGGTCGCGATCCTGCTGGGGGCGCCCGGAAACAACGTGACAACGCTGCGGACCAGTGGCTTCAAGGACCAGATCGCCAAGGTCGCGCCGGACATCCAGGTCGTCTTCGAACAGACGGGCAACTTCGCGCGCGAGGAAGGGCAGAAAGTCACCGAGCAGCTACTCCAGTCCAATCCGGACATCAACGGGATCTACGGCGAGAACGACGAGATGGCCCTCGGCGCCATCACCGCCCTGAAGGGCGCGGGCAAGAAGGCCGGCGACGTCAAGGTGGTGTCGATCGACGGCACCAAGGGTGCTGTGCAGGCCATCGTGGACGGCTGGGCCTCCGCGGTGATCGAGTCGAACCCGCGGTTCGGCCCGCTCGCGTTCGAGACGGCGACGAAGTTCCTGAACGGCGAGCCGGTCGGCCAGGACATCATCATCGAGGACCGGCAGTACGGCACGGATAACGCCAAGACGGACATCAGTAGCGCGTACTGAGCGGGCACCCGGGCGGCGTGCCTAGGAACGCGCCGCCCGGGCCCGCTTCCCGGAACCCGGAACCCGGAACCCGGAACCCGGAAACGCTACACAATGAAGTTCGTCTATTGCTGACTGTGTGCGTTCACGTCAGTATGTGTGCATCCCCGCACGGCTCACTCTTAGAAGGAGAGAGAACGTGACCGCACATCCCCGAAGACTGCTGGCCATCGCCGCGGCAGCGTTGACGGCCACCGCCGGCACGCTGGTCGCCACCACCGGACCCGCCGCGGCGTTCGTCCCCAAGACGCCGCCGATGACCACGCCGTGGACCGGCCAGGTCAGCACGGCCAATCCCCTCCCCGAATACCCCCGTCCGCAGCTCACCCGCGCCGACTGGCAGAGCCTCAACGGCATCTGGCAGTTCACGGGGGCCTCGAACATCAACACCCCGCCGACCGGGCAGACCCTCGGCGAGGAGATCCTCGTGCCGTACCCGATCGAGAGCGCGCTCTCCGGGATCATGCGGCGCCAGGACTTCTCGTACTACCGGCGCACGTTCACAATTCCGGCCGGTTGGTCGGGCCGGAATGTGCAGCTCAACTTCGGCGCCGTCGACTGGCAGTCGAAGGTCTGGGTGAACGGCACGCTGCTCGGCACGCACGAGGGCGGCTACGACAAGTTCTCGTACGACATCACCAGCGCGCTGCGCGCCGGCAGCAACGAGATCATCGTCGGCGTCTGGGACCCGACCGACAGCCAGGACATCCCCGTCGGCAAGCAGCGGATCAACCGGGGCGGCATCTTCTACACGCCGTCCTCGGGCATCTGGCAGACGGTCTGGCTGGAACCGACCAACCCGGCTCGGATCACCCGGCTCGACACCACCCCCAACGTGTCGGCGGGCGGCCTCGATCTGATCGTGCAGGCGGCCAATGCGGGCGGCCAGGCGGTCACCGCGCAGGTTCTCTCCGGCGGCACGGTCGTCGGCTCGGCCACCGGCACGGTGGGCTCGTCCTTCCGCGTCCCGGTCCCGAACGCCCGCCTCTGGACCCCCGACGACCCCTTCCTGTACGACCTGCGGGTCACGCTGGGCAGCGGTGATGCCGTCGGCGGCTACTTCGGCATGCGCTCGCTCGGCAAGGCGATGCTCGGCGGGGTGCTGCGGCCGACGCTGAACGGCAAATTCGTCTTCCAGCTCGGCTCGCTCGACCAGGGCTACTGGCCGGACGGCATCTCGACCGCGCCCACCGACGCGGCCCTGCGCTTCGATCTGGAACAACAGAAGTCGCTCGGCTTCAACATGGTGCGCAAGCACATCAAGGTCGAGAACGACCGCTGGTTCTACCACGCCGACCGGCTCGGCCTGATGGTCTGGCAGGACATGCCCGCGCTGGCCAGCGGCCGGGAGCCGTCGGCCATCGGGCGCACCCGCTTCGAGAAGGAACTGCGCGAGCTGGTCGACGAGCACAAGGGCATCACCTCGATCGTCCAGTGGGTGCCGTTCAACGAGGGCTGGGGCGAATACGACGCCGGCCGGATCGCCGACCTGGTGAAGAGCTGGGACCCGACCCGCATGGTCAACCACAACTCCGGCTCCAACTGCTGCGACTCCGACCCCGACCCGGGCAACGGCGACGTCATCGACGATCACCTGTACGTCGGCCCGGGCATCTCCCGGCCGCCGACCGCGACCCGTTTCGTGGTCAACGGCGAGTACGGCGGCCTGGGCCTGCGCACCAGCCGTGAATGGCCGACGGCCGGCAAGTTCGCCTACGAGTGGCTGCCCGACTCGAACGCGCTGACCAGCCGCTACGTGCAGATCACGAGCCGGATGACCGATCTGATCAACGCCAACGGGCTGTCCGGCTCCGTCTACACCGAACCGACCGACGTCGAGGAGGAGCTCAACGGCTTCTTCACCTACGACCGGCAGCAACAGAAGATGGACTTCGCCCGGGTCCGCGCGGTGCACCAGCAGGTGCTCGGTGCCGCCAACGGCAGCACCATCTCGACCGGCAAGCTGGTGTCGCTGCGGGTCACCACGCCCGGTTACACCAACCGCTACCTGCGGCACGCCGCCGGCGCCGCCCGCACCGACGTGGTCAGCACGAGCAGCTCCACCACCGACCGGCAGGACGCGACGTTCTGGGTGCGGCCCGGCCTGTCCAACGCGGCCTGCTACTCGTTCGAGTCGCGCAACTTCCCCGGCCAGTATCTGCGGCACCGCAACAACCGGGTCTACCGCGAGGCCAACACCGGCGGCACGTTCGCGGCGGACGCCACGTTCTGCGGCCGGGCCGGCCTCTCCGGTGGCGGCACCTCGCTCGAGTCGGCCAACCTGCCCGGCTCCTACCTCCGGCACCGCGCCGAGGAGGTCTGGGTCGAGCAGAGCAACGGCGGCTCCTTCGCCAACGACGCGACCTGGACGGTCGCCGCGCCGCTGTGGCGCAGCGGCGCCGACCTGACCGTCGGGCAGAACCGCTCGTTCCGGGTCACCACGGCCGGCTACGACACCCGCTACCTGCGACACCGGGACAGCCTGGCCCGGACCGACGTGATCACCACCGGCAGCCCGGCCGCCGACCGGCAGGACGCCACCTTCACGGTCCGCGCCGGCCTGGCCGACAACAGTTGCTACACGTTCGAATCGGTCAACTATCCCGGCCGTTACCTGCGGCACGCCGGCTACCGCCTGCAGACGGCGGCCAACGACGGAACGGCGACGTTCCAGCAGGACGCCACGTTCTGCGGCCGGCCCGGCCTGAACGGCGGGGCGGGCACCATCTCGCTCGAATCGATCAACTATCCCGGCTACTACTGGCGGCACTACGCCGAGGCCGTCTACATCGCCACCAACGGCGGTGGCAACACGTGGGACGGCACCGGCAGCTACAACGCCGATGCCACCTGGAACAACGCTTCCCCACTGGGGTAGCGCGAGAGCAGCCGGGCCGGGTGGTGCCCTGATCACCCGGCCCGGCACCCGTACGGAGGAGAACTGAATGGCGTTGCTGGAAGTCAACGACGTCTCGAAGATATTTCCGGGCGTGCGCGCCCTCGACCAGGTCTCCTTCACGCTGCAACCGGGCCAGGTGCACGCGCTCGTCGGTGAGAACGGCGCCGGCAAATCCACACTGATCAAGGTGCTGACCGGGGTCTATCAGCCCGACGGGGGCGAGCTGAGATATCAGGACGCGCCCGCGCAGTTCGGCACCCCGATGGACGCCCAGCAGGCCGGCATCTCGACCATCTATCAGGAGGTCAACCTCGTCCCGCTGATGAGCGTGGCGCAGAACCTCTTCCTCGGCCGCGAACCGCGCACCGGCCTCGGCCTCATCGACCGCAAGCGGATGGACCGCGAGGCCCGCGAGATCCTCACCGGCTACGGCGTCACCACGGACGTCCGGCGGCAACTGGGCACCCTGGCCCTCGGCGCACAGCAGATGGTCGCCCTGGCCCGGGCCGTGATGGTCGACGCCAAGGTCGTCATCATGGACGAGCCCACCTCGTCGCTCGAGCCGCGCGAGGTACAGACCCTGTTCGGCGTCATCCGCGATCTGCACGCCCGCGGCATCGGCATCGTCTACGTCAGCCACCGCCTCGACGAGCTCTACCAGATCTGTGACACGGTGACGATCCTGCGCGACGGCAAGCTCGTGCACACCGGCAAGCTGGCCGCCCTCGAGCGGATCAAGCTGGTCTCGCTCATGCTCGGGCGGGACATGGCCGAGGTACGCCGGGAGGGCGCGACCGCGTTCTCCGGTGCGGCCACCGGCGACACCGACGCCCCGCCCGTGCTGCGGGTGCGCGAGCTGAACAGCCGGCACAAGCTGCACGACGTGAGCTTCGACGTGCGGCCCGGCGAGGTCGTCGGCCTGGGCGGGCTGCTCGGCGCCGGGCGCAGCGAGACGATCAAGGCAATCGGCGGCGCGTACCACCTGGACAGCGGCGACATCCAGGTCGACGGCAAGGACCTGAAGAAGCCCACTCCCGTACGCGCGGTGGAATTCGGCATCGCGGTGCAGCCCGAGGACCGCAAGGCTGAGGGAATCGTCCCCGGCCTGTCGGTGCGCGAGAACATCGCCCTCGCCGTGCTCCCCCGCGTCTCCCGGTTCGGGTTCGTCTCGGACAGCAAGGTGAACGAGATCGTCGACCGGTACATCAAGCGCCTGCGCATCAAGGCGTCCAGCCCCGACCAGGCAGTCGGCGACCTGTCCGGCGGCAATCAGCAGAAGGTGCTGCTGGCCCGCCTGCTCGCCACCGATCCCAAGGTGCTGCTGCTCGACGAGCCGACCCGCGGCATCGACGTCGGCGCCAAGGCCGAGGTCCAATCGCTGATCGACGAGCTGGCGGCCGAGGGGCTCGGCGTCGTGCTGGTCTCGTCGGACGCCGAGGAGCTGGTCGAGGGTTCGGGCCGGGTGGTGGTGCTGCGCGACGGCGTCGTGGTCGGCACCCTGACCGGCAACCGGGTGACCACCGAGGACCTGATGGCAACGATCGCGACGGAGGCCACCCGTGAGCACTGAGACGGTGGCCGCCCGGCCCTTGGCCGACGCAGCGAAGATCAAAGCCTGGCTGCCGAAGTACGGCGTCTACGCCGCCATCGTGCTGCTGGTCGTCTACAACATCTTCTTCACCCCGTACTTCGCGACCTGGAGCAACCTGCGCATCCAGCTGATCCAGGTGGCGCCCATCGTGATCGTGGCGCTCGGCATGGCGCTGGTGATCGGCACCGAGGGCATCGACCTCTCGGTCGGTTCGGTCATGGCCCTGGCGGCTGCCTTCATCCCCCTCTATCTCGGGTACGGCGTGGTGGCCGCGATCCTGGTCGCGCTGCTCGCCGGAGTCGCGGTCGGTCTGATCAACGGAATCCTGGTGGCCCGGGTCGGCCTGCAACCGATCGTCGCCACGCTGGCCCTGTTCGTCGGCGGCCGCGGTCTCGCCGTGGTCATCAGCGAGGGCAAGCTGGTCGACATCCGCAACCAGGACTTCCTCTACCTGGGCTCGGGCGACCTGCTCGGCATCCCGGTGCTGGTCTGGATCGCGGCGCTGCTGGTGCTCGTCGTGGGGTTCGTCGTCCGCCGCACGGTCTTCGGCCGGCGGCTGCTGGCGATCGGCGGCAACCGGCCCGCCGCCGAGCTGGCCGGCCTGCCGGTCAAGCGGGTGCTGATCACCGTGTACGTGGCGTGCGCCGTGCTGGCCTCGATCGCCGGCCTGCTCTCGGTGGCCCGCATCCAGTCCAGCGACGCGTCCTCGGTGGGGCTGCTCATCGAGTTGTCGGCGATCACCGCCGTGGTGGTCGGCGGCACGCCGCTCACCGGCGGCAAGGTGCGGGTCCTGGGCACGGTGGCCGGCGCCCTGCTCATGCAGCTGGTCATCGCCACGATGATCAAGCACAACCTGCAGCCCTCGACGACCGAGATGGTGCAGGCCGTGATCATCCTGATCGCGGTCTACGTGGCCCGAGAGAGGAAGACCCGATGACCATGGGACTCGCATCGGAGCCTTCGGCAATTGTGGTGGAGGACGTCCGCAAGGCGGAGCGCACCGACCGGATCGTCGGCACGATCCAGCGGCAGGGCGCGCTCGCCGTCCTGATCGTCGTCGTGCTGATCGCGCTGGCCACCTTCCCCAACTTCCGCAGCCTCGACAACGCGGCCACCATCCTGGTGGCGGCCGCGCCGCCGATGCTCATCGCGCTCGGCATGACCTTTGTGATCATCACGGGTGGCATCGACCTGTCGGTCGGGTCGCTCTACGTGCTCGGGGGCGTGCTCGCCGCCTGGGCGTCGCAGTACGGCATTCTGGCCGCGTTCCTGCTGCCCCTGGCCGTGTGCGGGGCGATCGGCGTGGCGAACGGGCTCCTCGTCGCGTACACCCGGATGGCGCCCTTCATCGTGACCCTGGCCGCTCTCCTCGGCGCCCGGGGCCTCATGCGGGCGATCAGCTCGGAGGGCTCCAACACCTATCTGGTGCAGAACGACGCCTTTCGCAAGCTCGGCAACGGCTCGTTCCTCGACATCGGCTACCAGGTGTGGCTGGTCGCGGCGCTGGTCGTGATCGGCATGGTGGTGCTGACCCGCAGCCGGTTCGGCTCGTCGGTCTATGCGGTGGGCGGCAGCGAGGACGCGGCCAGCCTGATGGGTGTGCCGGTACGCCGCACCAAGGTCTGGGTCTACGTGCTCTCGGGTCTGCTGGCCGGCCTGGCCGGCGCCATCAACGCGGCCAAGCTCGGCTCCGGGGTGACGGTCCTGGGCACCGGCATGGAGCTGGACGCGATCGCCGCCGTAGTGATCGGCGGGACACTGCTGACCGGTGGCGCGGGCACAATCGCCGGGACGATCGCCGGTGTGCTGCTGCTGGGCGTCATCCAGAACCTGATCAACCAGGTCGGCAACGTCAACAGCAACTGGCAGCAGGTGATCAGCGGCACGTTCCTGGCCCTGGTCGTGGTGGCGCAGACCTATCTCGTACGGCTGAGAAGGGTCACCTGACCTGGTTTCAATCAACCTCGGCGGTGCCCAGGACCTGGCCGTCGTGGTCCTGCACCTCGATCCGGCTGACGTTGCGCAGCTGGATCGAGCTGGCCCCGATCACCTTGGCGTTGCCACTCGGCGTCGGCCCCCACACCATCGCCTGCTCCACCTGGCCCGACGACCCGCGCACCTGGCAGTGGAACGGGCCGTCGCCGCTGAGCTTGCTGACGTCGAGCGACACCGAGACCCCCCACGTCTTCGGCGTCAGCACCGCCTGGCCGGCCAGGCCACTGCCCTGGGCCGGTTGGAACTGCGCCGTCACCAGTTGGGGGCTCGGCAGCACCTGGGGCTGCCGGCCCTCGCGGCTGCCCCGCAGCACCCCGATGCCGACCGCCACCGCGACCAGCACCACGGCCGCGGCGGCCAGCCAGCGGACACCAGCCATGCGACTCTGCCGGGAACGCTCGGCCCGCAGACGACGTAGCAGGCCCTCGATGTTCTCCGGGCTGGGCCGGGCCGACATGCTGACCGGTGCGGTCGCGACATCGTCGTCGGCCCGCTCGGCCTCGGGCAGGCGGCGCAGCAGCTCGGGCACGGCAGCGAGACGATCGAGCTCGTCCCGGCAGCGGTCGCAGTCGCGCAGATGGGCGTCGAGCCGCTCGGTGTCCGCCTCGTCGAGGCCGCCGAGCAGGTAACCGCCGAGCAGGCGGTGCAGCTCATCGTGGTCGGTGCTCACCGCAGCACCCCCATCTCTTCGAACACTGTGCGTAAGGCCCGCACCGCGTAATAGGCCCGGGACTTCACCGTGCCCTCCGGAACCGAGAGCTGGCGGGCCGCGTCCGCCACGCTCTGACCCTCGTAGTACATGGCCCGGACCACCGCCTGGTGGTCGGCCGACAGCCGCTCGATCGCCTCGGCCACCAGCCAGCCCTCGACCATCCGGTCGACGTTGTCGGCCGACGGCATCGCGTTGACCGCGGCCTCGTCGGCGACCAGGTGCGGGCGGCGCTGCTCGGCCCGCCACGCGTTGGTGACCACGTTGCGGGCGATGGTCAGCAGGTAGGAGCGGGTGCGGCCGGGCTCGGGGTCGAGGTGGTCGATGTGCTTCCAGGCGCGCAGCAGGGTCTCCTGCACCAGGTCTTCCGCCCGGTGCCGGTCGTGCACGTAGCGCAGGATGAAGCTGAGCAGCACCGCGTAGTGCTCGGTGTAGAGCGCGGTCATCAGCTCCTCGTCGGGGCTCACCCGTCGCCTCATCCGCGCCCGCCTTCTCGACCTTCGCTCCGCCAACACGTTGTACACCGTGACGGTGAACTCGGTTCGACCGGGCTTTTGCCGACGTGGCGTACACCAAAAGAACGATGCCCGGTCCCCCTCGCCGGGACCGGGCATCGCGTCACATGTCGGACGTTACGATTTCTCTCAACAGAGGCCCGTGGGCCGGGCCGGGCCGCCGTAGCGGAATGACCGCTTCGAGGGCACGGGCGGTTCGACCGACTCGTCCACGACGGGCTTCACCTTGTAGAACGGGACCTCTTCCTCGCCGGCCTTCAGCTTGTCCGGGAAGCTGCGCATGTAGAGATCGACGGCCGGGCCGTCGACGAAGCCGACGCTCGAGAACCGGGCCGAGGTGTCTTTCTCGGGACCCGTGCCGTTGCCCATCGCGGTGCCACACGGCTTCTCGCGGCTGGCAGCCACCTCGCCGAAGACCTGGAGGTAACCGGAGCGGTTGAACTCCACGCCCTTCGCGGTCCAGTTGGTCTCGGGGAAGTAGCCGATCCACTCGGTGTCGTAGGCGACCCACCAGGCGTCCTTGAAGTACTGGATGCCGAACTTCTTGGTGATGCCGTAGGTGAGGGTCGCGCCCGGCTTCACGGTCGGACTCACCTGCACGAAGCCACATTTGTTGTAACAGGTCGGCTCGCCGTTGACCCAGTGGAAGACGAACAGGTGCGGGTCGTCGTCGCCGTTGACCAGGCGGTCGACCGTCCAGCCGATCTCGACGATCTGTTCGCCGTCGGCCGACTGGAGCGCGACCTCGGCCAGCGTGTGGTAGTCGTTCCGGTCGAGATCGGGCTTGCCGATGGTGACGTTGGCGAAGATGCCCGAGGTGTCGGCGGCCTGCGAGCCGACGTTGTAGAGATAGTTGACGTTGTTCGCGGCGGCCTTCACACCCAGCGGCTTCGGCGGCACGGCGTCGGTCTGCTCGGTGCGGATCACGCCGGCGTTGCCGCCGCTGCGGCCCTTGGGCCCATAGCGGGCCCGCGGCACCAGCGAGCCGGTCGTGTCGGGTGCGGCGGCGGAGAGGCCCTCGGCCCGCAGCGTCTTGCTGGTGACGCCGTTGCGGCCCTTCTTGATCCGCTTGGGGCGATCGCCCCACGGCAGGACGGGCGGTGGCAGCAGCACCTGGCCCGCGCCCGCTACTACGGCGTCAGCGTCGGGCGAGTCGTCGGCAACCCCCGCAGCCGCACTCGCCTCGGGTGGGGTAGCGATCTGGTCGGCCCCTGCGCTCACGGTGGAGACCACACCGATGGCGCCGACCACGGCAACCGCTAGGCCGGCGGCTAGGAGACCGCGGCGTGACTTCAACACGTGTCCGTCCTCGTTGATCGGGGGTTCGGAGGAGGGGGCGAGGCTGCCTCCGGCACCGGTTCTCGGCGGCGACGTCACCATATAGCTTTCTCGATTGCCGAGCCCCGGCTCAGCTTGATTTCCGCCTTAACGGTTGAGGCGGTGAGCCGATCCGGTGATACATCGGCGCATTTCGCTGACGGAGCGTGTCGGCATGACTCCGGAGAGCCTGATTCGGGCTTTGTCAAGAAAGAGGCTAACTCCCGCGAGCTTCTTTCAGCTCTCGCGAGTGGCACCGCCCGCACGATCCTGTCCGGAGGCAAGGAACCCCTTGTCCGGGCCGGGTTTCGCACCGACCGGTCGACTTCCGGCGAGCCGGACTGCCGACTTCCGGCCGCCGCTACTGTGCGCAATGGAATGTCTCGCAATCTGTCCGGATATATCCGGATCGCTAATTGTCGATCTTGAGCATCCGGCTCGGAACGTTTCGGGCATGTCTGCTATCGGCGACTCGATCAAATGATCGGTAATGAATAAGACCGGCATTCGGTGTGGACGGTCCACCGCACCAGGCTGCTCTCAGACCCCGCGCCGTGGCCGACACCACGCGATCCTGATCGGCTGACTTCCCGCCATCCTGGCCGCCCAGGCGGTAATGTGACCCAAAGCCTATGGTACTGATAGGCAATGTATAAAAAGCGAGGAGCTCCCGTGACTGTCGTCGACACCCGTCCCGACCATCTCGCCGTCGCCGCCCGTTTCGCCACCGCCCCCGAGCAGTGGCCGGTCGCCCCGCGGTTCAATCCGGTCGGCCGGTGGTACCACCGGCTGCACGTCGCCGACGACCACGAGGTCTGGCTGCTGACCTGGCTGCCCGGTCAGGGCACCGAGTGGCACGACCACGGCGGCTCGGCGGGCGCGTTCCATGTCTTCGGCGGCACCCTCACCGAGGACACGGTGGCGGTGGCCGACGGCCACCCGCCCCGCGTCACCTCCCGCGAACTGGGCGAGGGAGCCGGCCGCCGGTTCGGCCGCCACCACGTCCACCGCATGACCAACCGCTCGCGCCGGCCCGCGGTCAGCGTCCACGTCTACGGCCCCGCCCTGACCACGATGACCAAGTACCGCCTCGGCGCCGGGAGCCTCGAAGCGCTCGCGGTGGAACGGGCCGGCGCCCAGTGGTGACCGCAGCTCCGGCCGGCTCCCTGAGCATCGACCAGATCCTCGCCAACGCGCGGACCCGCCTGACCCGGGTCGGCCCGCTGCGGACGGCGGCCGCGCTGAGCCGGGGCGCGGTCCTGGTCGACATCCGCCCGGCCGCTCAGCGGGCCCAGTTCGGCGAGATCCCGGGCGCCGTGGTGATCGAGCGCAACGTGCTCGAGTGGCGGCTCGACCCGCGCAGCGACGCCCGGCTGCCCTTCGCCGACAGCTACGACCTCGAAATCATCGTCACCTGCCAGGAGGGCTACACCAGCAGCCTGGCCGCGGCTGCCCTGCAGGACCTGGGCCTGCACCGGGCCACCGACCTGGCCGGCGGTTTCGCCGCCTGGCGCGATGCCGGCCTGCCGACGATCCCGGGTGCTTCCCAGGGTCCCCGACTGTTCTCCCAGAAATCACCGTGAGATAAGTCGATGTACCCGGTAGTTGATCGCACCGTCCAGTGTTGATACTGGGACCATGGACGGCGAGATCGATCCGGGTAGACGGCTGCCGGTGCCTGTCACCGTGCTCGGTCCGCTGCATCTGCTGGCGCAGCGGGTGCACCGCCTGGCCAACACCGGTCACGGCCACGAGGCGCTGGCAGCGGCCGACGCCTACCTGGCCATAGCGCACGCGGTCGGCGACGACCGCACCATCCTGTTCCTCGTGCAGGGGCAGATGTACGCCAACCTCTATATGGGACGCCTGATCGAGGCGGCCGACCTCGGCGAGCGGCTGCTGCGGTTGCACCAGGCCGCCGGCTCGACCCTCGGCGAGGCCAAGTGCCTCTGCGATCTGGCCCAGGTCGACGTCCTTCGTGGACGCTATTTCGTCGCCATGCGCAATCTGGCCCGGGCGGCCGTGCTGCTCGACCTGCCCTACACCGACTTCGGCCGGCGCATCTCGGCCCTGTGCTCGTTCGCCGAGGCGGCGACGGCGGCCGAGATGTACGAGATCGCCGCCGCCACCTACGAGAAGCTCAGCATCACCCACGCGAACTTCAGCCTCGTGCACGCGGCGACCCTGCTGCACTGGGGTCTGCGGCTCAGCCACGTCGGCCGGCACGACGAGGGTGCGAACCGGCTGCGGCGCAGCGCCGAGATCACCCGCCGTCAGGTCGAGCAGCGCCCCGACGACATGGTGGCGACCGCCATGCTCGCCCTCGCGCTGGCCAAGCTGGGCGACGTGGTGCCGGCCGAGAAACTGGCCCGCGAGGCGGTGATGCCGCTGCGCCAGTCGGAGAATTTCCGGTACGCCCGGATGGCCCACCTGGCCCTCGGCATCAGCCTGCGCGCGCAGGGAGCGCTGGCCGAGGCCCGCACCGAGTTCGTGGCCGCCCGCGAGTTGTGCGCGTTCGGCCCCCGTCCCGACGAGAAGCCGGTGATCCGCTTCGAGATGGCGCTGACCGCGCTGGCCATCGAGGACGGCCAGGCCGGGCGGGACCTGTTCGATGCGGTCGAGGGCCAGACCCGCGAGTTGTGGCGGCTGCGCATGCAGCGACTCGCCATGCTGCGCCAGGCCCGCCAGCGCGAGGAGTCCGAGGCGGCGCTCGAACGGGCGGAACGCGAGGTGCTGCGCGACCCGCTCACCGGCCTGGACAACCGGCGCCGCTTCGACCTGCTGATGGACCGCATCGACCGCGGCCTGGCGGCGACCCCGATGGTGCTGCTGATCGTCGACGTCGACCACTTCAAGGCGATCAACGACGCGTACTCGCACGCCACCGGCGACCGCGCGCTGCGCGAGGTGGCCCGGATCCTGCGCGCGCACTGCCGCACCGAAGACGTGCCGGTCCGGTACGCCGGCGACGAGTTCACCGTCTTCCTCCAGGGCGACCTGGCCGTCGGACGCGAGGTGGCCGAGCGCATCCGCGCCGCCGTCGCCCGCACCGACATCGTTCCCGGCGTCCGCCTCACCGTGAGCGTCGGCCTGGCCGTCCTGGGCGAGGGCATGTCCGGCGAGACCCTGTTCCGCGAGGCCGACGACCGCCTCTACGCGGCCAAGTGGAGCGGTCGCAACACCATCTCGTCCTGACTCAGTTCGGCTTCACGACCCCCGAGCGGCCGCTGTAGAGGCTGCGCGAGTTGTCGAGGCCGCGCGGGGTGTCCGGAGCGTCGAGCCAGACGATGTACGGCGCCCCCGGCTTCAGCCCGCTGATGGTGGCGCTGCCGGTGCATCCACCGCCGGTGGTCACGGTCTGCCACTTCGGCTCCGGCTGGGCCCCGCTGACGATCTCCTGCGGTACGGCGGCCACCCGGTAGACCTCGCCGTAGCGGGCGGGCCACTGCACCTTCAGCGAGCCCGCGCCCGGCGTCACGGTCATCGGGATGAGAACCTGTCCGACGTCCTCGTTCCAGGCGATCGCGCAGGCCGAGCTGGTCGGCAGGAACGAGACCGGCGGCAGCGCGGGCGGGAACGTGCCGCTGCGCCGGGTCACCGCGCTGGGCGTCGCCCGGCCCGGCTCGACGTTCACCCAGGCCTCACCCGGTGCGGCCGTCGGGCTCGCGCTCGCCGACGGGCTCGAGCCGCTGCCGCAGGCCCCCAGCAGGAACGGCAGCACCGCGAGCACGGAAACTCGGCGCATCTCTCCCCCTCCCCACTTCCGTTCGGCGCGGAGGAGCCGGGGCTTAGGGCCGGCCGGCCCTCGCCTCGGGGCGGACCCGTCGTCCCCTATCCGGTGGGGGCGGGCCGGTCGTCCCCCGCACTATCAGGCGCGGCGGGATCACCACCCGGCTCGGCCGAGGCGGTGGCCGGCCATCTCGAGCACCTCGTCGCCCACGGACACGGGCGTTCGCAGGCCGGAATAATCGCTGAGGGTCAGGGTGCGGCCGGCGAGGTCGTAAGTGCCCTGCGGGCGACGCTTGCGCCCCGCCACCTTCCCCGCGTACGTTCCGTCCGTCCTGATATCGAGACGAACCGTGCCGTCCGCGCTGAGCCAGATACCGACCGGCGCCGAGACCGCGACCCTGGTGGGCTTCCGCCCCGAGGTGCCGGGTTGCTCGGCCGCCTGCCCGCCCATGGCGATCGCGATCAGGGCGGTAGCGTCCAGAACGGCGGTGTCCACGTGCTGGTGCATGTCGGCTCCGAGGGCAGGGGGCATGGAGCCCTCACCATCGGCAGCCCCCGGGCCGACTCGCGGCAACCGGCCGGTGCAACCCGGTTGCACGCGGCGCGCGGCCGGGCGTCAGTTCGCCGTGCTGCGCAGGGCGGCCGTCACCGCGGCCATGAGCTTCTCGAGGTAGGCGCCGTCGGGCTTGGTGCGCGAGACGGCCAGACGCCAGTACAGTGGCCCGAGGATCAGGTCGACCGCCAGGTCCGGATCGGTGCCTTCGGGCAGCTCTCCGCGCGTCACGGCCGAGCCGACCAGCTTTTCGCCGACGGCCTGCTGGTGGGTGCGCAGCGCCTTCTGGAGGGTCTCGGCGATCTGCGGGTTGCGGGCCGCCTCGGCCATCAGGTCGGGAATGATCTGGGACGCGATCCGGTGTCGCAGAGCACGGCTCACGATCATCATGATCAGTTGGAGGTCGCCGGCAAAGCTACCGGTGTCGGGGAGCGGCACGCTGCGGCCGGCCACGTCCGACACGATCTCGAGCACCATCTCGAGTTTGTTGCTCCAGCGCCGGTAGATCGCCGTTTTACCGACGCCGGCCCGGCGGGCCACGGCCTCGATGGAGAGCCGGCCGTAACCCACTTCGGCCAGCTCGTGCATCACGGCGTCGCGGATGGCGACAGTGATGTCGCTCCGCAGCACGGCCGCCCCGGCAGGTGCTCGCTTTCCAGTCGCCACGCGGTCACTATACGCCAGGACGTAACGGTTGCGTTCCGCCGTTTGGTCGGATAGCCTCTCCGGACGTCGATACGAAGCCGTTCCATCGGCGACGACTTGACATGCTGCTTAAGTGTTCTCGCCTAAGGAACCAGGGCCCGGTATCCCTCACGGGCCGACGAGATCGGAGCACCACCCCATGGCTCAGACGGCGGTTGCCGATTCCGACACCGGGCCATCGCTCACCGAGCTGGCCAGGAGTCACGGCCTGACGAAGGCGGGGCGCCTGCCTCGCCTGCCGGAATACACCCGGCATCTGTGGTCGTACCGTCACTTCATAGCCGCCTTCGCCAACGCGAAGGTGAGCGCTTCGCTGGGCAGCACCAAGCTGGGCGTGGTCTGGCAGCTCCTGACGCCGCTGATCAACGCCGGCGTCTACTACCTGATCTTCGGTGTTCTGATCAACACCAAGCAGGACGTCGACAACTTCATCGCGTACCTCTGCGCCGGCGTCTTCATCTTCGGCTTCACCCAGTCGGTGGTTCAGGCCGGCTCGCAGTCGATCACCGCCAACATCGCGCTGATCCGGGCGCTGCACTTCCCGCGGGCCAGCCTGCCCATCGCGGTCAGCCTGGTCGAGGTGCGCAACATGATCGCCTCGATGATCGTGCTGGTCGCGATCGTGCTGTTCACCGGCGAGCCGATCACGCTCCAGTGGCTGCTGCTGATCCCGGCCCTCGTGCTCCAGACGATCTTCAACACGGGCCTGGCGCTGTTCGTGTCCCGGCTGATCTCCAAGGTCACCGACATCCGCCAGCTCATCCCCTACATCCTGCGCATCTGGATGTACGGCTCGGCCGTGCTCTACCCGGTCACGTTCTTCGCCGAGCGGATCGACGGCTGGCAGCTCGCGCTGGTCGAGTCCAACCCGATGCTGATCTACATCGAGCTCGTCCGGCACGCGCTGATGGAGAACGTCGATCTCGCCACGTCGGCACCGCTGCTGTGGCTGCAGGCCGCGATCTGGACCGTGCTTGTCGGGTTCGGCGGCTACGTCTACTTCTGGCGCGGAGAGAAGGGTTACGGCCGTGGCTGACCAGCGGCAACCAACCGTCATCGCGGACAATGCGAACATCGTCTACCGCATCTACGGCTCGGTGGCGCCGGGCGCGAACAGCCCGCTGGCCAGCCTCAAGCGGATCATGACGGGCAAGAAGAGCGCGGCCGTGCGCGAGGTGCACGCGGTCAAGGGCGTCAGCTTCGTGGCCTACAAGGGCGAGGCGATCGGCCTGATCGGCACCAACGGCTCCGGCAAGTCGACGCTGCTGCGGGCGATCGCCGGGCTGCTGCCGGTGGAGCGCGGCGGCGGCATCTACGCGGCCGGCCAGCCATCCCTCCTGGGGGTGAACGCGGCGCTGATGAACGACCTGTCCGGCGAGCGCAACGTCGAGCTGGGCTGCCTGGCCATGGGCATGTCACCGGCCGAGGTCAAGGAGCAGGCGCCCGGCATCATCGAGTTCTCCGGCATCAACGACCGGGGCGACTTCAGCTCGCTGCCGATGAAGACGTACTCGTCCGGCATGGCGGCCCGGCTGCGGTTCTCGATCGCGGCGGCCAAGAAGCACGACGTGCTGCTGATCGACGAGGCCTTGGCCACCGGTGACGCCAAGTTCCGCAAGCGCAGCGAGCAACGGGTCCGCGACCTGCGCAAGGAGGCCGGCACGGTCTTCCTGGTGAGCCACAGCGAGCAGTCGATCCGGGACACGTGCGAGCGCACCATCTGGCTGGAATCCGGCGTCATCCGGGCCGACGGCCTGACCGACGACGTGCTCAAGGAGTACGAGACCTACGTCAACAAGTGAGTAGGTAGGAGGCGTAGGCCCGCGAGCGCCGCTGGTGAGATGGGGCTCGGTTTTTCGACGGCCGCAGGGTTTGCGGACGGCGGAAAATCGCGTCCCATCTCACCAGCTACAAAGGCGCTCGCTCGCGGAGCGAAGCGGAGCCAGAGTTACCGCACCGAGAGGTGCACGTGGTTCGTGTGGTCGCTGGAAGGGTCCCCGTTTCCTCGGGAGTACGACTTCCAGCCACTGCTCGGCAGCCAGATGCGTTTGAACCAAATGACGTAGAGCACGCCCAGCCGGCTCGAGTTGCTGATGAAGTAGTTGGCCAGCCGGGTGCCGTACGTCTTGTCACCGCCCGACGCGACCCCGCCGAAGCCGTTCTTCTCGGCCGCGAAGTCGCACGCCTGGCCCTTGGGGTGCTCGCCGCTGTTCTGCTCGCGGAAGCACGCCACGTAGCGGGTGAACCCGTCGGCCTGAGCCTCCTTGAGCGCGTGCAGCGTGCGGGGCGTCAGGCAGCCGCTGGTGGTGGGGTCTTTCCGGGTGCAGCCCTCTTCGGACAGCGAGCCGTCCCGGTTGCGCGGAGCCGGGCTGGCCTTGTTGCTCGAACTGGCCTGACTGTCCGACGGCTCGTCGGCGTCCTCGCCGGCGTTCGCCGCCTTCAGCGCGTTCTCGGCCTGCACCTTGCGCTTGGCCATGAGGTTGACCTGCTTCTGCTGGTTGCGCACCTCGGCGTCGATGGCGAGCTTGGCCCGCTGCTGCGCGTCCCGGTTGGCCTTCAGATCGGCCACAGCGGCGTTTTCCTTGACCGCCACGGTCTCGAGCGTCTCGGCCCGATCGAGGAAGCTGCCGGACGAGTTGGCCGTGAGCAGCGCGGTCATCGGCCCGAGGCGGCCGGTGCGGTACGACTGCTGGACGATCTCGTCGATCGCGGCCTGGCGCGGGCCGAGTTCGGCGTCGAGCTGCTTGACCTTCGCGGCCAGTTGGGTTTGCCGCTTGCGGGAGTTGGTCAGCGCCTCCTGGGCCTCGAGGAAGCCCTTGGAGGCGGCCTGGAGCTGCTGGATCAGGGACTTGGGAGCGCCCTCGCCGTCGTCGCCGTTGTCGCCGGGGGCCGCGCCGGCCGGACCGGCCACCGCGACCGCGAGGCCGGAGATCGCGATGAGCAACGCCAATGACGATGCCAATCTTCGCCGGACAGTCTTGTGCCGCACACCTGTTCCTTCCGTCGGCCGCCGACCGAGTTAGCTGACGGGTTCGGGACGGAAGTGATCCCTACCGCTTGCGCGGATTCACCCCGGAAAGATTGGTTCCCCGGCTCGCCGTGAAGGCGATTAGGCGGCGGCCCCCTGGGGGTGAGGACCGCCACCGACCATACCCAACTCATCGAGCAATCGACAGTTATCGCACGCAGTGCAATTCGACCACGACCATCAGTCACGAGAATTACGGAATGTGTTGGCATGACTACGAAATTTGCCATTCCGCAGCGCTGAAGCGAAGCGAACTCTCGGGTAAACTGGCCGCCGGTTCTGCCACCGAGGCACCGCCCCCGAGGTGCCGGCAGGCCACCGCCCAATCGCCGCGAGGCGAGCCGGGGAACCAGGTCAGTGGGGTGTATCCGCGCAAGCGGTAGGGATCGCTTCCGTCCCGAACCCGTCAGCTAACCCGGTCGGCGGTTTACCGGAAGGAACTGCATTGACCGTACGACCCCGCCGGTGGCTGATGCTTGCCCTGGCGCCGATCGTGGCCCTGTCTTTCCTGGCCGCACCCGCTTCCCCGGCGAGCGCCGAGCCTGATGGCTCCTCGGCCACGCCCGACGAGGCGGGCGGCTCAGTCGCCAAGAACGCGACTCTGGACGACGTCATCGAGTCCTCGAACCGCAAATTCGTCGCCGCCAAGGCCGCGGTGGCGAGGTCGACGAAGGCGCAGAAGCGGCTGGCCGCCGAGATCAAGGTGGCCCAGGGCCGGCGCCTCGCCCTGTTGCCCGAGGTCAACGCGATCGCCGCGCAGCAGTACCGCACCGGCCACCTCGGCACGGCCGGCTTCCTGCTGGGCAGCCAGGGCTCGAGCGACTTCCTGCAGAAGGCCGTCTCGCTCGAAGAGATCAACACCATTCAGGACCGCAAGCTGGCCGAGCTGAACAAGGCGATCGACCAGGTCAACTCGAAGAAGGCCGCGCTCGACGCCGAGGTCAAGAAGCAGCAGACCAGCCTGGTCGTGATGCGCAAGCAGAAAGAGGCCGCGGACAAGGCCCTCGCCCTGGTCGGCGGTCAGAGCCTGACCCAGGGCGTCGTGCTCGCCGAGTCACCGACCGCGGCGCCGGCTCCGCGCGACTCGAACGGCGGCTTCCCGAGCCTGCCCTGCAACGTCGACGACCCGACGACCGGCGGCTGCATCACCGCGCGCACGCTGCACATGTTGAAGGAAACGCAGAAGGCCGGCTTCGATCGGTTCGTCGGCTGTCATCGCAACGGCGGGCCGTTCGAACACCCGAAGGGCCGGGCCTGCGACTGGTCGTTGCAGGATCGGGGCTTCGCGGTCGCGCACAACGCGGACATGAAGACCTACGGCAACAACCTGATGGCATTCCTCGTGCGTAATGCCGACCGCCTCGGCATCTATTACGTCATCTGGTACAAGCAGATCTGGTTCCCGACCAGGGGCTGGAGTTCCTACAGCGGGCCAAGCGCGCACACCGACCATGTGCACGTGTCGATGCTCTGATATCGAGAGGCGAGAAGCCTCGAGTACGCGAAAAGGGGCCCCGGAGAAATCCGGGGCCCCTTTTGCTGTCCGCTTACGAGGTGGCCCGCCGAACCGGAGCACGCCCCGCCGGCTGGACCGGCGCGGGGCCGACCGGGTGCGCCGGTGGAATGGGCACCGTCACCGGCTTGACCTGGGTGACCTCGACGTCCTTGCCGTGGTGCTGGAGCACCAGGCGAGCCGATCCGCCGCCGTTGCGCAGCGAGTACGTGGCGTCCTCCGCGGTCACGTTCACCCGCAGCCGCAGCCCGCGCCAGAGCAGCGAGAACTCCAGGTTGTTGATCCGGCTGGGCAGGCGCGGCGCGAACGACAACTGACCGTTGAAGTCGCGCATGCCGCCCAGACCGGCCACCAGCGAGATCCACGTGCCGGCCAGCGACGCGATGTGCAGGCCGTCCCGCGAGTTCTGGTGCAGGTCGTGCAGGTCCATCAGGGCGGCCTCGCCCAGGTAGTCGTGGGCCAGCTCGAGGTGGCCCACCTCGGCCGCCATCACGGCCTGGACGCAGGCCGACAGCGACGAGTCGCGCACCGTACGGGCGTCGTAGTAGGCGAAGTTGCGGGCCTTCTCCTCCGGGGTGAAGGCGTCACCGCGGATGTACATCGCCATGACCAGGTCGGCCTGCTTGACCACCTGCTTGCGGTACAGGTCGAAGTACGGGTAGTTGAGCAGCAGCGGGTACGCCTCGGGTGGGGTGTTCTCGAAGTCCCACTCCTGCAGCCGCGTGAAGCCCTCGGACTGCTGGTGGACGCCCAGCTCCTTGTCGAACGGGATGTGCACCGAGGCCGCCGCGTCCCGCCAGCTCGCCGTCTCCTCGTCGTCCACGCCCAGCTTGCGGGCGAGGTCGGGGTGCCGCTTGGCCGCATCGGCCGCGGCCAGCATGTTCTGCTGGGCCAGCAGGTTGGTGTAGATGTTGTCGTCGACCACGGCCGTGTACTCGTCCGGGCCGGTGACGCCGTCGATGTGGAAGCGGCCGTGCCGGTCGTGGTGCCCCAGCGAGCGCCACAGCCGGGCGGTCTCGATCAGCAGCTCGAGGCCGACCTCACGCTCGAAGTCGTAGTCGCCGGTGGCCTGCACGTAGCGGCGGACCGCGTCGGCGATGTCGGCGCCGATGTGGAAGCCCGCCGTGCCGGCCGGCCAGTAGGCCGAGCACTCCTGCCCGCGGATCGTGCGCCACGGGAAGGCCGCACCCTGCAGACCGAGCGTCTGAGCCCGCTCCCGGGCCAGGTCGAGCGTCGAGTGGCGCCAGCGCAGCACGTCGGCCGCCGCGGACGGCTGGGTGTACGTGAGGGCGGGCAGCACGAAGGTCTCGGCGTCCCAGAACGTGTGGCCGTCGTATCCGGGCCCGGAGAGGCCCTTGGAGCCGATCGGCCGCTGCTCGGCCCGGGCGCCGGCCTGGAGCGTGTGGAACAGTCCGAAGCGGACCGCCTGCTGCACCTCGGGGTCGCCCTCGACCTTGACGTCGGAGTGGTCCCAGAAGGCGTCCAGGTAGTCGCGCTGGGCCTCGACCAGGCCCTCCCAGCCGTCCAGCCGGGCGCTGGCCAGTGCCGCGCCGACCTGGTCGCGTACGGCGGGCAGCGAGCGGTGGCTGGACCAGCCGTACGCGGCCAGCTTGACCACGCGCAGCTTCTGGCCCGGCTCGAGCTTGCAGGCGACGGTCGTCCGCAGCCAGTCCGGGTGGCCCTCGGTGGTCACCGCGTGCTTGCCCGGCGTCTCCACCAGGTGTTCCATCGCGGCCGCCATGCGCAGGTCACTCGCCTTGGTGCGGTGCACCAGCAGACCGCCGGTGCGCTGCTCGAGCATCTCCTCGGCCTGCAGCGGGTGGTCGAGCACGGCGGCGACCCGCGGGTCCTTGCTCATCGGCGGGAGCTGCTCGTTGGCCACCAGCTCGGACTGCAGGATGAGCCGGGACGGGCCGTCGAGCGGCTCGACCTCGTACAGGAAGGCCACCACGGCACGCTGGGTGAAGGAGACCATTCGTACGCTGCGGACCCGGATCGCCTGTCCGGAAGGAGACACCCATTCCACGGTGCGCTCGAGGGTGCCGGCCCGCAGGTCGAGCACGCGCTCGTGCGACCGCAGCTCGCCGTAGCGCACGTCGAACGGCTCGTCGTCGACCAACAGCCGCATGAGCTTGGCGTTGGTGACATTGACCATCGTCTGGCCGGACTCGGGAAAGCCGTAGCCGGCCTCCGCGTACGGCAGCGGGCGGAGCTCGTAGAACGAGTTCAGGTAGGTGCCGGGCAAGCCGTGCGGCTCACCCTCGTCCAGGTTCCCGCGTATCCCGATGTGACCGTTGGCCAGCGCGAACACGGACTCGGACTGGGCCAGCAGATCCAGGTCGAGTCGCGTCTCCCGGATGTGCCAGGGGTCCACGGGATATGCCCGTTCACGGATCACGGTGGTGCCTCTCGAAAATCAGAAAGGAGAAAGTCTTTCGATATAAACGCTGATACGCGTTCAGCGCGTCAGGAGTTCGGACAGGTCGGTGACGACGATGTCGGCACCGTTGTCCAGAAGGGCCTGAGTCTGGCCCACCCGGTCAACCCCGATCGTTATCCCGAACTTGCCCGCGTGGCCCGCCGCGACCCCGGCCAGAGCGTCCTCGTAGACGGCACAGTTCTCGGGCGGAACGCCGAGCTTCTGGGCAGCAAGGAGGAACGTGTCGGGTGCGGGCTTGCCGGGCAAGTTTTGCTCACGGGCGGTGATCCCGTCCACGCGTACCTCTATGAGGTCCGCGATACCCGCTGCCTCCAGGACGTCCTTGCAGTTGGCGCTCGCGGACACGACGGCGCGCCGCAGGCCGGCGTCACGCGCGGCCTTCAGGTAGGCGACCGATCCGTCGTAGACCTGGACGGCGCCCTCCTTGATCTTCTGCAGGACGAGGAGGTTCTTGCGGTTGCCGACGCCGTTCACGGTCTGCAGGTCGGGACCGTCGTCCGGGCTGCCCTCGGGAAGGGTGATCTCGCGAGAGGCCAGGAAGGTACGAACACCGTCAGCGCGCTGCCGGCCGTCGACATATAGGTGGTAGTCGGCGCCGGAATCGAAGGGCACGAACTCCTGCCCGTGCTGCGCCGACCACTTCTCGAGGAACTCGTCGAAGGTCAGCTTCCAGGCAGCATTGTGCACCAGGGCGGTCTGGGTGAGCACGCCATCAAGATCAAAAAGGCATGCAGTCACATGAGTAGGTAGTCCGAGCACGCGCCCAATGTAGTCGCACCTCGGCACCCATGAGTCCGGAAGGGCTGCTTCACGTTTCGACGGCGGGTTTACGCCCAGTTCAACGTGCTATTGCGAACTCGTGTCGACCGGCGTGGCGATCAAGATCCGCAACCCGATCGTGGTACCGATCGGACCGGTCGCGACGGTGACCTCGTCGCACAGCTGGTAGGCGAGCCAGATGCCCCGGCCGCCCACCTCGAACGCCTCGGGCACCTCGGGAGACGCCAGGAACCGCGCCGGGATGCCGGGGCCGGAATCGGTGACCGAGCACCACGCCGAGCCGCCGGAGACCCAGAGCAGCAACCGCCCGGTGCCCCCGGCGTGCAGCACGACGTTGGTGACGACCTCGTTGACGGCGAGGATGAAGCCGTGCAGACGGTCACCGCCGAGACCGGCCTCACGCAGACGGGCGGAAACCTCGTGACGCACCTGGGCGATGTCGTCGCGGCCGAAGCGGCGGTCGGCCAGCCGGCCGGAGTCCCGCGACAACGGCTCGGCAAGGACCGCCTCCGTCCCCGGAGCCGGCCGCACACCCTGCTTCACTGTGTCCTCCACCGTGGTGCAGCCTACGCGGTGTGCCACCTCGGTGGCACCACGCGTCCACGTTTCGGTTTCCGTCCGTTCCAGGGTCGGATGGGCCCGGCAGTGAATCAGAACAGGTCGGCGATCGTCCGGAAGATCTCCGCGTAGAAGTTCCCGTCGATGTCCCGGTACAGGCTGAAGTCCTTGTCCGGGCTGCCGAAGAACGGCCGCAACGTCCACGCCAGCTGGGTGCCGACGAAGCCGAAGAGCAGGATCCAGATGTAGAGCAGGGTCATGCTCGGCGGCGTCTGCGCGCCGACCGGCTGGCCCGGGCGCGGGCGCGGGTGCTGCTGCGCGAAGCCGGGCGGCGGGATCTGCACCACCGGGGGCTGAACCGGCATGGGGACCGGAGCCGGCCCGGCGGCCGGTGCGGCCCCGTTCGCGGCGCCCTCGGTGGCCGGGGCGCCGGCCGGAACCAGATCCCTGACCGGCTCCGGAGCCGGCGCCACAGCCGGTGCGGCCACCTTCGGGGTGAGCAGCCCGTGTTCGTTGAGCACCCGCATGCCACCGGTCAGGAACCGCAGGCCGACCAGCGCCGACAGTCCCAGGATGGCCACGTTGAGCAGCTTGAAGAACGCGTAGTCGGGCGCCGTGATCAGGAAGAACAGGCTGATCGGCGCGAACGCCAGCGCCAGCATGGCGGTCACCGTGAGGGCCACCGTCACCAGCGAGAGCGACTGCCGGATCGACAGCTGGGCGCCGAACACCAGGTTGAACAGGTACAGGGTCGGCAGACAGATCGCGAGCGTGACCAGGAACAGCAGCGGCAGCTTGACCGCCGACGTCAGGGCCATCAGCACGCCGTGGAAGGAGCCGAGCACCGCCCCGTAGACGGCCAGGGCGACCACCGAGCTGACCAGCATCTGGCCGGTCAGCCGGGGCAGGTCGCGGTCCTCCACGATCTGCTGCCAGATGCCCTGTTTGTCGCGCAGGATGCGCTCGATAACCAAGAGTCCGGACGCGTTCGCCACGTGCCTACCCCCAAGGTCGGGTCCGTATCGTCGATACGCCATCGCACCGACGTGTGGGCGGAACGGTACGCCATGGGTGCAACCAGGGGAAGTGGAAGTCAGCGCCAGCCCACGTCGATGCGGTCCCCGCGCTCGTCGAAGAAGTGCAGGGCGTCCATCCGCACGGCGACCGAGAGCGGATGTCCGGCCGTCACCGGCGGATAGGGCGCCAGCCGCACGCCCAGCTCGGCCGGGCGCCGGTGGTGCCGCCCGGGGTCGTTGAGCACGCTTTCCGGCCCGGACTCGCGGGCCGGGGCTCCGGCCGAGCCGTTGGAGCGCCCGGCCAGCCGCTGGAGGGCGCCGCCGAACCGCTTGAGCGGGCCACCGGGCGGAAGCTCGTCGTCGCGCGCCCGGGCGCCCGGGTCGTCGAGGACGATCGCGGTCGCGCCGATGTCGAGAAAGGCCAGCGACTCGTGCCCGTGGTGCTCCAGGTAGCGGATCCGGCCGCGCAACACGTCACCCGGCACGTCGGGCGCGACCGGGGTCAGCGCCTCGGCCCGCATCCCGACCACGATCCGCTCACCGTGGTAGTGCGCCACCGCGCGCGCCCGGATGTCGTTCCAGGGCAGGTAGAGCGCCTGCTCGCCGAAGTTGAGCTCGATGTAGCGCTCGAGGTGCACGTAGACGGCCGCCTCGAGCAGGTTCATCCGCGGAGCGCCCAGGAAGGCCGCCACATAGAGGGTGGCCGGCCGCCCGTAGACCTCGGTGGGCGTGCCGATGTCCTGCAGGACGCCCTTGCGCATGATCGCCACCCGGTCGGCCATGGTCAGCGCCTCGGCCTGGTCGTGGGTCACGTACATGGTGGTGACGCCCAGCTCGCGGGTCAGGCCGGTGATCTCGGCCCGCAGCTCCGCGCGCAGCCCGCTGTCGAGGTTGGAGAGCGGCTCGTCCATCAGGAAGAGGCCCGGGCGGCGCACGATCGCGCGGCCCATCGCGACCCGCTGCCGCTGCCCGCCGGAGAGCTGGCTCGGCTTGCGCCGCAGCACGTCCCCGATGCCCAGCGCGGAGGCCACGTCGCCCACCCGCTCGACCCGTGGGGCGGGGTCGATGCCGGAGAGCTTGAGCGGGAAGCCGATGTTGTCGCCCACCGTCATGTGCGGATAGAGCGCGAAATCCTGGAAGACCATGGCGATGCTGCGGTCACGGGGCGCCAGCTCGAGCACCGGGTCGCCGTTGAGCAGGATGTCGCCCTCGGTCGGGTCCTCGAGCCCGGCGATCATCCGGAGAATCGTGGACTTCCCGCAGCCCGACGGCCCGAGGAGAACCAGGAACTCACCGTCGTCGACGTCCAGGCTGACGTGGTTGACGGCTACCGTACCGTCCGGCCACACCTTCGTGACGTCCTTGAGCGAGACGGTCGACACCGCCTACCTCCCCTACCGGGCAACATCAATGTGATCCCGGTCCCACGACGGCCGGCGATCGGCCTAATTTGACGAGGAGTATCGATGTCACACCATCGGGTAAAGGTGCCATTTGCGCTGAGTTACCGTGTAGTTACTGGTTAGTGTCGAAGAAAATGCGGCGCACGACACGCTCCGCGGCATGCCCGTCGTCGAGCGAACAGAAGCGCGTCCGGAAGCTCGCCCGTGCCGCCGCGGCCGATTCGTCAGCGTACGACCCGTTCTGGAACAGGCCGACCAGCGCCGCGTACTCGGTGGCGACCGCACCCGGCGGCTCGGCGAGCAGGTCGAAGTACACGCCACGCACGTCGCGGTACACCGGCCAGTCGGGCGCGAAAATCACGATCGGCCGGTTCAGCACGGCGAAATCGAACATCGCCGACGAGTAGTCGGTGAGCAGCACGTCCGCCGCGAGATAGAGATCCTCGACCACCGGGTGGTCCGAGACGTCGACGACCGCCGCCCCGGAGGCGGGCTCGGCCGGGGTCGTGAAGTAGTGCTCGCGGACCAGCAGCGTCGAATCCGGTCCGAGCTCCTCGGCGAACCGTTCGGTGTCGAGCACCCGGCGCCCGTCCGGCAGCCACTCGCGGTGGGTGGGCATGTAGAGCACCACCCGCCGGCCCGCCGGGATGCCCAGCCGCCCCCGCGCCGCGGCGCTGTCCGCGGCCGTCGCGGTGGCCAGCCGGTCGTTGCGCGGATAGCCGACCTCCAGGGTCTCGTGGGAGCACGGATAGGCCGACTCCCACGCGACCGTGGTGAACGGGTTGGCGGTGACGCTGTAGTCCCAGCGGTCGGCCCGCCGCATCTGCGCCCGGAAGTCCGGGTCCTTCACCGCGGCCGGATGGTCGGCCTGGTCGGCGCCCATCTTCTTGAGCGGGGTGCCGTGATGGGTCATGACGTGCGTGGTGCCGCGCCGCTTGACCAGCCGGTTCGGCCAGTTCACGTTGTTGACCAGGTAGCGGGCCCGGGCGACGGCGCGGTAGTAGGGCAGCGTGCCCGCCACCACGTGGTCGACGCCGGCCGGCATCGCCTTCGCGTACGGCTCGGCCACCACCCACACCGGTCGCAGGTGCGGCGCGAGCTCGGCCGCCTTGGCCGCGATCGCGGCCGGATTGCAGCTGACCCCGCGGAACCAGTACGCCCCGTACAGCGCGAGCGACTGGTCGACCGGCAGCCGCAGCTGCACCCGGTAGTAGACCTGTCCGGCGACCTGCCGGGTACGCCGTTTGACCCACCCGGCGGCCCGGCGCACCAGCCTCTTGGCCTGGCGGGCCCGGCCGACCGCGAAGTCGAACACGCGCAGCGACCGGTAGGAACCACCGGCCACCATGCGGTAGCGCATGCCCTCGGTCCGCGCGGGCAGCGGGTAGCCGGCCGGCGGAAGATGCGTCTTGTACATCTCGGACATCCGCCCGAAGAACCGGGCCCGCGACTCCCGGGGTACCCGGGCGTCGTGCCGCAGCACCCGCAGGAAGTGCCAGATCATCCGCCGGAAGAGCAGGCCGCGCACCTCGTCGGTGGGCGAGGCGTACTTGGTGGCCAGGTCGAGCGCGTGCTCCCAGTGGTCGAACACCTCGAAATGCCGGTCGCCGACGGTCCGGGTGATCGCACCCGTGCGCCGCTGCCGGTAGTGCACGCACGTACGGGGCAGGGTGCTGATCCGGGGCGCGGCCAGCATGACCGGGAACGAGAACGAGACGTCCTCGTACCACCCGGCCTCGAAGACGAAGCCGAGACGTAGCAGGAACTCACGCCGGACGACCTTGTTCCACGCGACGTGCAGGATGTTGAGCACCTTGGGCCACTGCTCGACCGAGAAGACGTCGGGCGCCGCGGCAAGCGACTTGCGGGCCGTACCGGCCTGCACCCGGCCGTCCCAGTGCACCCTGTCCCAGCCGACGATCAGCAGGTCGGCATCGGTTTCGCGCAGACGTTCGGCCGTCGCGTTCAGCGCTCCCTCGGAGAGCCAGTCGTCGGAGTCGACGAACCAGACGTACTCGCCGGTGGCGTGCTCCAGGCCCAGGTTGCGAGCGCGGCCCAGGCCGAGGTTCTCGGGGGCGGTCACCACGCGGACGCGGGGGTCGCGCGCGGCGTACTCGGCCAGGATCGCGCCGCTGTAGTCGGGCGAGCGGTCGTCGACGGCGACGATCTCGAAGTCGGTGAACGACTGGCTGAGCAGCGAGTCGAGGCACTGCCGCAGATATCCCTGCACCTTGTAGACCGGCAGGACGATGCTGAGGAAAGTCACGGGCGGGTGCCACCTGTCCGCCAGTCGGCGATCGTGTTGACGAGGAACATGCCGCCGACCACCACGGTCAGCACCACCATGCCGTCGACCGCGATCCCGGCCAGCGCGCCCACGGTGAGCAGCACGACCCGGCCGTCCCAGCCGAGCGGGTCCCCCGTGGCGCGTCCGGTGGGTGCGCCCTTCTCCATCCGGGCGACCAGGTCGTAGTGGTGCAGGGTCAGCATGAAGATCAGCAGATAGACCACCGGCGTCGGCACCGAGCCGGACAGTCCGACGACCACCACGAAAAGGTATTCGGCGGCGCGCAGGGCGGCCGGGATCAGCCAGTCGAGCGGGCCGCCGTGCCGCGCCCGGGCCGGCAGCCCGGCGCCCAGCACGACCAGCGCCACCACGACCAGGGCCACCTTGGCCGGCGGCTCGATCCACCCGGCGAGCAGCGCCACGACCAGCACCAGGGCTGCCACGGCAGCCGTCACCGCCAGAGCGAGCGGGGCCGGCAGTTTCGCGCGCCCGATCAGCTCGCGCACCAGGAAACCGTCGTCGCGGAAACGGGCGGTGTCCACCTTGTCCAGCACACCGACCCGCATGCTCAGCGCCCGCAGGGACCGCAACCCCAGGGTGTACGCCAGGGCGAAGAGCCCGCAGACGACCGCGCCGGCCAGCGCGATCCGCCCGTTGGTGAAGATCGCCAGCACCGAGAGCAGCGCCCAGCGTTCGCCGATCGGGAAGACCACGATCCGCTTCAACCAGTACGCGACCGAGCCGGTGTCCCCCTGCACCCGGGTCGACGCCGCGCTCAGCCGGGCGCCGACACCACCGGCGGCCTGCGGACGCGGGTGGGCGGTGGCCTCGTCGTGCAGCGCGCCGTACCAGGCATCGGTCATGTGCCGCACGGTCTGCAGCACGATGGCGGTGATGGCGAGCGGCCAGGCGTACGGGAGTCCGATGCGCTCGGCACCGGCCGCGAGCCCGGCGTACGCCGCGTACTCCTTCGCCCGGTCGGCCATCGTGTCGAGCCAGCCGCCGAACGCGCCGAACCGCCGCGTGTAGCGGGCCAGCTGCCCGTCCACGCAGTCGAGCACAAAACCCAGGTAGAGCAGGATGCCGCCGGCGATCATGGCGGGCCGGGAGGCCTGCCAGAAGGCGAGCGCGGCCGCGACCGCGAACAGCACCGAGATCGCCGTGACGCCGCTCGGGGTCAGCCGCAGCCGCGCCGAGGCCTTGGTTACCCAGGGCGACCAGGTACTCACGGCGTACGTCGTGAAGAAGTCGTCCTTCTCCTTCACGGCCATGCGCAGCCGCGCCTTGTCCTCGTCGACCGCGGCGACCTCGGCCCGGGCCCGGGCGAGTTCGGCGGCGTCGTGCACCAGGCCGGCCCGCAGCAGGCGCAACGGCGTGGCGACCGGCACCAGACCCGCTTCGAGCAGCGCGGGCAGCAGGTCGGGGCGGTCGGCCACCTCGGCCAGCACCGGCAGGTCGGCCGGCGCGACCCACATCGCGCCGCCGTAGCGCACGGTTCCCGGGCCGTCGGTTGCCGGCAGCACCTTGCCTCGGTCGTCGCGCAGGTCGCCGTCCGGGTCGGGCACAACCAGGACGGTGGTGCGGCCGGCGGGCTCGGTGGCCAGCATCCACAGCAGACTGGGGTGCGCGACCAGATTGCCGGCACAGATCAGGACGCCCTGGTGCGATTGCCGCGCCCGCTCGACCACCACCGGCAGAGCCGACGGGCCGGTCTCGACCGCACTCACGCCGGCCGCCCGCAGGGCGCCGGAGAGTTCCTCGGCGAGCCGGGCCGAATCGGCGGGTTCGAGAGTGTTGCCGGCGCTGATCAGTACGGCCAGCGTCACCGGGAAGTCACCGTGTGCCTCCTTGGCGGCCTGTGGCGCGCGGGGTAGCGCCCGAAGAGCCGGAAATCGGCACCCAGGTTAACAGCGGAGAGTACGGGGGTACGGGTCACCCTTACGGGAGCCGGGACGCCCTTCTCCACCTGAGGACCGAGGGCGGACGGTCACCGCGCCCTTACCGTCGAATAAGAGCCGGCAGACAGCCGGAACTCTCATTGAAGGAGTGAAGTGACTGTGACTCGCCGTCTCGCTCGCCCCCGGGACGACCGCTGGGTCGCCGGGGTCTGCTCCGGTCTGGCCCGCCGCTTCGGTGTGTCGTCCGGAATCATGCGGCTGATCTTCGTGGCTTCCATCCTGCTTCCCGGGCCGCAGATCCTGATCTACTTCATCCTCTGGGCCCTGCTGCCCAACGAGTGACCGGCCGCGGCGCCGCCGCAGCCCCATGATCCACCGGGCGCCGTTGCCCCCGCCCCCGGAACGGCGGCGCCCGGTCCACTACTCGAACGCCTTCCTGGCGCCTCGCGCACAACCGACAACACGCGAGCCGCCCGGCACCTTCTGGCGCCGGGCGGCTCTTGCGCGTTCACGGATTGCCGAAAGTCACCGTCACGGTCGAGTAGCCGAGCCGCGTGAACAAGCTCTCGAGCATGTTCTCGGTGTTCTGTTTGGCCCGCTCGTCCAGGCCGCTGGCCCGGGCGGCCTCGGTGATCCGCTGCTGGGCCAGGGCGTACACCTGCTGCTGTTTGCCGGGGTCGCTCTTGAAGGCGTCGCCGAAGCGGTTGAGCAGACCCCGCTCCTCGGCCACGACGTAGCTCTTCTGCAGGTCGAGGTTGGCCGTGCCCTGCTGCGGGGGCGGCAGCGTGATGGTCACCGTGTTCTTGTCGTTGTCGATCTGGAGCGCCTTGTCGGAGAGGGAGCCGAACTCGACATACTGCTCGACGGTGCCCGTGCCGACGAACAGCGTGCGACGGTTGACCAGGAAGTCGGGGATGTTCTCCTTGTTCTCCTGCAGGTCGACGATGACCTGGAAGGTGCCGTCGGCCGCCACGTAGCGGCTGAGGTCGCGCATCGACTGCAGCAGCACGGGCTGGCTGCGGTCGGTCGTCTGGTCGGAGAACGGGTTGTCGAAGCCGGGCAGCACGTTGACCGCGCGCAGGCCGAGGCAGGCCGCGACCATGAGCGCGAAGACGAAGAACGTGAAGATCAGCAGGCGGGCGAAGCCGCTGATCCTGGACGCGGGCTGCTCAGGCCCGGCCGGTGGCGGCCCGGGCGGTGCGGGCTCGGCTGACGGCGGCTCGGCCGACGGCGGCAGGGCCGGATATTCGCGTGTCGGCTCGCCCACGCCGTCGCGCGCGGAGACATCGGTCGAGACATCGTCCGGAGACTTGGCCATGAGTTCACGGTACGAGGGGGGTGCGACATTCGCAGCCTCACCGGATTCCGCTATCGGCCACTGCGGGCCGCCTCACCTCACGCGAAAGCGTTCAATCCGGTCAGCTTCTGGCCGATGACCAGCTGATGGATCTCGGAAGTTCCCTCGTAGGTGAGAACGCTCTCGAGATTGTTCGCATGACGCATGACGGGATATTCCCCACTGATCCCGTTGCCGCCCAGAATCGTCCGGCAGGTGCGGGCGATGGCGATCGCCTCCCGCACGTTGTTGAGCTTGCCCACGCTGACCTGCTCGGGCCGCAGCGCCCCGGCCGAGTCGCGCAGCCGGCCCAGGTGCAGCGCGAGCAGGTAGCCCTTCTGCAGCTCGAGGGACATGTCGGCCAGCTTGGCCTGGGTGAGCTGGAAGCCGCCGATCGGCCGGCCGAACTGCTCGCGCGTGGTCGCGTAGTCGATCGCCACCCGCAGGCAGTCGCGCGCCGCCCCCATCGAGCCCCAGATGATGCCGAAGCGCGCCTCGGTCAGGCACGACAGCGGCGCCTTGAGGCCGCGCGCCTCGGGCAGCCGCGCGCTCTCGGGCAGCCGCACGCCGTCCAGCGTGATCTCGCCCGTGCTCGAGGCCCGGAGCGACATCTTGTTCTTGATCTCGCGGGCCGAGAAGCCGGGGGTGTCGGTCGGCACGGCGAAGCCGAACACGCCCTCCTCACCCCGGGCCCAGATCACCGCGACGTCGGCCAGCGGCGCATTCGTGATCCACATCTTGCCGCCGTCGAGCACCCAGTCGGCGCCGTCGCGCCGGGCCCGGGTGGACATGTTGGCCGGGTCGGAGCCGTGGTCGGGCTCGGTCAGGCCGAAGCAGCCGATCAGCTCGCCGGCCGCCATGCCGGGCAGCCAGCGCTGCTTCTGCTCCTCCGAGCCGTACTTCCAGATCGCGTACATGGCCAGGGATCCCTGCACGCTGACCAGCGACCGGACCCCGGAGTCGGCTGCCTCGAGCTCCAGGCAGGCCAGTCCGTACGAGACGGCGGACGCGCCGGCGCAGCCGTAGCCGGTCAGGTGCATGCCGAGCAGGCCGAGCTTGCCGAATTCGAGGGCCAGCTCGCGTACGGGAACCTCGCCGTCCTCGTACCAGCCGGCGACGTGCGGGCGGACCTTGTCGTCGGCGACCCGGCGCACGACGGCCCGGATGTCGCGCTCCTCGTCGTTCAGCAGCGTGTCGAGATCGAGCAGATCGAGCGGAGCGGCCATCACTCGACGACCAGCACTCGCGCGTGGATCTGGTTGCGCTGTTGCAGCGCCGCCCGCAGCGCGCGGTGCAGGCCGTCCTCCAGGTAGAGGTGACCGTGATATTCGACGACGTGCGGGAAGAGGTCGCCGTAGAACGTCGAATCCTCGGCCAGCAGCTTGTCGAGGGCGAGCTCGCGTTTCGTCGTGATCAGGTCGGCCAGCCGGATCGGTCTGGGCGGGATCTCGGCCCACGCCTTGAGGGTCGTGTGATGGTCGGGATAGGGAGCGCCGTCCCGGACCGCCTTGAAGATCACGGCCGATCCCCCTCTCCGAACTGTTCGCGAATTCGCTGCCAGCCTAGCCCGGCTCCGGTCACTCGGAAGCCTTCGGCGTCGCGGCCCATCGGCCATGATGCACCACGTCGTCCACCGGCCGGTGTCCGCGTTTGAGTGAGGGAGACCTCTTGTCCGGTGCCCGATAGCCGACGGTCAGGGTGCCGATCGGCGTGTATTCGGCCGGCACCCCGAAGGCGTCCTTGAAGGCCTGCACGGTCGGCACCGGGATGCCGAAGAAGCACGACGCCAGCTCCTCGTTGACCGCGCTGAGGTGCATGAGCAGCGCGGCGAAACCGGTGTCGATGTCCCAGTACGGCACCGGCCAGTGCGACTCGCTGCGGTCGGTCCAGCCCTTGTCGGGCTGGGCGTAACGCTCGAGATAGGCCGACTTGTTGGACAGGCACACGATGATCGCCGGGGCGGTACGCATCCGGGTGAGCCAGTCGCCCTTCCACGCCTCGTCGGTCTTGGCGTCGCCCAGGTCGCCCTCGGTCGTCGACTCCCAGTAGAGGTCACGGTCCTTCTGCTCGGTGAGCACCAGAAAGCCCCAGCCCTGCGAGAAGCCGGCGCTGGGCGCCCGCAGTCCGTGCTGGACCACCTTGTCGAGGAGCTCGGCCGGAACCGAGCGGTCGGGGTCGTAGCTGCGGATCATCCGCCGCCGGCGGACCACCTCGTCGAACTCCATCAGCCCTTGATCCCCCACGAGGCCGTCCAGCGCTCGCCCGGCGCCAGCACGATCAGGTCGCGGCCGGTGCGGAAGGCGTCGGGCGGGCAGGTCATCGGCTCGATCGCCACCGAGCGGCGGAACCGCTCGCCGTGCAGGGTGTCGCCCGTGAAGACCTGCCAGTACTTGAACTTGTCGTCGGCCCAGACCACGACCTTGCGGTCGGCGGACGGGTCGGCGATGGTCACCTCGGTGATGCCGTCGGCGTCGTGGGTGATGTCGCCGAACGTGGTGTCGAGCACCAGGTCCCCGATCTTGCGGGGCTCGGTGAAGTCGTACTCCGTGCCGGCCACCGCGTTGGCGCCGATCGGCAGCAGGCGGGCGTCGGCGACGATGCGCTTGCGGCCCGGCACGTGCAGCAGCGTGTCGTTCACGCTGACCCCGGCCAGCTGGACGTACGGGTGCACCGAGTAGCCCCAGGGGGCGTTGGCCGACGAGTTGTTCACGACCGCCTGGTCGCAGCGCAGGCCCGCGGCCGAGACCGACCAGGTCGTCCGCAGGGTCAGCCACCACGGGTAGCCGATCTGGGCCGGCAGCTCGTACTCGAGGGTCACGGCCGACGCGCTCTGCTCGACCAGCGTCCAGCGGCTCCAGTTGACCAGGCCGTGGATGGCGTTGTTGCGGGCCGGCTCGGTCAGCGAGAGCTGGTACTTCTGCTCCTCGAAGGTGTACTGCCCGTCGCGGACGCGGTTGGGCCACGGGGCCAGGATCTGGCCGGCCGAGGCCGGGGAGAGCTCGTCCACCTCGAAGCCGTCGAGCACCGCCACGTCGCCGGCGGAGTAGCCGCGGAGCGTGCCGCCGACCTCCACGACGACGGCGCTCTGCCCGTCCGCCTCGATGGACCACTGGGTGCCGGACTTCGCGGCAACGACACTCGTCATGGCTTGGACATTATCGGTTCGGCTCGTCGCCGGTGTCGGCTGCCGGGGCCTGGGGTGGCCGATACCTCAGCAGGGCCGGGAACGCCGCGGCCAGAACGACGGCCAGACCGGCCGCCGCGAAGCCGCCGCCCGCCCACGAGGCGGTGGTCGAGGTGAGGTCGGCGGTGGCGCCCGCCCGGAGGTCGCCCAGGCGCGGGCCGCCGGCCACCACGACCGTGAAGACGCCCTGAAGCCGCCCGCGCAGCCGGTCGGGCGCGTAGACCTGCAGGATCGACTGCCGGTAGACCGCGCTCACCAGGTCGGCCGCCCCGCCCACGGCCAGCAGCAGCACCATCAGCCACAGGCTGTGGGCCAGGCCGGAGAGCCCGATGGCCACGCCCCAGGCCACGACGGCGATCACCAGCGCCACGCCCTGCCGCTTGACCCGGCCGATCCAGCCCGAGGTCAGGCCGCCGACGACCGAGCCGATGGCGATCGCGGCGAACAGCCAGCCGACCGCCCAGTCGCCGCCGAACCGGTCGGCCGCCACCTCGGGGAACAGCGCCCGCGGCATGGCGAAGACCATGGCCACGATGTCGACCGCGAACGACAGCAGCAGCACCGGCTGGGTGACCAGGAACCGCAGGCCGACCAGGATGCCGCGCACGCCCGCTGTGGCCTTCTCCGCACCCGGCTCGTGCTCGACCGGCGGGATGGGCGGCAGCTTCCAGGTGGCCCAGAACGAGATGGTGAACAGCAGGGCGTCGACGGCGTAGGCGACCGTCACCCCGTGGCCCGTGCCCGAGACCGCGAAGATCAGGCCGGCCGCCAGCGGACCGAGCACCCCGCCCGCGGTGGTGGTCGTGTAGGCCAGGGTGTTCGCGGCGGGCACCAGGCCGGCCGGCACGATGCGCGGGATGATCGCCTGACGGGTCGGCGAGCTGATCGCGAAGCCGGCCGACTGCACGGCGGTGAGCCCGAGCAGCAGCCAGCCGCTGTTCACGGTGAACAGCGCCTGGACCAGCAGGCCGGCGGTCGCCACCCAGGCCAGCAGCGAGCTCGCCAGCAGCAGCTTGCGCCGGTCGACCACGTCGGCCGCGGCCCCGCCCCACAGTCCGAAGACCAGCAGCGGGATTAGGCCGGCGATGCCGAGCAGGCCGACCCAGGCCGAGGAGTGCGTGATCGCGTACATCTCGACCGGCACGGCGACGGCGGTGAACTGGAAACCGAAGAACGAGAGCCCGTTGCCGATCCACATCCGGCGGTAGGCGACGACCTTCAGCGGCCGGATGTCGATCACCCAGGACTTGCGTTCCTTGAGCTCGGCGATCTTCTCGCCTTCTTCGACGGCGTCCTGACTCAAGGCGCGAGCCTTTCCACGATCCAGACCCCGTCTCCGGTACGGCGGAAGCGCAGCCGATCGTGCAGGCGGCTGCTCCGGCCCTGCCAGAACTCGACCGTCCCGGGCACGACGCGGAACCCGCCCCAGTGCTCGGGGGCCGGCACCGGCACGTCCGCGAAGCGCTGTGCGGCGGCCGCGTAGGCGTCGTCGACCGCCGCCCGGTCCGGCACCACCGACGACTGCGGGCTGGCCCATGCGCCCAGCTGCGAGCCGCGCGGCCGGCCGGCGAAGTAGGCCTCGGTCTCGTCGCGGCTGACCCGTTCGACGGCCCCGCCCACCAACACCTGGCGCTGCATCGGGAACCAGGGGAAGACCAGGCTCGCGTACGGATTGGCGGCCAGCTCACCGCCCTTGCGGGAGCCGTAGTTGGTGAAGAACACGAAGCCGCGCTCGTCGTACTCCTTGAGCAGCACCGTGCGCGCCGAGGGCCGGCCGTCCGGGGTCGCGGTCGACACGATCATCGCGTTCGGCTCGGGCAGCCCGAAGGCGGCGGCGTCGGTGAACCAGGCCTCGAACTGGGTGCGCCAGTCGGCCGCCAGATCCGTCTCGAGGAGCGCCCCGCGCGCGGTGTAGTCGCGCCGCATGCTCGCGGGCGAGGGTGGTTCGAGGGTCACGAAAGCTCCTGCGTCAGGTGTCCGGCCGATCGTTAGCACTGCAAACGACCCTAAGTCGCTCCGGCCCGCGCGTCAGGTCGGTGAGGATGGGTGTCGCGGAGAGCACATCCCGGCGGGTCGACCCGCCGTTACCCGGCGAGCAAGATGAAGCACCTACAGCATTCTGTCCCAGGGAGGGTCGTGACCGACTTCAAGCCCGGGCTCGAGGACGTCGTCGCCTTCGAGACCGAGATCGCCGAGCCCGACGAGGCCGGTGGCGCGCTGCGATACCGCGGCGTCGACATCGAGGACCTCATCGGTCAGGTCTCCTTCGGCGACGTCTGGGGGCTGCTCGTCGACGGACGGTTCGGGCCGGGGCTACCGCCGGCCGAGCCGTTCCCGGTGCCGGTGCACTCGGGCGACATCCGGGTCGACGTGCAGTCGGCGGTCGCGATGCTGGCGCCGTACTGGGGTCTGGCCCAACTCCTCGACATCTCCGACGAGCAGGCCCGGCGCGACCTGGCGCGGGTGTCGGTCACCGCGCTCTCCTTCGTGGCCCAGGCCGCCCGCGGGCTGGGCCTGCCCGCCGTGCCGCAGAAAGACATCGACAAGGCCGGCACGATCGTCGAGCGGTTCATGCGGCGCTGGCGGGGCGAGCCCGACCCGCGGCACGTGAAGGCGGTCGACGCCTACTTCATCTCCGCCGCCGAACACGGCATGAGCGCCTCCACGCTGACCACCCGGGTGGTCGCGTCGACCGGCGCCGACGTGGCCGCCTGCATCTCCTCGGGCATCGGCGCCCTGTCGGGCCCGCTCGACGGCGGTGCGCCCGCCCGCGTGCTGACGATGCTGGAAGACGTCGAACGCGGCGGCGACGCCCGGGGGTACGTGCGGGGAGTCCTCGACCGGGGTGAGCGCCTGATGGGTTTCGGGCACCGCCTCTACCGCGCCGAAGACCCGCGGGCCCGGGTGCTCAAGCGCACGGCCCGCGACCTCGGCGCCCCGCGCTACGACGTGGCGGTGGCGCTCGAGCAGGCCGCGGTCGCCGAGCTGCAGGAACGCAAGCCCGACCGCCCGCTGCCGACGAATGTCGAATTCTGGTCAGCCGTCGTGCTCGATTTCGCCGAGGTGCCGGGCCACATGCTCAGCTCCATGTTCACCTGCGCGCGGGTGGCCGGCTGGAGCGCCCACGTGCTCGAACAGAAGCGTCTGGGCCGCAACGTCTACCCCCGTGTCCGCTACGTGGGACCAGCGCCCCGCAAGCCGCAGCAGGTCGAGGGCTGGGGCGAGCTGCGCGCATAATGTCTCCCCGTGACTGACATCCGGATCCCCGACACGATCAGGCCCGTCGACGGACGCTTCGGCTCCGGCCCGAGCAAGGTGCGCCCCGAGGGCGTCGAGTCGCTGGCCGCGGTGTCCCGCACGTTCCTCGGCACGTCGCACCGCCAGCCGACGGTGAAGAACCAGGTCGCCCGGCTCCGGCGCGGCCTGGCCGAGTTCTTCTCGATGCCCGAGGGCTACGAGGTGATCCTGGCCAACGGCGGCACCAGCGCGTTCTGGGAGGTCGCGACGTTCGGCCTGATCCGCCGGCAGGCCCAGTTCGCCGAATTCGGCGAGTTCGGGGCCAAGTTCGCCAAGGCCGTGAAGGACGCGCCGTTCCTGGCCGAGCCGACGGTCCACCGGGCGCCGGGCGGGCAGGCGGCGTTCCTCCAGGCCGAGGCCGGCGTCGACGTGTACGCCTCGGTCCAGAACGAGACGTCGACCGGCGTGGCCGTCCCCGTACGTCGCGTGGCCGGCGCCGACCAGGGCGCGTTGCTGCTCACCGACGCCACGTCCGGCGGCGGCAGCCTCGAGGTCGACCTGCGCGAGACGGACGTCTACTACCTCGCCCCGCAGAAGGCGCTCGGCTCCGACGGCGGCCTCTGGATGGCCCTGATGTCCCCCGCCGCGATCGAGCGGGCCTTCGAGATCAAGGCGAGCGGCCGCTACATCCCGCAGTTCCTCGACCTGGTCACCGCCGTCGAGCAGTCCCGCCTGGAGCAGACGTACAACACCCCCGCACTGTCCACGGTGTTCCTGGCGGCCGAGCAGCTCGACTGGATGAATACCCAGGGCGGCCTGGCCTGGGCAGTAAGGCGCAGCACCGAGAGCGCCGCCGTCATCTACGGCTGGGCCGAGAAGTCCGCGTACGCGACACCGTTCGTCACCGACCCGCTGCTCCGCTCGGCCGCGGTGGCCACGATCGACTTCGAGGGCGTCGACGCCGCGACGATCGCCAAGGTGCTGCGGGCCAACGACATCGTCGACACCGAGCCCTACCGCAAGCTCGGCCGCAACCAGCTGCGGGTGGCTCTCTACCCCACCGTGGAGCCCTCCGACGTGGCCGCCCTGACCGCCTGCATCGACTACGTCGCCGAGCGGCTCTGACGAGTTCCGGGTTGCCGCCGGACGCGTCGTCGGGCATCGTGCTCTTGGTCACCCTGGGCTGCGGTCATCTGCCGTTGAAGTCGCTGAATTTTCAAGATCATCGCAGCTCAGTCAACTTGACGGCGTGGCTTACCACCATTAGGTGACCAAGGCGCGTACCGTGTTTCGAAACGCGCCCGGGTGGCTGACTCTCGCCGAGCGCAGGCCAACGCGACGGGACGGAGGCAACGCATGCGGCCGGTACGCTTCGTCGCCCTTTCCGAGGACGGGCAGGCCATGGTGCTCGCCGACGAGGTCGGCCGGCTCCTGGCCCTCCCCATCGACGACCGGGTCTCCGGTGCGATCGCCCACGACGGTCAACCGGTCTCGCCCGGGTCCATGGTCGCCGTGATGTCGCCCGACGCCCCGCCTTCGCTGTCTCCGCGCGACATTCAGTCCCGCATCCGTTCCGGTGAGTCCGCCGAAGATGTCGCACGCATCGCCGGCGTGCCGGTCGACCGCGTCCTGCGCTACGCGGGCCCGGTGCTGCAGGAACGGGCCATGCTGGCGCAGCACGCGCGCCGCACCCGCCTCAAGACCTCCGACTCGGGCGCCCCGCTGGCCGAGGTGGTCGACAGCCGCCTGTCCCAGCACGGCATCGACACCGAAAAGATCTCGTGGGACGCGTTCCGCCGCGAGGACGGCACCTGGCGCATCGTCGCCACGTGGCCGTCCGGCAAGGCGACCGCCCAGGCGATCTGGGATCTCGACAAGGGACGTCAGGTCGTGTCGCCGCACGACGACATGGCCCAATACCTGTGCGCCGAGCGTCCCACCCAGATCCTCGGCCAGGAACCCGCGCCCGAGCGGGCCGCCTTCACCGAGCGCGGCGGTCACGGCCTGCCCGGTCCGTCCCGCTCGGCCGAGCCCACGCGCGCCGGCCACGGCCTGCCCGCCGCCGAGCAGTCGCCGCGCCCACAGCGCGACCCGATCCGGGCCGGGCGTGACGCGCTGCTCGCCTCGCTCGACCGTCCGCTCAGCCCGTCCGGCGGCCGCAACCTCGACGCGGGCCCGTCCGAATCTCCGCGCCGCCCGGTCGCCGGGGGCGCTGCCGCCCTGCTCGGCGGCGGTTCCGGCTCGGCCTTCGACGAAGACTCCGACCTTCCCAAAGAGGTCCCGGCCGTGCCGTCGCTGGCCGTCCTGCGCCCCCGGCGCACGGTCGGCCAGGGCGGTCAACAGCCCGCCGAGACCGACGAGGCGAAGCCCCGCAAGCGCCTCCCCAGCTGGGACGACGTGCTCTTCGGCGGCGGCCCCGCGGCCCGCGAGTCGTCCTGACCCGTCTCTTCGTCGGCGTCTTCCCGCCGGCGCCTCCGCGAGAGGCGCTGCACGGCATCCTGCCCGCGGCCTCCCGCCTGACCCCGATCGAGAAGTGGCACCTCACCCTGGTCTTCCTGGGTGACGCGCCGCCCTCGACGGTGATCCCGTTTCTGGCCGATGTGCCCTCACCGGGCCGGTTCGAGCTGCGGCTGAGCAGCGGCGGCCAGTTCGGCTCGGCCGCCTGGGTGGGCGTCGAGGGTGATCTGGCCCAACTGACCGAGCTCCGCGAGGACGTCCGGGACGCGCTGACCCTGGGCGGCTTCCCCAGCGACGACCGCCCGTTCCGCCCGCACCTGACGGTCTCGTACCACTCGGACGGCGCCCTGCGCCGGGCCCTGGCCGCCCACCGGGGCGACTCGTGGCCGGTGACGTCGTTCGAGCTGGTGAGCAGCGACGAGGGCCGCTACGAGCGCCTGGCCGCCTGGCCTCTCTGACAGCGCCCGCTGCTCGCCTGTGGACAACCCGCTCAGCCCGCGGCGCGTTCACCCTCGAGCCTGATGCCGCTGAGCAGCAGGCGCAGGCCATAGTCGAACTGCTCAGCCGATCCGACCACGGGCAACGCCTCCCCCGGCAGGCCTTCCATCGCGGCGCTCACCTGTTGCCAGCGCCGGTCCTGTACCCCGGCATCCACCGCCATCCGCAGTCCGGCCGCGGCGTAAGCGATCAGAGCCTGAAAGGCCCGCACCACATCACCCGGCGCCAGACCGGCCTCGGCCAGCGCCACGAACAATTCCCCCGCGACCCGGCGCCCGCACGGCCCGAGCGGCGGCCGGGACGCGATGTGTCCCGCGATCCCGGGATGCCGCAGCGCCACTGCCCGCATGCCGGTGAGAACGACCCGGATACGTTCGTCCCAGGGCCCGCCCCCACCGGGCGCGGGCACCTCGGCCACCACCGAGTCGGCCACGGCGTCGAGCAGGGCCTCGCGGTTGGGGAAGTGCCGGTAGATGGCCATCGGGTCGCAGCCCAGCTCGGCAGCGATCCGGCGCATGGACATCGCCTTCTCGCCCTCCCGGTCGCCGAGCGCGAGCGTGGCCTGAGTGATGGAGGCGGCGGTCATCGGCACAGCTCGGGAGTCTACGCCGTAGACATTCGGGCCTCGCATGTCTACGGTGTAGACATGCGACTCCTCATGTGGGGCCGGATCGCGGGGGCCATCCTCAGCCTGACCACGTTCGCCTTCCTCTTCCTGCACGATTCCTGGCGCTCGGACAACCTGTTCCTGGTGCCCGACCTGATTCTGATCGGCGCGCTGGCCATCGCCTCGGCCCTGCCCGGTCGCCTGGCCCGGGTGGCCCTGCCGGTCGCCTTCGCCTATACCGGCGGCGTGCTCGCGGCCTCGGCGTCGTCCTATGCCGTCCAGGGCGAGTTCGGTCTGCCGAGCACCGTGGGCGCGCTGACCGCGATCATTCTCGCCGTGTTGCTGACCGGTCGGGGCGGCATGTCCGCGCCGTCAGCCAACCGGCCCCGGGTCGATTCCTGGGCGGGATGACCACGTCCCCGGCGGTCAGCGGAGCTGGAGGCCGGCCTCTTCGAGGGCGCCCTCCACCCGTACGCGCTCGATCTCGCGGTCGAGGCCGTCGAGGGGACGCAAATTTTCGGTGACGCCCAGGCACTGGCAGGCCAGGCAGAGCCGCTCGTCGTAGGCGCGCATCACGGCGGCCTTCCAGCGAACCGACTCGAGGGTCACCCCGCCCCGGCGCTGGCGGTCGAGGCGGCGCAGGTCGCGGGCCAGCCACTCGATCGGGGGCGGGCCGAGGTGGGCCAGCGTGTGCGCCGGGTCGGTGTCGCGGATCGACTCGTCGAGGCGGATCAGGTCGCGCACCTGCGCCGGACCGTCAGCACAGGCCCGTCTGCGGCGGAACTCGTCACGCCTCAGGGCGACCGCCACCGCGTACGGCACGGTCAGAGGAAGCACGAGCGCCGCCGTGAGCACAACCATGTGCGCGAGGGCCACGCACTGAAGCTAATTCGAAACAGGCCTGTACCGGAATACCCTTTTCTGCCAAATACCCGTCAGGCGGCCGAAGCCTCCCGCTCCGAAACCCTGGCGATCTCGATGTCGCGGACCGGCTCCTCGATGGGGGGCACCAAGCGCAGACGCGGCCGGGGCCGAAGCGTCAGGGACAGCCGCTCGCCGCTGTTGCGAAGCTGCCACACCAGCGCGACCAGCGACGCGACAAAACAGACCGCCCCGGCGCCGGTGATGCTCGACGCCACCCCGAAATGCTCGCCCCACCAGCCGGCCAGCGACGCACCGATCGGTGTTGTACCCAGGAAGACCAGCACGTACAGCGCCATCACGCGCCCCCGGAACTCCGGGTCGACGCCCATCTGCACGCGGTGGTTGGCCGCCTGGGCCAGATAGATCGAGAAGAACCCGGTCGGCACCAGCAGCAGCATCGCCACCACGAAACTGGGCGCGAACCCGACCACGAACTCGAGCACGCTGAAGGCCAGCGCCGCACCGATCACCACGTACGCGCCGGGCCGGGCCCGTCGTCCGCTGCCGGCCAGCGCCCCGCCGAGCGCGCCGACCGCCAGGGCCGTGGTCAGCAGGCCGAAGGTGGAGGGTCCGGCGTTGAAGTCGATCTTCGCGAGGGCGGCCAGCGTGACCGGGAAGTTGAAGCCGATCATGCCGACCACGAACATCAGGCCGATGGGCAGCATCAGGTCGGAGCGCCGGCCGACGTACCGCAGGCCGTCCGAGATGCGGGCGTCCTTCTTGGCCTGTCGTTCCGAGGGACGCAGATCGGCTGCCCCCATACGGGCGTAGCTGAAGATCGGCGCGACGGCCAGGACCGTGGCGATCAGGAAGACCGGCCCGGTGTCGAAGAGCGCGAGTGCCACCCCGGCCAGCGCCGGCCCGCCGATCCGCGCGGTGTTGAAGGTGGCCGCCGAGAGCGCGAGGGCGTTCGGCAGCAGCGGCAGTTCGACCAGCTCGGAGACGAAGGCCTGCCGCACCGGGGTCTCGACGGCGTTGGCGATGCCGAGCAGGCCGGCGAAGAGGAAGACGTGCCAGAGCTGCACGTGACCCGAGGCGACCAGCACGGCGAAGGCGATCGCGGTGACGGCGAACGCGGCGTTGGCGATCACCAGCAGGCGCCGCTTGTCGAAGCGGTCGGCGAGCTTGCCCGCGTACAGGGTCAGCAGCAGCACCGGCAGGAACTGGAGGGAGGTCACCGCCCCGAGCGCGACCGGCGAGTTGCCGGACAGGTCGAGCACCAGCCAGTCCTGCGCGGTGAACATCATCCACACGCCGACGAGCTTCACCAGCTGGCCGGTGGCGAAGAGCCGATAGTTGCGAACCTGCAGGGAACGGAAGGTGGTGCTGAGCACTGACCGCACGCGGTTGTGCCTCCTGTTCGTCGTACGCGTCATCGTCGCGTGACGAAGCGCCGCGTAGCCGAACCCTCAGGCGCGGGAGATCTTCTGAAGGATCTCCGACGCCCGAGCGAGCGTCTCCCGTTCCTCGGGCGCCAGAGCGGCCAGCTGGGTGGCCAGCCACTCGTTGCGCGCCTTCTCGAACTCGGCGTGCACGGCCCGCCCCTGCTCGGTGGCCGACAGGATGACCTGCCGGCCGTCGGTCGGGTGCGGCGTCCGGGCGACCAGTCCCCGTTCCTCCAGCTTCCCGACGATCTTGGTCATCGTCGGGGGCTGGACACGTTCGACATCGGCGAGTTCGCGCGGGGTCAGCGCGCCGGCCAGCTGGAGGCTGGTCAGCGCGGAGAGCTGGCTGAAGGTGAGGTCACCGACCGGACGGGCCTGACGGATCCGCCGGTTCAACCGCATTATCGACTCGCGCAGGGCCTTGGCCAGCTCGTCGGCTGTGCCTCGATCCGCCATCACGGGCCACTCCATCACGATTATTAGCTTAGCTAATGAGCATGGCTAACGACATTCGAACAGGTCATGACAGCGGTCACAGGATCCAAGCCTCCAGGGGACCCCGCAGGAAGTACAGGACGAAGAGCACGGCCACGCCGTACAGAATGGGGTGGATCTCGCGCGCCCTGCCGGTGGCGACCTTCAGTACGACGTACGAGATGACGCCGGCCCCGATGCCGTTCGAGATCGAGTAGGTGAACGGCATGAGCGTGACGGTCAGGAACGCCGGCACCGCGATGGTGTAGTCGGTCCAGTCGATCTGCCGGATGGCGGTCAGCATCAGGAAGCCGACCACCACCAGCGCGGTCGACGCCGCCTCGAACGGCACCACCGAGACCAGCGGCGTCAGGAACATCGCAAGCAGGAAGAGACCGCCGGTGACCAGGTTCGCGACACCGGTGCGGGCGCCCTCGCCGACGCCGGCCGCGCTTTCGATGTACGCGGTGTTGCTCGACACGCTGGCGGCGCCACCCGCGGCGGCGGCCACGGAGTCGACGAGCAGAATCTCCCGCGTACGCGGCGGCATGCCACGCTCGTCGAGCAGCCCGCCCTCCTGGCCGACCGCGACCATCGTGCCCATCGTGTCGAAGAAGTCGGTGATCAGCAGGCTGAAGATGAACATGAGCACGACCAGCCAGCCCGCCCGCGACCACGAGTCGAGCACGTTGAAGTGGCCGATCAGCGACAGGTCGGGGGTGCTCACGATCTTGTCGGGCAGCGTGGGCACGTTCAGCGACCAGCCCTGGGGGTGCGCGATCGCCTCGACGATGATCGCCAGCACGGTCGTGCCGAGGATGCCGATCAGGATCGCGCCGCGCACCTTGCGGACGAACAGCACCAGCGTGAAGAGCAGACCGATCACGAAGACCGCGGCGGGCCAGGTGGCCAGCTTGCCGCCGACGCCGAGCTCGACCGGCACGGTGGTGTTCGCGGCGTCCGGCACGCGGTTCACGAACCCGGCGTCGACCAGACCGATGATCATCAGGAACAGGCCGATGCCGACCCCGATGGCCGTCTTGAGCTGGGTCGGCACGGCCCGAAAGACCAGTTCCCGCAGGCCGGTGAGCACCAGGATGGCGATCAGCACACCCTCGATCACAACCAGGCCCATCGCGTCGGCCCAGGTCATCTCCGGCGCGATCTCGTACGCCACCAGGGCGTTGACCCCCAGCCCGGCGGCCAGAGCGAGCGGGAAGCGGGCCACGACACCCATCAGGATGGTCATCACGCCCGCCACCAGCGCAGTGCCCGCGGCGAGGGCGGCGATCGGCAGCTGGGCGCCGTCCGCATCCACCCCGTTACCGATGATCAGCGGGTTGAGCACCACGATGTAGGCCATCGTGAAGAAGGTGGCGAGGCCACCGCGGACCTCCCGGCCAAGGGTCGAGCCCCGCGCCGAGATCTCAAAGAAGCGGTCAAAACCATTCTTCGACGTACTTGTATCGGCTGCGGTGGACATGCGGGGCTCTCCGGCATCATGAGGTGGGCGTCGCGGGCATGTTCTCAGCCCTCGATGACCTGCGCAAAACCGATGAGTGTCGGCCCTGTCACAGGGGCCTACCCGTGATCGTCGCGGACCTATCCTGTCCGTGTGAGTGAAGCGAAGCCCCGAGTCGAGCCGCTGGACCCGCCGATGGTCCCGTTCGCCGCCGGCGGGCTGGCCGCTTTCGCCGTCGCCGCCCTGATCGTCTGGCTGGCCGACGCTCCGGAGCGCTGGCTGCAGATCTGCATCGCCGGGTTCCTCGCGGGCATACCCGGCCTGATCACGATGATCGTGCACGACCGGCACCGCAGGCGCCGGCGCGCCCTGACTCACGGCGAGTTCCGGGTCACCAATCAGCTGTGACCGTAGTCCTCGGCCGGCTCGCTCTCTTCGACCGAGCCGTGACCGCGGCTGACCGCCACCGACTCGACCTCGCTGTCGTCGAAGACCGTCGGCAGCTCCTCGACCGGCTGCTCGGCCGAGCCCTGCAGCGCCTCGGAGTGCGCGCCGCAACCGTGGTCGGAGCTGACCGCCCGGCCGTCGTCGGGGGCGTAGAGGTTGCCGCAGACGCCGAACATCGAGCGCAGCGACCCGGCCAGCGGCAGATAGAAACCGCAGGTGCCGCAGCGGGCGTTGCGCGGGGCAGCCACCGAGATCGGCGCCTCGGGGCCGGCCTCGCCGTCGTACCACCGCTGAGCAGCGTCGATGCGGCCCTCGCGCGACATCACCCGTGACCGGCCGAGACCCAGTTCCCAGCTGACCTCTTCCACCGCGGAGTCGTCGCTGAGCACGTAGCCCTGGGCGAGCCGGTCGTCGTCGGGCGCGGTCGGCATGAGGTCGCCCACGCCGAGGTCGCCGGGCTGGAGGCGCTCGTTCCAGGGCACCCAGCCGGGGGCGAGCAGCGCGTCGGGGCCGGGCAGCAGCACCGTCTCGCACACGGTGACGTGCCGGCTGCGCGGGACGCGGGTGACCGTGACGGCCCACCGCCAGCCGCGGTAGCCGGCCAGGTGACTCTCGAAGAGGTGGGTCACGAGGCGGTCGCCCTCGGCGATGGCCTCGAGGTGCTCGCCGATGTCGGCCGGGTCCACATCGGTGATCGCGCCGCGCGCGACCCCGATCGCGTCGGCACAAACCTGGTCGAGTCGGGCGGCGCGCGTGGAGGTCCGAGTCGTCACATATTCATTGTCCCCCACCGTGACTGAGGTTCCGCACCGACTCCCCCGGATTCTGCCGGTCGCGGAACGGGACAGCGCTCGCCTGGATCAGTCAGGATGGGAGCCATGCCGCTGCTTCCCTCTCTCGGACGCACCGTCGGCACCAGTGTCAAGGCGGCCCGCCTGCTGGTGCGGGGATCCGTGCGCGGCGGAGCGTGGGCAACCCGCCGCGTCGGCACGGCGCGGGCGCGGGGCGCCGCCAACGAACAGGGCATGATCCGCCTCTTCGACCTGCACGCGCTCTCCTGCGCGGGCGACACCCTGATCGCGATCGGCCTGGCCGGCACCATCTTCTTCAACGTGCCGCTGGGTGAGGCGCGCAGCAAGGTGGCGCTCTACCTGCTGATCACGATGGTGCCGTTCGCGCTGCTGGCCCCCGTGGTGGGCCCGCTGCTCGACCATTTCCGGCACGGCCGGCGGTACGCCCTCGCGGTCACCATGCTCGGCCGCGCGTTCCTGGCCTACGTGATCTCCGATCACCTTTTCGGCTGGGGTCTCTATCCGGCGGCTTTCGGGGTGCTGGCGCTATCCCGGGCGTACGGCGTAGCTCGCTCGGCCGCCGTGCCGAGGCTCCTGCCCGAGGGCGTCGGCCTGTCCCAGGTCGGCGCCCGGGCCAGCGTCTACGGCACGTTCGCGGGCGCGGTGGTCGCCCCCGTGGGCCTGCTCGCGTTCAAATTCGGCCCGCAGTGGCCGCTGCGCGTAGCCATGATCATTTTCATCATCGGCATGGTCGTGTCGCTCCGCCTGCCGCCCCGCGCCGACTCCGACCCGCCCGAGGCGGTGCCGCGCCCCTGGCGCACGATGCTGCGCCTGGGCCGGGGGGAAGACCGCCCGCTCTCCAGCCGGCTGGTGGTGGCCACCCTGATCGGCAGCGCCAGCCTGCGCATGCTGTTCGGCTTCACGCTGCTCTTCCTCGCCTTCGTCATCATGGCCGACCAGCTCGACACGACGATCCTGGGCAACGACATCGGACGCCAGGGCGCGGTCGGCCTGATCGGCGGCGCCCTGGCGGTGGGCACGTTCCTGTCCACCGCAGTGGGCACGAGACTGCGTATCCGCCGCCCGCTGGCCCTGCAATCCGCCGGCCTGGCCGTCGTAGCCGCCATGGGCGTACTGGCCACGCTCTTCTACAGCCTGGCCACGGTCACCCTGCTGGCGCTGCTGGTGGCCGTCTTCAGCGGCATCGCCAAGCTGGCCGTCGACGCCAGCATCCAGGAAAGGGTCCCCGAACGCCTGCGCGCCAGCGCCTTCGCCCACTCCGAGACGGTCCTGATGATCGCCTGGGTCGTCGGCGGCGGCATCGGCATCATCCCGCTACCCGGCCGTCTCGGCGTGGCCCTGGCCGCCCTGCTGGCCGTCGTGGCCGCCGCCCGCGCCGGCTGGGTGGCCACCCGCCTGCACAACGAGCGCCTGAGCGGCCGGGTCGACGATCCCACCCCCGACCGCGAGCCCGCCCACGCCACAGCCGGCCCCGACGAACCGGCCCCCCGCTGGAGCAGTCCCGGGTCGTCGAGCAGCACGGGCCCGGCCGACCCCTGGCCGGACGCGCCGACCGTCCCCACCCACACCCGTCCCAACAACACGCCTCCCGGCCGCACGCCGCCCACCCAGCCCACCCGCGCCGACCGGGCAGAAAGCGCACGCACGACCCGAAACCGCACCCCCGACGAGGGCGGGCGCGCGTCGTCAGACCGCACCTTCGAGAGCAGCCGGCGCGCGTCGTCAGACCGCACTTCCGAGGGCCGCGGGCGCGCGACCTCAGACCGTGCAGCCCGCCGGGAAAACGATCGAGTCGCCGGCGGCAGCGGCCGCCCCGCAAGCGACGGCCCGCCCACTCGCATCGACTCCGGCGAGCCCAAGAAGGGGTGGTTCGGCCGCCGCAAGGACAAGCGAGCCGCGTCGGATCCGCCGCCCTCTCGAACCTCCGAACCACCGGCGCCCCAGCCGGCCGCGCAGCCGAAGCCCGACGCCGCGCTCGCGCCGCCCGGCTTCCACGTCTACCGGCCCACGTCGGCCGACCACCCCACCGACGGCGGCACCCCTCCGGACGATCAGGACCGCTGAGGCCGCTGCTTCCGCAGTTATCCACAATTCCGGCTTGTCCACAGTCGGCGGCGCCGCGCACCGCAGTGATCCACGATTTCCGCCACAATCGTCGAGGTGGGGGCCCCCGAGGGAGGGCGGGCTCTGTGGTGGGCGAGCTGTGTGGTGGGCTTCGGAACAGACGATCAGCATGCCGAGAAGCGAGGACCCCGTCCGATGACTCTGCCCCTGCTCGTGGTCACGGCTGTGGCCGCTGAGGCGGAAGCTGTGCGCGCCGGCGCCGACCCCGACAACGTCGTGGTCGAGCCAGTCGGGGTCGGGCCCGCCGCAGCCGCCGCCGGCACCGCGCGCCTGTTGGCCACCGGCCGCTACCGCGCCGTCGTCTCAGCCGGGATCGCCGGCGGTTTCCCGGGCCGCGCCCCCGTCGGCTCGATCGTGCTGGGCGCCCGCAGCATCGCCGCCGACCTGGGCGCCGAGACGCCCGACGGCTTCCTCCCGGTCGACGAGCTCGGCTTCGGCACCAGCGTGCTGTCCTGCGACCCAGCCCTCCTGAAGGCCCTGACCGCCGAGCTGCCCGAGGCGATCGTCGGCGATGTCGTGACCCTCAGCACGGTCACCGGCACAAAACGGACCGCCGACCGCCTGGCCGAAAGTTATCCACAGGCTGTGGCCGAGGCCATGGAGGGTTACGGGGTCGCGGTTGCCGCCGCCGGTCTGCCCTTCGCCGAGCTGCGCGCCATCTCCAACCCGGTCGGACCGCGGGATCGGGCCGCCTGGCGCCTCCGGGAGGCCTTCGCCGCTTTATCCACAGCTTCGGGCCAGTTGTGGACAGCCTGTGGATAACCTCACCGTGTGGGATGAGCGACACCCGTCGTGGCAGGTGAGGGCCGCGAGACGCGTCTAGCGTGGACCCGTGGCGCTCTCACTCGCGGTCTCCCCGTGTCCCAATGACACGTTCGTCTTCCACGCTCTCGTGCACGGGCTCATCCCGGGCACGCCCGAGGTCAATCTGACCTTCGCCGACGTCGACGTGACCAACACGGCGGCCGAGCGGGGCGAGTTCGACCTGGTCAAGGTGAGTTACGCCGCGCTGCCCTGGCTGCTCGACGACTACGACCTGCTGCCCACCGGCGGCGCGCTGGGCCGCGGCTGCGGTCCGCTGGTGCTGGCCCGCGAGCCCGGCGTCGACCTCGCCGGCAAGACGGTGGCCGTGCCGGGCGACCGTACGACGGCCTATCTGCTGTTCCGCCTCTGGTCGGCCGACCGCGCGCCGGGCCGCATCGAGGTCGTCCCGTTCCACCAGATCATGCCCGGGGTGGCCGAGGGCCGGTTCGACGCCGGCCTGGTCATCCACGAGGCCCGCTTCACCTATCAGCGCTACGGGCTCACCGCGCTGGCCGACCTGGGCGAGTGGTGGGAATCCGACACCGGCCTGCCCATCCCGCTCGGCGCCATCCTGGCCCGCAAGGGCGCTGTCGACCCGGTCCAGGCCACCGAGTGGATCCGTAACTCGGTGAGCATGGCGTGGGCCAACCCCGACGCGAGCCGCGAGTTCGTGCTGGCCAACGCGCAAGAGATGGAGCCCGAGGTCGTCCAGCAGCACATCGACCTCTACGTCAACGAGTTCACCCTGGAATTGGGCCCAGACGGACTCGCCGCCGCCGACGCCCTGTTACAGCGTGCAGCGGCGGCGGGATTGACGCCGTCGGTGAAGCCCTTTATCTAGACTTCGAACTCTTTCGCGACCGCGTGGACGAGCTGCGCGATCTTCTGGGCGACCCGCTTGTCGGGGTAGCGGCCGCGGCTCAAGCCGGGCTGCACCTGCGACTCGAGCAACTTGATCATGTCTTCGACCATGCTGTGCAGCTCTTCGGCGGGCCGGCGCCGCAGCTCGGACAGCGACGGCGGCGCGTCGATGAGTTTCACGCCCATCGCCTGCGCGCCCTTGCGGCTGTCGACCACGCCGAACTCGATGCGCTGACCTGTCTTCAGCTCGGCCACCCCGGCCGGCAGCGCGCCCTTGGGCAGGAACACGTCGCCGCCCTCATCGCTGGTGACGAACCCGAATCCCTTCGCCGCGTCGTACCACTTCACTCGACCCGTGGGCACCGCTGACCTCAACTTCACTGGTGAGAATTGTTCAGGGCGGTGGGAGGCGCCGACCTACGGCAGTCCGCCGGTCAAGGCAGGCCCCGAACAACCCTCGAATGGAAACCGCTTACCGCAAGGCTACTTAAGCCGTGGGTCCGGACCCAACTGCAATCTCGCGCAGCAGACCCGGCACACCGGTGAGATCTTTCAACACGTACGCGGCCCCGGCGGCCCGGAGTTCGTCCGGCGGGCACGGCCCGGTGGCGACGCCGACGCCCGGCACCCCGGCCGTGCGCGCGGCCACCATGTCGGCCACATGATCCCCGACGTACCAGCCGACGCCGTGCTCGGTGATCGCCGCCGCCTTGCCCTCGGCGAAGAGGTCACCGGCCACCTCGTCGGCGACGATGCCCAGGTGGTCGAGGTGCAGCCGGGCGAGCCGGCCCAGCTTCGATGTGACGACCACAACACGGAGTTCCAGCTCACGCACGGCCGCGAGCGCCTCGGCGGCGCCGGGCATCGGCACGGTCGGGGCGATCGCGTACCGGGCGTAGAGAGCCCGGTAGGTGGTCACCGTCTGCTCGATCTGCTCGGCCGGAAACCAGTGGCGGAGCTCGGTGCGCAGCGGCGGCCCCAGGCGGCTGACCGCGAGGTCGGCGTCCACGAAGACGCCGGTCTCGGCGGTCAGCGCCTGGTAGGCGGCGCGAATGCCCGGCCGGGAGTCGATCAGGGTCATGTCCAGGTCGAACCCGACCGCTTGCGTCATGACCGACTGCACCGAGCGGCACCCCGCCGCGCCTCAGCACGGCCTCGCAGGCGAGGGCCCGGAGGGCATGACATTTGCCGGCTCAGTTCACGCGGGGGTCGACGGGATGTAGTGCAACTGCTCGACCGGGAGCGGGAAGGTCTGGTCGTCACCGAAGGGCGACGGCGCCGCGGCCCGGTCGGACACGATCTCGGACACGTTGAAGTGGTCTTCGGGCCCGCGCGGCTGCGTCTGGCGGTCGGCGGCGCCGCCCTTGACGGCGGTACCCGGCAGATTGTTCTTCGCGGCCACGGATGTCCCCTTCAATGTCCCGGTTCAAGATCTTGGCGCCGGCCGGAGCCGGGCACTCCAATATCGTCCCACGGTCGCTAGCGTTGAACACGATGGCCACCACATTCGCCGATCACCTGCGGTCGCTCACTGACGAGGCGCTGAGCGCGCTCATACAGTTGCGCCCCGACCTGGTCGTCCCCGTACCCGCCGACATCTCCGCGCTCGCCGTGCGCGCGCAGTCCCGCGGCTCGGTCGCCCGCTGCCTGGACGGCCTCGACGAGTTCACCCTCGCCGTCCTCGACGCGGCCCGGCTCAGCCGCGCCCCCGAAACGGCCCTGACCTCGGTCGGCGCGATCCTGGAGCTCGCCTGCGACGTCGAGCCGGAGGACGTCCGCGTCGCCATCGACCGCCTTCGCGTCCGCTTCCTCATGTTCGGTGGCGACGATGCTCTGCACCTCGTGGGCGCGATCGACGAGGTCACCTCGCCCTATCCGGCCGGTCTCGGCCGGCCCGCCGACTTCCTCGACCCCCAGGCGGCGGCGCTCTGCGCCGACAAGGCCAAATTGCGCCGTACGGTCCTGGCCGCCCCGCCCGGCGCCCGCGCCGTGCTCGACCGGCTCACCGCCGGCCCACCGATCGGCGCGCTCGGCCGTGACTCCCATCCAACCGCCCCACCCGCCACCCAAAAAAGGACTAAAGGCACAGCCGGCGAGCCGGTGCGCTGGCTGGTCGACAACCACGTGCTGGTGCCGATCAGCGAGGCCGGCCGGGCCCCGCGCCCCGACGGTGAGCTGGTCGAACTGCCCCGCGAGGTGGGCCTGCTGCTGCGCCGCGACACCGGCCCGCTGGGCCCGCTGCGGCCGTTCCCGCCGATCCCCGAGGGCACGGTCCGCGACCCGAAGTCGATCGACTCGGCCGGCGCGGGCCAGGTGATGGAGGCCGTCCGCAGCACGGAAGCCCTCCTCGAGGCGCTGGCCGCCGAGCCGGCCCCGGTGCTGCGGGCCGGCGGCCTGGGCGTACGCGACCTCAAGCGCCTGGCCAAGGCGGCCGGCCTCGACGAGCCCGGCGCGGGCCTGCTACTCGAGGTGGCGTACGCGGCCGGGCTGCTCGGCGAGGCCGACGCGGCGGGCACGTCGCGGTCGGTGACCGTGAGCAGGGCCTCCGGGGTGGTCGACGAGATCTTCCTGCCCACCGGCGCCTACGACCTGTGGCGCGCGCTCAGCATCGCCCAGCGCTGGGTGTCGCTGGCCCGCGCGTGGCTCGCCATGACCCGGCAGCCCGGGCTCATCGGCCGGCGCGACGACCGCGACCGCCCGATCAACGCCCTGGCCCCCGACGCCGAACGCGCCGGCGCCCCGCAGGCCCGGCGCGAGGGTGTGCTCGTGCTGGCCGACCTCAAGCCGGGCACCGCGCCCCAGTTCGACGAGGTGCTCGGCCTGCTCGCGTGGCAGACGCCCCGCCGCTCGCGAGGCCGCGAGGCGGCGCACCGCGATGCCCTGACCAGCGCGGCGGCGCTCGGCGTGACCGCGCTCGGGGCCGTCACCTCGTACGGCCGGCTGCTCTTCGAAGATGCCGAGGACACTGACGGCGACCCGCTCGGCGTCCGTCCGGGCGCGGCCGAGCCGCCGGGCGACGTCGTGCGCACGCTCGACGCGCTGCTCCCGGCTCCGGTCGACCACGTGCTGGTGCAGGCCGACCTGTCCGTGGTGGTGCCCGGCCCGCCCGAACCGGAACTGGCGGCCGAGCTCGACGTGATCGCCGAGCCCGAGTCGGCCGGCGGCGCGAGCGTGTTCCGGGTCACCGCGGCCAGCATGCGGCGGGCCCTCGACGTCGGCTACACGGCGGCCGATCTGCATTCGCTGTTCCGCCGCCGGTCACGCACTCCGGTGCCGCAGACGCTGACCTACATGATCGACGACGCCGCCCGCAGACACGGCGGCCTGCGCGCCGGCTCCGCCGGGTCCTACCTGCGCAGCGACGACGAGGCGCTGCTGGCCGAGGTGATGGCCGACAAGCGGCTTGGCTCGCTGGGCCTGCGCCAGATCGCGCCGACCGTGCTGGTCAGCCCGTTGCAGGTGGCGCGGCTGCTGGGCGGCCTGCGCGAGGCGGGCTTCGCTCCGGTCGCCGAGGACGCGGGCGGCGCCGCGGTGCTGGCCCGGCCCAAGGTGCGCCGCGCGCCGACCCGTACGTCGGTGGTCTCCCGGCTGGCCGATCAGGCCGGCCCTCCACTGCTGGCCGGGCCGAGGCTGGCCGGGGTGGTCGAACAGATCCGGCGGGGGGACATCGCCACCCGCGCGGCCCGCCGGGCCCCGGTGAGCGTGCGCGCTGCCAACGGGCAGGGCGTGCCGGGGCTGACCTCGGTGCAGCAGCACGGCCAGGCGATGGCGGTGCTGCAGCAGGCCGTACGGGAGAAGGCTCGGGTCTGGGTGGGCTACGTCGACTCGCACGGGGCCACGTTGTCGCGCCTGGTGCGGCCGGTGTCGCTGAGCGCCGGTTACCTGCGGGCGGAGGACGAGCGTACGGAAACGCTGCACACCTTCGCGTTGCACCGGATCACGGCCGCGGTTCCCGACGAGGAGAACTGACGCGCGGGTCGCACACCCCCGTAGGGTGCGACCCGCCTCCCCCGCGCATCTCTATCAACGCGGTCGCGTGCCGGAAGGTTGCACCGGATCCGTGTCACACTGGAGGGTCGGTTTGAGCTCTTCGAAGGGTGTAACACGTGAGCGGCGGACCACTTATCGTCCAGTCCGACAAGACCCTCCTGCTGGAAGTCGACCATCCGGACGCGAAGGCGTGCCGGATGGCCATTGCCCCGTTCGCCGAGCTCGAACGGTCACCGGAGCACGTGCACACGTACCGGCTGACCCCCCTCGGCCTGTGGAACGCGCGCGCCGCCGGGCATGACGCCGAGAGCGTGGTCGACTCGCTGATCAAGTACTCGCGCTATCCGGTGCCGCACGCGCTGCTGGTCGACGTGGCCGAGACGATGGACCGCTACGGCCGGTTGCAGCTGGTCAACGACCCCTCGCACGGCCTGGTGCTGCGCGGCCTCGACAAGATCGTGCTGATCGAGGTGGCGAAGTCCAAGAAGCTGGCCGGCATGCTCGGCGCCAAGATCGACGACGAGACGATCGCGGTCCACCCGTCCGAGCGCGGCCGGCTCAAGCAGGCGCTGCTCAAGCTGGGCTGGCCGGCCGAAGACCTGGCGGGCTACGTCGACGGCGAGGCCCACGAGATCAACCTGGCCGAGGACGGCTGGACCCTGCGGTCGTACCAGCAGGAGGCGGTCGACGGCTTCTGGGCCGGCGGCTCGGGCGTGGTGGTGCTGCCCTGCGGCGCCGGCAAGACGCTGGTCGGCGCGGCTGCCATGGCCACGGCCAAGGCGACGACGCTGATCCTGGTCACCAACACGGTGGCCGGCCGCCAGTGGAAGCGGGAACTGATCGCGCGCACCTCGCTGACCGAGGAAGAGATCGGTGAGTACAGCGGCGAGCGCAAAGAGATCCGCGCCGTGACGATCGCCACGTACCAGGTGCTCACCTCGCGCCGCGGCGGCGCGTTCACCCACCTCGACCTGTTCGGCGCCCGCGACTGGGGCCTGGTCATCTACGACGAGGTCCACCTGCTGCCGGCGCCGATCTTCCGGTTCACGGCCGACCTGCAGGCCCGCCGGCGGCTCGGCCTGACTGCCACGCTGGTCCGCGAGGACGGCCGCGAGGGGGACGTGTTCTCGCTGATCGGCCCCAAGCGGTACGACGCCCCGTGGAAGGACATCGAGTCCCAGGGCTGGATCGCGCCCGCCGAGTGTGTCGAGGTGCGGGTCACGCTGACCGATGCCGAGCGGATGGCGTACGCGGTGACCGAGGCCGAGGAGCGCTACCGGGTGGCCGCCACCGCGCGCACCAAGCTGCCGGTCGTGCGCGCCCTGGTCGAGAAGCACCCCGACGAGCAGGTGCTGGTCATCGGGGCCTACATCGACCAGCTGCACCAGTTGGGCGAGTACCTCGACGCCCCGATCATCCAGGGCTCGACCACCAACAAGGAACGCGAGCGCCTGTTCGACGCGTTCCGCTCCGGCGAGCTGAAGACGCTGGTCCTGTCCAAGGTCGGCAACTTCTCGATCGACCTGCCCGAGGCGGCGGTGGCGATCCAGGTGTCGGGCACGTTCGGCTCCCGGCAAGAGGAGGCGCAGCGGCTCGGCCGGGTGCTGCGACCCAAGGGGGACGGGCGGCAGGCGCACTTCTACACGGTCGTCTCCCGGGACACGATCGACACCGAGTACGCCGCCCACCGCCAGCGTTTCCTGGCCGAGCAGGGCTACGCGTACACGATCGTCGACGCCGACGACATCCTGGGCCCGGCCTTGCCCCAGGTCGACTAGGGGCGCGGGTCGCCTATTCTGGCCGCCGTGTCCAGCACCGAGAGCAGCGGTAAGGCCGGCAAACTCCTCCGCGCGACGCTCGGCCTAGTGGTCGTGGCGGCGGCCACCGGGGTCGCGTCGCACGCGATGGGCCTGTGGCAGATCAACGACCCACAAGATCCACCAGCGCCGGTACGAGCGGTGGCCGAGCCCGTCGCGGTCAGCGGTCGCACGGTCACCGTCCTGGCCGGTGGCAGCATCCTGCCCACGCCCGAGCTCCGCGACCAGGCCCGGCGCGACGGCGGGGGCACCCGGCCCGACTTCGCGGCGGTGCTGGCCGGCGCCCGCCCCGCCGTCTCGGCGGCCGACCTGGCTCTGTGCCACCTGGATGCCCCGCTGCGTCGCGGCAACGGGATCTACCTGGGTGACCCCGAGCTGGCCCGGGCCATCGCCGACGCCGGCTTCGACGGCTGCTCGACGGCCGCCGCGCACGCCTTCGACCAGGGCACGGCGGGTCTGACGGCCACGCTGGACGCGCTCGAGAAGGCCAAGGTCGGCCACTCCGGCACCTACCGCAGCGAGGACCAGTCCGGGTCGCCCCGGCTCTACACGGCGGACGGCGTGAAGATCGCCCATCTCAGCTACACGCTCGGACTCAACGGGCAGAAGGTGCCGCCGGGCCGCGAGTGGGCCGTCGCCCGGCCCACGGTGGAGAAGATCAGGGACGACGCCCGGGAGGCCCGCGACGCCGGCGCCACCATCGTGGTGGTCAGCGTCGACTGGGGCTCGCTGGGCGAGAACGAGCCGGACGTCGATCAGCAGACCCTGGCCCGGTCGATCGCCACGATGCGCAATGTGGACATCGTGTTCGGTCACGGCGCCCACGTCGTGCAGCCGGTCGAGCGCATCGGCGACAAATGGATCATTTACGGCCTGGGCGACCTCGCCTCCCGCCATCCGCAGCCGGTGAACGGCAACCGCGAGGGCAGCATGATGCGCGTCATATTCGCGCCGGCCGGCGAGAAGGGCCGCTGGAAGGTCGCCGCCGTCGAGGCGTTGCCGACCTTCATCGACCTCAATCCACATATTCGGCTTATCGATCTCGAACAGGCGCTGGCCAGTCCGGCCCTGCCGGCCGGGCGGCGGGAAATCTACGAGGCCGCGGCGACCCGGATCCAGAGCCACCTGCTCAACCGGGGCGGGGGCGTGTCGACCTTCTACGTACGAGGGGTTGGCCGGTGAAAAGTCCGAAAGGCCCAGTAGCACAGGTGAATTGCTGTTGAACGAGTGCCACGCCGCGCTATCGGATTGTTATAGTCCCCGCTCGAACGCGGAGACCGGCGCAATTGCGGGGAGGCAAGCCGGCCCAACCCCCCGACGCGGATGCCCCCCGGATGGGACGCGCTCTAAGTGACGACGGTCGACACCCGCGTGGCGTCGCCGAGCGGGCCGGAGACTTCCGTCCTCTCGACCGATCAGCTCATCGCCTGGCGATGGCGCGCGCTGAGCCAGCAGCTGCCCGAGTCCGGGTTCCCGGCCGGGTCGCATGCGCCCGCCCTGGTCTACCTGTGGACCACGATGGTGATCGCGCTGGCGACCGTGCTGGGCTTCGCGGTCTCCGACCGCGAGGACGTCCCGGCCGCGGTCCGCGAGTCACAACAGGACCTGATGCGCAAGGTCGCCCACAGCCTCGCCCTGAGCGTGACCGCGGCCGACGACGCCTTCGACCAGACCGCCGCCGCCCTGCTGGCCGGGGCGCCGGTCGCGGCGGCCACGATCGCCGGGCTGACCGGCGAGGAGGCCTCCTGGGCGGGCGTCGCGGTCATCCAGCCCAGCACCCGCAAGGTGATCGCGGCCAGCGCCGAGCCGATTCCGCTCAACCTGATCCCGAACGGCCTGCTCCCCGTCGGCGACACCCCCGTGATGACCGTCGAGGGCCCGGCCGTGATCCGGGCCCAGATCCTCGGCGAGGATCGGATGCTGGTCGGCGTCCAGCGGCTGCTGATGCGCAGCCTGCGCCTGAACGCGGACGCCCAGCAGGGTCTCTACGTCCTCACCCCGAACGGCCAGAACTACCTGGTCCAGGGCGTCGACGCGATCCCGGCCGAGCACCGGGGCGAACTCCTCCGCGACCTGCCCGGGCTGGGCTCCAGCCGCAGCGAGACGATCCGCATCAAGGAGTGGAGCGGCCGTGCGCTGGTCGTGTCGGCGGCCCCGGTCGCCGAGACCGGCTTCGTGGTCGCCTCGGCCGTGGTGGCCGCCGTGACCGCGGGCCCGTCCCTGTTCACCGGGCTGGTGCTCGGCCTCGCCGTGACCCTGACCGCCATCGCCGCGTACGTCCTGATGCGGGCCTTCCTCGTGGCCCCGCTGCAACACCTGCTGTACCAGGCCAAGCTCGACGCCAGCGGTGCGCTGACCAGGACCCGGCGGATCCTGCGGACCCAGGAGGCGTACCGGGTGGCCCAGGCTCTCGCGGTCGCGTCGGGTCACCGCATCCACGGCCGGCGCTGGCGGCCGACCGTCCGGCAGGGGCTCACCCTGGCCGCGCTGGTTGCCGTCATCGGGCCCGCACTGGCGGTGACGGTCGCCGTGGTCACCCCGTCGGCGACGCTGCCAGTGCAGCTGAACCGCGACGAGGAGAGCCGGGTCGAGGCGATCAGCAACACTCTCGGCAACGCGCTCGACAGCGGCCTGCGCACGGTCGCCCGGCTGGCCCCGGCCCCGAGCCTCGGCCGGTCCCAACTCGACGAGGCGCTGGCGGCCAACCACCGGTTGCGCGGCGTCTATCTCGTCGAACCGGACGGGTCGGTCACCGCCTCGGCCGGACGCGAATCGCTGCGTTCCCGGCAGGCCCTGCCCGGACGCAGCGGGGTGCTGCTGGACCCGGAGGTTGACCGCCTGCCCGTCGTCTACGCCTACCAGGTGCGCACCGACGGCCGGGCCGTCGTCGCCGAGTACGACATCGACTACCTGCTGGGACTCGTGCGCAGCAGCGACGGCCGGGCGGTCGTGGCCGACCCCGGCCTGCGGACGATCCTCGATTCCGAGGGGTACCGCGCGTTCCAACCGCTGCGGGACACGACCATGCGGACCGTGGCCGCCACCGCGCTGCCGGGCGTGACGAACTCGCGCGCCCAGGACCTGGACGGCCGACCGGCACTGGTCGCCGGGGCCGCGATCACCCATCCGACGGCGGCCCACCTGGAATGGGTCGTGGTCACCGACCGCAAGGCGGACACCCTGCCTCTGCCCAGCCTCATCGAGCGCCGCTGGGCCCTGCTCATGGTGGCGGCCGTCGTGGCTGTCCTCGTCGTGGCCCTGATCTGGCAGTTCTTCATCTTCGTGCGCCCGCTGCGCCGCCTGGCCGACGCGGCCGACCGGATCGGGGCCGGCGACTTCGACGAGCCGATCATCCCGCAGCGGCACGACGACGTCGGCGCCATCGCCATGTGCCTGGAGATCTGTCGTCAGGTCCGGCACACCGGCTCGGCCCGCTTCGGCGGCGCCGTCCGGCTGCGGGGCTCCGCTGCCAACTTCACCGCCGTCCTGCCCCGGCCCCGCCGGGCCAAGCGCGAGTCCTGAGCGGGGAGCAACCGTCCATGCTGTACCTCTATGTGATCTTCACGCTGTGCTTCCTGGGCTTGCTCGGGGCGGGCGTGATCGAGCAACGCAACCACGAGCGGAACCTCGCCACCATCCCGCACAGGGTGCTGGTCAACGGCATCCGCGGGAAGAGTTCGATCACCCGGCTCTGCGCCGGCGCGCTGCGGGGCGGGCACCTGCAGGTCGTCGCGAAGACGACCGGGACCGCGGCCCGCTTCATCTTCCCGGATGCGACCGAGGAACCGGTGCACCGCAAGTTCGGCATCGCCAACGTCGTCGAGCAGATCGGCATCGTGCGGCGGGCCGCTGTCTACCACCCGGACGCCCTGGTCATCGAGTGCATGGCGGTCATGCCGGCCCTCCAGGAGATCAACCAGAGCAAGCTCATCAAGTCGGACATCGGGGTGCTCTGCAACGTCCGCGAGGACCACCTGGCCGAGATGGGCCCCACCCTCGACGACGTCGCCCGCTCGCTGAGCAAGTCGATGGCGGTCGGCGGGATCTGCGTCACCGCCGAGCGCGAGCGCCTGCCGATCCTGCGGGAGGAGGCGGACAAGCGCCGCTGCCGCCTGATCGCGGTGGACCCGGAGTCGGTGACCGACGAGGAGATGAGCCACTTCGGCTGGATCACCTTCAAGGAGAACGTGGCCATCGCGCTCGCCGTCGCCGAACTGCTCGGAGTCGACCGGGCCAGCGCGCTTCAAGGCATGTGGGACGCGCCGCCCGACCCGGGTGTGCTCTCGGTGTCGCGGGTGCGGCAGGGGTACAAGCGGGTCGCGTTCGCCAACGTCTTCGCGGCCAACGACCCGGAGTCCACCCTGATGAACATCCGCCAGCTGGAGAGCCAGCGGCTGATCGGCCGCCCGCTGGCCATGCTGATCAACTGCCGACCCGACCGGGTCGAGCGCAACGGGCAGATGGGCACGCTCACCGGCCAGGTCGAGCCGGACCGCATCATTCTGATCGGCGAGCCGACCCGCAGCGCCGCCTCGGCCGTCCCCGAACAGCTCCGCTCGCGGGTGGTCGACCTCGGTGGCCGGATGCCGCCGGAACGGCTGCTCGAAGAGGTGCTCGACGCCGTAACGGACCTGGCCTCGATCGTGGCCTGCGGCAACATCCACGGCCAGGGCGAGGTGCTACTGCACGAGCTCGGCGCCCTACCCGGGTGGACGGCCAGCGAGACCCACGATGCCCAGGCGGCCGCCGTCCCCCGCCCGCGACAGACAGGTGTACCCCGATGACCTTGGGCGGCGAGCTCAGCGCCCAGCTCTCGACCGCGTGCCTCGGCATCGGTCTGATCTTCGCGCTGCTCTGTTATCTGACGACGAATCTCTCCCCGGGCGGGATGATCACGCCGGGCTGGATCGCACTGGCCCTGATCGAGGACCCGCCCCAGGCCGCGGTCATGTTCGTCATGACCATCGTGACGTACGGGCTGACCCGGGTCATGCAGCGCTTCGTGATCCTCTACGGCAAGCGGCTCTTCGCCTCGATCGTCCTACTGAGCGTGTTCCTGCAGCTCACCCTGTTCGTCATCGTGCAGCGCGACCTGCCGCTGCTCTTCGCCCACCAGACCCTGGGCTTCGTCGCCCCCGGCCTGATCGCCTACCAGCTGGTGCGGCAGCCACCCCGGGCCACGATCCTCGCCACCACGATGGTGACGGGCCTGACGTACGGGATCGCCATCACCGGCATCGTCGCGGGCTTCGTCCCGGCGACCTGAATCCAGGAGCGACCGCATGAACCGCAACTCGGCTGGCATCGCCGCCGCCGGCGTGGCCCTGTTGATCGGCGTGGGCGTCGTCACGTTCGGTGGCTCCCGGCTGGCCACCGCGCAGCAACGCGAGATCAGCATCGGCGGCTCGGTTCAGGCCGCCCAGGCGCCGGCCCTCCAGCAGTACGTCGTCAAGCGCCGCCCCGCCCCCAACCGCACCGAGGTCCTCACCAAGCAGGGCCAGCTGGTGGCGGTCATGACCGACGGCACGCGCACCGCCCACCTCCAGGGTCCACGGCGGACCTTCGCCGAGGCGCGCTTCACCTCCGCGAAGATCATCACCACCGAGTACGTGCGGCTGGCGCCCAGGTCGTGGACCCCGGCCGCGGTCAACGAGCCGTGGTTCGCGACCTGGCTGACCAAGGCAGTGGCCGACCGGTCGCCCGACATCCTGGCCATCGCGTTCGAGTACACGTACGGAGCGGCGCCGAAGAAGGACAAGAACGGCCGGCAGTACTCGGGCGACGCGTCGTTCGGCCCGCTGTCGGACATCGACCCCGACGGCCGCGCCGAGAACTCGGACTTCTACGACTACCTCGGCAGTCGATGGGAGTTCGTCGACGGCAAGGACGAGAAGCCGTCGGCCACCCACATACTGAGCCTGGACTGCTCCGGCTTCCTGCGCATGGTCTACGGCTACCGCAGCGGCTACCCGCTGCTCGGCGGCAACGACAAGGGCCCGGGCCTGCCCCGGCGCGCCCTCGCCATGGCCGCCAACGGGCCCGGGGTGCAGCTCATGCCCAACACCGGCAAGCGCGCCACGGACATCGACCGGCTGATGCCCGGCGACATTCTGCTGTTCAACGCCGGACCGGTGCAGAACAAGCACATCGAGCACTCGGGCATGTATCTGGGCATCGACGACCAGGGGCACCGCCGGTTCATCTCGAGCCGCAGCCAGGCCAACGGCCCGACCATGGGTGACCTGCACGGCGAGTCCATCCTGGACGGCTCCGGCTACTGGGCCACGCGGTTGCGCACGGCCCGGCGCATCTGAGCCCTACGCCCAGGCGCGGACGATGGCGTCCCGTACGACGTCGCGGTCGGCCAGGTCGCGGCGGAGCCCCCAGCCGAGTTCGAGATGCACGAACGGGGTGTCGCCGGCCGCGGCGGCCTGCACGTTGGTGCGGCCCTCGAGTCCGACGCACCGGGACGCCCAGGCCCGGCAGACTTGCCGGTCGACCGCCTTGAGCTCGCGGGCGATCCGGACGGCGAGGTCGTTGTGCGGCGCCGAACCGGTGGACACCACCGCGTCGGCGCCGGGCAGGCTGCGGTCGGCGAACCCGTGCAACTGCACCTGGGGCAGGCCGCGCCGGGCCGACTCGACACTGAACACCTGGAACATCGACCGGTCGTTGTGCGCGACGTCGGCCGCTCCGCCCCCGGCCTGTCGGTGCGCCCCGGCCATCAGCAGCAGGCTGCCCGGGATCGCCCGGAAGAGGCTGAGCCCGAGCTTCTCGGTGTTCAGGTCGAACGCGGGATGCGGGACCTCGACGACCGACCCGACCGCCGTCGACGGGTCGACGAAGAGGCCGCCCCAGCCGGTCTGCGGGTCGGCCCAGTAGATCCGGACCGGCTTGCCGTCCTTGTTCACCGCGTGGGTCGTCCGGAAGCCGAGATCGCCCAGCAACTGCTCGGCCCGAGCCAGGTCGCCGCCGGTGATGGCCGTGAAGGCGTCCCGGGCGGTGTCGCGTTCGGACTGGTCCGGATCCCGGTAGGGGCCGTCGACCGAGAACGTTGCCACCTGCTGCGCGATCCACCGGTGGAGGTCGACCGGTTCGTCCACGCCCGCCCCTCCGGCCGTCCGGGTGCAGGCCAGGGTGAGCGCGGCAAGCACAGCTGTCAGCAGGACGGCGCCCGTTCGCAGAGACGTCGTCACGCCAGCAGCGTACCCACCGGGGTCATGACGCCTCGGGCGCCGGTGGTGCGGTCGCGGCTGGTTGTGCCGGGCCCTCGACGCTGCTGTCGCCGCTGGCCAGGGCGAAGAAGGCGCAGAAGCCCAGCACGAGCACGACGGCGGCGGCGATCCCGAGGATCAGCCACAGCTTGCCGCGACCGGGCGCGACCGGCGGGGTGAACCGGGTGCCGGCCTCCTCGTGGGCGGCCGCGGCCACCACCTCGGGGCTGCCCAACCGTTCCAGCACCTCGATGATCTCGCCCTCGCTGCTGAGGTTGCGCTCGGCCTGCTCGGCAGCGATGTGCGCGGCCAGGTCGTTCAGCAGTTCCCGCCGCTGCAGGACGGGGATGCCGGCCAGGCGCTGATCAACCTCGCGGAGGTATTCGGCGACGACATCGTTCTCTCGGGTCTTCATGCGGCCTCACCGGTCCCCACAAGTCGGTCGACGGTCTGTCGGAACTGCACCCATTCGGTGCGGAAGTGGTCGAGCGCGGAGCGCCCGCCCGGGGTCAGGCCGTAGTAGCGCCGCGGGGGGCCGCTCGGCGACTCGACCCATTTGCTCTCCAGCCAACCTGACCGGCGCAAGCGGGAGAGCAGTGGATAGATCGTGCCTTCGCCGGCGGCCAGCCCGGGCTCCTCGCCCAGTCGTCGCACGAGTTCGTTGCCGTACCTGTCCTCGGTCTCGACCATGGCCAGGACGCAGAACTCGAGCGTGCCGCGGCGCAGACTCGTCGCCAATTGCGAAGCATCTGCCATGCGCGACACAGTACCTTGCGCCGCAAGGTAGGTCTAGGCGGGAAGTGCCGGCCCCGCTTCGAGCAGGCCTTCCATGAGGTCGCCGTGCTTGTCGACGCGCTCCAGCACCTCGGCCGCGCGATAGTGCCGCGGCTCCGCGGCGCCGGTCGCCACCGCCTCCACCTCGTCCCAGGTCAGCGGGGTCGAGGCGGTCGGCTCGGCCTGGGCCCGCAGCGAATAGGGCGTGACGGTCGTCTTGGCCGCGTTGTTCTGACTCCAGTCGATGAAGACCTTGCCCGGCCGAACGGCCTTGGCCATCTTCGCCGTGATCGAGCCAGGAACCATCGCCGCCAGCTCTTCCGCGACGCTCTTGGCGTACGCCGACACAAGCTCCGCGTTCTGAGTGCCCGAGATCGGGCAGCACAGCTGCATCCCCTTCTTGCCCGAAGTCTTCGGGTACGCCGAGACCCCGTCCGCCTCCAGCCGGTCACGCATCAGCATGGCCACCGCGCTGCACTCCCGGAGTCCGGCCGGCGCCCCCGGGTCGAGGTCGACGACGAGCAGGTCGGGGTCGGCGCCGATCCGCCACTGCGGCGTGTGCAGCTCGAGCGCGGCCAGGTTGGCCAGCCACACCAGGGTGGCCAACTCGTCGACGACCACGAAGTCGATCGTCTCGCGGCTCTTGGTCGACCCGGGCACGGGCAGCGTCTCGAGCCGCACCCAGTCCGGCGTGCCCCCGGGCTTGTTCTTCTCGAAGAAGTGCACCCCGTCGACGCCGTTCGGGTAACGGATGCGGGTCACCGCCCGGTCGGCCAGGTGCGGGATCATGATCGGGGCGATGCGCGTGTAGTAGTCGATGACCTCGCCCTTGGTGAACCCGGCCGCCGGGTACATCAGTTTGTCGAGGTTGGACAGTTCGAGGTCACGGCCCTCGATCGACACTCCGAAACGGTCACCGGGCATCCTCGTTCTCCTCCGCGCACTCCTCGGGCGACTTGTCGGGGCGCAACCGCAGATAGCGAGGGAAGCGCAGCCGCCCGTCCGGCGTCCGGTTGCCGTAGCGGACCTCGACCACCAGCTCCGGTCGTACCCAGTGGGCTCCCCGGGAATCCTCGCGGGGCACCGCACCGGCCCGGAACGGCGACTCCCGCCGGGCCAGCGGTTCGAGCGCGGCCAGCAGCTCCTTCTCGGCCACGGCGCCGATGCCCCCGCCGACCCGCCCCCGGAAGGCCAGCCCGTCCGCGGTCGGCACGCCGACGAGCAGACCCCCGAGCTTGCGTACGCCCGACCGCCACCCCCCGATCACGTAGTCGCCGGTCCGGTCGAACTTGACCTTGACCCAGTCCGGTGAGCGGCTGCCCGGCAGATAGACCGAGTCGTCCCGTTTCGCCACCACACCCTCGAGGCTGTTCTCGCGGGCCGCGTCCGCGGTGGCCGCCCCGTCACCGAATGACGGTGGCACCATCCAGTTCGGCCCGGCCAGGCCCAGCTCCTCGAGCTTCTCGCGGCGGGACCGATAGGGCAGGCCGGTGCAGTCGTGGCCGTCCAGGAAGAGCAGGTCGAAGATCATGTACGTGACCGGCAGCGTCACCGCCAGCCGGGCCGCTCGCAGGCGTTCCCGCACGTGCATGCGCTCGGCCAGCGCGGTGAACGACGGCCGGCCGGCCGCGTCGAGCACCACCATCTCGCCGTCGACGAGCGTGCCCGCGGGCAGGCTCAGGTCGGCGATCTCCGGGTACGCCGCCGTCACGACCGCCCCGGAGCGCGCGAACAGGTCGGGTGATCCCTCGGTGAAGAGCGCGAGAACCCGTACCCCGTCCCACTTGAACTCGTAGCTCCACCCTGGCCCGACCGGCAGCGCACCGGCGGTCGCGAGCATCGGAGACAACGGCGCACCAGGCACCGAATCACCATAGGCAGGATCGAACACCTTACGCAGGGGTCTCAGTGATGCCATCCTGATCAGGACGTCTCACCCTGGGTACAGGAGTCATCATGCGAGCGATCTGGAAGGGCGCGGTCTCCTTCGGCCTGGTGTCCATCGCCGTCAAGCTCTACTCGGCGACCGAGGAGAAGGACATTCGGTTTCACCAGGTGCACCGCACCGACGGCGGCCGGATCAAATACCAGCGCACCTGCTCCGTCGACGGCGAGGTGGTCAGCTACGACGACATCGCCAAGGGCTACGACATCGGCGGCGGCGAGATGGTCATCCTCACCGACGAGGATTTCGCCGACCTGCCGCTGACCACGTCGCGCGCGATCGACGTGCTCGAGTTCGTGCCGGCCGAGCAGATCGACCCCATCCTGTTCGCCAAGTCGTACTACCTCGAGCCCGAGGGCCAGGCGGCCAAGCCGTACGTGCTGCTCCGCGACGCCCTGCAGGACGCCGACCGGGTCGCCATCGTCAAGATCGCGATCCGCCAGCGGGAGCAGCTGGCCACGCTGCGCGTGCACGAGGGCGTGCTGGTGCTCAACACCATGCTGTGGCCCGACGAGGTTCGTACGCCCGACTTCGGCTTTCTCGACGAGGACATCGAGACCCGCCCGGCCGAGCTCGCCATGGCCAGCTCGCTGATCGACTCGATGGCCGGCAGCTTCAAGGCCGAGGAGTTCACCGACAACTACCGGGCGGCGCTGCAAGAGGTGATCGACGCCAAGGTCGAGGGCCGCGAGATCGTACAGCCGGAAGAGGCCGAGGAGGCTCCGGCGGCCGCGGTCGACCTGATGGCGGCGTTGAAGGCCTCGGTCGAACGAGCCAAGGCCGCCCGCGGCGAGTCCGCACCGGCCCCGGCCGCTGCGGCCCCGGCCCCGGCCGCTGCGGCCCCAGCCAAGAAGGCGGCTGCCAAGAAGACCACTGCGGCCAAGAAAGCCCCGGCCAAGAAGGCTGCTCCGGCCAAGAAGGCCGTCAAGAAGTCGGCGTGACTAGAGTTGATCCGTGGCATTGACGTGGGCTGAGTCTTACCTGGGCAAGGTGCGGGCGAGTGTCGGGGATTCCGACACCATCCTCTTCGTCGGGGCGCGCGGGGTCATCTTCGACGACCAGAATCGGCTGCTGCTGATCCAGCGGTCCGACAACCACCGCTGGGCCATTCCGGCCGGGGCGATGGAACTCGGCGAAAGCATGGAGGACTGCGCCATCCGCGAGGTGTGGGAAGAGACGGGTCTGCGGGCCACGTCGCTCACGCCGTTCGCGTTCTACAGCGCCTACACCTACACGAACGACTACGGGCACACCTACCAGCAGATCCTCATGTCGTTCCGGATCCACACCTGGGAGGGCGAACTGCTGCGCCAGACCGAGGAGTCCGTCGACGCCGGCTTCTTCCCGCTCGACGCGCTGCCCGGCCCGAAGTCGTTCGTCCTCGACGAGACCCTGGCCGACCTGGCCCAGTTCGAGGCCACGGGCCGCCTGGTCATGAAATAACGGTCGCCCCGCCCACGACGCGTGGCTGGCCGCTACCGAAGCTCGTTCGCGAGCAGCGGTTCCAGCGCCACAGCGCCTCGGCGTCCGCGACCCCCATGGCCCGCAGCCGGACCTTGTCCCCGTAGGCGTCCATGGCGCGTCAGCGTAGCTCCACCCGGCGCGTGAAGTCGTGCCCGCACGGGAGCACGACGAAGACAACGGATTCGACGAGCAGCGATCCGTCCTCCTGCTCCCGGTAGTCGAGCGGCTCGGCGTTGACGTCGGTGACCACCTTGCCGCAGGCGGGGCACCGGCCGCCCGCCGTCACCACGCCGAAGACCTGCGCCGGCAGGGCCTCCGGCTGGTCGTCGGAGGTGTCTTTCTGAGCCGGGGTCATGGGCGGGCGGAGATGAGGCTTGGCCATTCCCTTACCGTACGGCGAATCAGACGCCCCGGGCCGGACGCCGTGGCCTCCCGGTAACCGCTGCCCACGCGCGGGATCGTACTGCTAGGACACCTTCGGCTCCGGCAGCGGCTTCACCGCTCCGGCGATGGTGATCGAGACGATCAGCAGCACCGCCACGGCGACCAGCGCGTTCTTGACCATGATGTGGTCGCCCAGGAAGCCGATCAGCGGCGGCCCGCCCAGGAAGGCGCAGTAGCCGATCGAGGCGACGACGCTCACCCGGGACGCTGCGTGGGCCGGATCATCCGCGGCTGCGCTCATGCCCACCGGGAAGCCGAGCGACGCACCCAGTCCCCAGAAGAGCGCACCCACGAAGGCCAGCGGCGTGGCCGGCCCGAGGATGTAGAGCGCGAGCCCACCCAGGCTGACGGCGGCGAGCACCCGCACGACGGCCACCCGACCGTACCGGTCGAGCAGCGCGGGCCCGAACCACCGGCCGGCCGTCATCGCGGCCAGGAAGAGCGCGAACGCCAGCGTGCCGACCGCGGCCGATGTGCCGTAGCTGTCGATCATGGAGATGCTGATCCAGTCGATCCCCGCGCCCTCGGTGAACGCGAACGCCAGCACGAACACGCCGACGATGATCGTGCGCGGCTCACGCCACGTGGCCAGCGCGTCGTGCAGGCCGTTGCGCTTGGTGACCGGCGCGGTGGAGCCGACCATCGTCGGGTCGGACGGGGTGACTGCGGGCACCGGGCCGGCGTCGTCGGGGACGAAGGCCCGCACCGCGACGATGACGACGGCGGCGATCAGCACCGCGGTGACGGCGAGGTGGATCGTGACCGAGATGCCGAGCGCGACCGCTCCGGCGCCGGCCAGGGCGCCCGCGACCGTGCCGATGCTGAAGCCGGCGTGGAAACGCGGCATGATCGCCTTGCCCAGGCGCCGTTCGACGATCGCGCCCTGCACGTTCATGGCGACGTCCCACGAGCCGTTCGCGAAACCGAACGCGAACAGGGCGAGCAGCACCGGCGGCACGCCGTACAGGTAGCCGATCGAAACCCCGACCATGGCCGCGCCGAGCAGGGCGCCCATGGCGGCGACCGTTCGGCTCGAGCCGAGCCGGGCGACGATCTGCCCCGCGAGCAGCAGCGAGATGATCGAACCGGCGGCCAGCGAGAGCAGAACCAGGCCGATTCCGGACGGGGTGAGGCCGAGTTCGTCGCGCACCTGGGGGATCCGCGAGGCCCAGCTGGCGGCGGCGACGCCGGCCAGGATGAAGGCGGCGTAGACGGCGCGGGTCGCCGCCCGCACCTCCGGTGTCGCCTCGACGGCAGAGGTCACTGCGGGACTCCGAGGAAACGGCCCACGATCGTACGGGTCTCCGCGCGGTCGTAGGTGGCGGTGGACAGGGTGAGGTGCATGACGAGGCCCTCGATGACCGCGTCGATGCCCCGCGCGGTGACCGGATCGATGAATCGCTCAAGCACCGTTCGTGATCGGCGCATCCAGGCGTCGGTCACGCTCCGGAGGGCAGGATTGCGCAGGGCGGCGAGGTAGAGCTCGTACGACACGGCCCAGTCGCGCACGTCGCCCCCGGCATCACCGTTGATCAGGTCGGTGACGGCGTCGGCGAACCCGGCCAGGTCGGCGACCCCCTCGAAGTGCGCCTCGTAGCGCGGCGACATCAGCTCGGCGTGCCGCCGGAAGGCCTGCTCGAGCAGGTCCTCGAGGCTGTCGAAGTGGTAGGTGATCGAACCGAGCGGCACGTCGGCGGCGGCCGCGATGCGCCGGCTGGTGGTGCCGGCGACGCCGTGATCGGCGATCACCCGGATGGCCGCGTCGACGATCCGGCTCTTGCGGTCGGGGTCGTAGCGGCGGGGCGAACGGGCGGCGGGCACGGCGGTCACGGCTCCACCTCGCGGATCACGCGGGCCGGATTGCCGACCGCGACCACATCGGGTGGCAGGTCCCTGGTCACGACCGCTCCCGCCCCGACGACGGTGTTGTCACCGATCGTCACCCCCGGCAGCACGATGACGCCGCCGCCGAGCCAGACGTTGTCGCCGATGACGATGGGCGAGGCCGCCTCCCACTTGGCGCGCCGGGGCCCGGCAGCGACCGGATGCCAGGCGGTGAGCAATTGCACGTTCGGCCCGATCTGCACGTCGTCGCCGATGGTGACGGTCGCCACATCCAGGCTGATCAACCCGAAGTTGGCGAAGGTGCGGGCGCCGACGAAGGTCTGGTATCCGTAGTCGCATCGGAACGGCGGGCGGATTTCGCTTTCCGCGCCGAACCGCCCGAGCAGCTCGGTGAGCAGCTCGCGCCGCAGGGCGTGGTCGGTAGGGTCGGCCGTGTTGAGGCGGTGGGAAAGCGCCGCGGCCCGGTTCATGTCGCTGAAGAGGGCCGGATCGTCGGCCTGATAGAGCTCACCGGCGAGCATGCGCTCGCGCATCGCGGTCATGCGTACAAGCGTACATAAGATTGCGCGATTAGACTTCCGCCCCGTGATCGCGGAGCCGGCTTGGGATGTGGCGGTTGTCGGCGGCGGGCCGTCGGGTCTGTCGGCAGCAAGGGCTGCGGCCGCCGCCGGGGCTCGCACGATCGTGCTGGAGCGGGCCGAGCACCCGCGCTACAAGACCTGCGGCGGCGGCCTCATCGGCACTTCCCTGGCGTACGCCTCGGAGCACATCGACGTGCCGGCGCGCGACAAGATCTCGGCGTTGACCTTCACGCGAGCCGGTCGCCACTCGTTCACCCGCCGGGCCGCCTCGTCGCCGTTCCTGACCCTGGTCCGGCGCGACGATTTCGACCACGCCTGGTATTCGGCCGCGGTTACCGCCGGTGCTGTCGTCCGGCAGAACGCTCAGGTACGCGCGGTCGACCAGGGCGTGGTCACGCTCACCGACGGTGAGCAGATCACCGCCGGCACGATCATCGGCGCCGACGGGTCGGCCGGCATCACGTCCCGGTACGTCGGGGTGACGTTCGCGCAGCAGGATCTCGGCCTCGAGGTGGAACTGGCCGCCACGGAGGCCGACCGCTCGACCTGGGAAGGCCGGGTCCTGCTGGACTGGGGCTCGTTCCCCGGCTCGTACGGCTGGGTCTTCCCGAAACAGGACGAGCTGACGGTCGGCGTGATCATGGCGAAGGGACACGGCGCCGAGACGAAGAAGTACCTGGCCGGATTCCTTGAGCACCTGGGCCTCAGCGATCGCCGGGTCGTCCGCGATTCCGGACATCTGACGCGATGCCGACGACCCGACGCACCGCTTCGGCGGGGACGGGTCGCGGTCGTCGGCGACGCCGCCGGCCTGCTCGAGCCGTGGACCCGCGAGGGCATCAGCTACGCGCTGCGGAGCGGCGGGTGGGCCGGCAGCGCCTGGAAAGATCTTTCGCGGTACGAGCATCAGGTGACGGCCGAACTCGCGCCCGAAATGGCGGCGGGCCGCCGCATGCTGGACGCGTTCTCCCGCTACCCGCGCGTCGTGCACGCGGCGATGGCCACGCCACTGGGCTGGCGCGCCTTCGAATCCTTCTGCCAGGGCAACCTGTCGATGGCCGGCGTCATCCAGCGACCCAGCGTCCGCGCCCTGCTAACCCTCTTCCGGGCCTGAGGTCTCCTTCAGCGGCCGCGCCGGCCAGGGCGCCCACTGCACGGGGGCAGCGAAGCCGCTCCGTCGCGCCTCGCGGGAATCTTCCCTGGTCAATGGGCCCTCCCGGCGAGCGTTGATGCCCACGCCGATCAGCCGGCTCTCGTACCAGGAGCCACCCACCCCGCGCCGCACGCGCTCCCACAGCCCGCCCTCGACGAGGGCAGCGGCCTGGAGGCGAAGCAGCTCGACCAGCTGCACCGGATCCTCGTCGCAGACGGCACACGAGCAGCCGGGCAGAGTCTCGACCCACCATCGACCGAGACGCAGGGCGATGCCCGGCGTCTCGGTGAACGCGATGGCCAACGGTGCGGCCGCCGGCGTACGCGGCATGAGCCTTTCCAACCGCACCAGAGCGTCAGCCGCCCCGAGGGACTCCTTGCTCTCGCGGCGGTCGACCATGTAACGCTCCGCCAGCTCGTCCAGCAGCGCCTCGGCCGCGTCCTGCAGAACGGCAAAGCGGGCAACCTGCGGGTCTGCCCTCACCAGCGCAGTATGCCGTCCCCGGCCGACGGCTCACCAGCGCTTCGCCAGGACTTCCCCTCATCAGGAAGAGAAGTCCCCCTCCTTGACACCCGCGACGAACGCCTCCCACTCCTCGACGGTGAAGGAGAGGACCTCGTCGGGGCTGGTCGAGTTCCGCATCAGGACCGCACCATCGGTCCGTGCCACCTCGACGCAGTTGCCGCCTGTGCAGCGTCTGGCTTTGCGCCATTGCGGTTTTTCGGTCGGCTTGATCATTTTTGCACCTCCGTGCCGGTTCCCGAGGTCCACGTTAAGGGACCATTTCACGATCCGTCAGGAGTGAATGGCGTGAGCGATGGGCGAAGTGAGCGATTTGCCAAAAAAGGACGGCCAGAAGCGAGCGCTTTGTAGGTTCTTGTCCGTTTTACGGGACACCTGTAGCGAGGCTCGAGCCGGGCGACGGGAGCGCTGTGTCCAAGATCAGACAGTCAATTCGCAGGCCGGCGTGACAAATGGAGAGGGCGACATGCGTTGCGCACGCCGCCCTGCACAGAAAAATGCCCGCACAGGGCGGGTGAACAAAGGTCGATCAGAAGCTGAATTCGCCTGCTCTTACGCCCGCGACGAACGCGGTCCACTCATCCCCCGTGAATGCATGGGCCGGGACGTCGGGGTTCTTGCTGTCCCTGAGCAGGTACTGACCGTCGACCTTGGCCACTTCGACGCAGTTCCCACTTGCACAGAAGCTGCTCTTGCGCCACTGGGGCGACTCGACCTCTCGCATTTTGCTGATAACCCTTCGAGAATGAATGTTGATAGATCAGTATTTAGTTGGATTCAACTTCGACACCCGGAGAGGTCGCTCCAAGATCTTCTATGCGCTTCCTGACGAAGGCGATCGTGTCGCTCTCGTCCATGGCGGCTTGCCAAAGTTGGTTGAAACGCTTTCGATGCCGCCTGGTCTCGGCAAGATTTTCCACCGTCTCGTCGGCCACGCCGTTCTCGCGATACATGACTTCGCGGTCGGGATGGCTCGGGTCGACGGTCAGGAGTTCGAAACTGCCGTTGTTGGCGATCGTCTGCACGATGTCGAACGGCAGCATGCGCATCTGGAACAGCCCGGACTCGGCCAGCTCGACGATCTGCTGCAGCTGCGGGATGAAGATGTCCAGCCCGCCGATCAGGCGCATGAAGACCGACTGGTCAGCGAGGAAGTAGTACTTGAGCGGATCGCTGCGGTGGAGCATCGCTTCGCGGCGCTGGCCGCGGATCTCCACGAGGGCGTCGACCTGCGCTTCAGTGAATTCGTCGTCCAGCCAGGCGCCCGTCAGGGCACGCGCATATTCCGGCGTCTGCAGCGGTCCATGCACGTAATACACGTTGAACGAGCGCAGCTCGGTCGCCTCGGCCTCGTACTCCAGGAACCGCCGGAAGGGTTCGGAGGTGTTCTCCCGGAAACGAGGCTCTTCCCACCAGGCATAAGCCGACCGTTTGCGGGTCCGCGCGATGCGCGCGTCGGCAAGCAACGGCTCCACGATCGCCTTGTCGCGAATGCCGAGCAGATTCAGCAGGCCGCGGAGATCGTTGATCGAGATCGAGACGTCGCCGTTCTCGATGCGAATGACCTTGCTGAGGGACCACTCCATCTCCTCAGCAACCTGGGCCTGGGTAAGCGGAAGCGCCTCACGGGCCTCGCGGATCGCTATGCGAACACGCCGGCGCGCGATGGTAGGCGACTCGCCTTCGGCCATCAGTCCTTCAACGTTGAAGTAGGTCCGGTGTTACAGGTGCGTGTTACAGGTGCGTAAACTGCCACCTCGCTGACTGCGAAGTAGCACTCAGCGAGGTTGCTGGCAGATGCTATTACCGTCCCATATGACGAGTGACACCGGGGTGGGGTTTCGCCCACAAGATCAGGCAGCAGCGAGATCGAGCCCCTTCCCGTGCGGCCGGCCGTTCTCGAGAGAGCGCCGCAAAGCGCGTTTGACCTGCCCGAACTGACGTTCGTCGGCACAGGCGTAGAGCACCACGTCAGTCCCTCGATAGGTCGCGTGAAGTTCCCACCCCCGAGCGCGGCGGACCATCGACGGCACGGTGAAAGCCAAGGGAACCGTCACGGCGAGTAGTCCGAGCGCGTAAGCAGTAGGTGGTTGCAAAAGCGTCCAACCGGCGCCGACGGCCGCCACCGTACCGGCGGCCACAGTCAGGACGGTGGCCGGGGAGGCCGGCTCCGCGGCGACTCGCACTTCGCCGACGTTGTGCAGGTCCCGAACGAGGAAACTTCTTGCTGACGTCCCGCGCCAGATGAACAGTTCGTCGGTTACCACAGCGTCCGGACCGCGATAGTAGATACGTTTGCTCATGGCGCACCCCTCACCCGAACTCCTTGCGAGGAACAGGGAGACAGAGCCACGATGGCGCTGGAGAGAAATGAATCCCCGCCCGCTCGTTCGAAGTCAACAGAGAACGTTCGCAGAGGCGAGAACGGCACCCGGTTGCCGCCGGGTGCCGTTGTTTTGAAGCGTCTCCCTCAACTTCCGCCCTTGTTGCTCTGGATCCAGTAGAGCATGCCGTACGGCTGTCCGCCACCACTCAATCTGCCATGTCGCAGATTGCGTACAAGCCGAGTATCCTGAGGGGCGCGTCACTCTGACCGCCTTGTGGCGTTTCATAGACGAACCGGCCGGGTAGGCCAGACGTCGAAGCCACTGTCGAGCCTGTGATTGCGCAGGTAGAAGGGCGATACCCGCATGGAGAGCCGACTCAAGATCGCGGGCCAGGCGGTGCAACCCATCCTGGTGATGTTCCCGCTGGGACTGTTCGCGATGGCCATCATCTTCGATCTTGCCAACCTGGCCGGCGCCCCGGCGATCCTCGGATCGCTGGCCTACTGGAACATCGTCGCCGGCCTGGTGGGTGGCGTGGCTGCCGCCGTCGCGGGTGCGATCGACGTCGCCTTCGTCCGCCGCGCCGACACCAAGCGCATCGGCGTGCTGCGGATGCTGCTCAACATGGGCGTGCTCTTCCTGTTCGCCGTGATCGTCATGGTTCGTGTCGGGGACCCCAACCGTGAGGCCGGCGTCGGTCTCTTCCTGCTCGAACTGCTCGCGCTGGCCATCTCCGGCTTCGGCGCCTGGTTCGGCGGCGAACTCGCCAACGGCCGCACCCCCGCCTTTGCTCGGGCGGCCGTGGGGAACCGCGGCTACTAGCTCCACTGTCGCGGCTGCGGCCTGCGACGCGTACCCCGAAATGCCAGAAGCCCAGGTCGCCTGACCTGGGCTTCTGCGTGGAGCCGCCTGACGGAATCGAACCGTCGACCTACGCATTACGAGTGCGTCGCTCTAGCCGACTGAGCTAAGGCGGCAACGAAAAACAAGTGTACGGTATGCGCCCCGGGCCAAGGCGGGGGCACCCCCGAAGCGCAGCCGGATCGGCAGCGGTCTGTCAGGGGCCGGGTCTAGTCTGCCTGGCGTGACCGTCGATCACCCGCAACCTCCCCCCACGGGCCAGGTCGTGCCATCCCGGCCCGCGAGCATGAATCCACAGGAGCTGGGCTTCACACCGCAGCGCCCGGTCGGCTGGCTCGCGCCGCTGCTGCTGCTCAGCACCGGCCTGCGCACCCTGCTGGCGGTCCTCTTCGGGGCCTATCTCGACAAGCGCGAGCTGCAGAACGCGCTCGACGGCGACTGGTTCGACCACTCGCAGACCGCCGACGGCGAGCTCTGGTTCGACTACGTGGCCGACCTGGGCGACGGCTTCAACGCGACATATTCGGTGGCCTATCTGCTGGCCCAGCCCAGCCTCGAGGTCGACGGCGCCGCGCTGCCCCGGGGCCGCCTGCTGGTGATGGGCGGCGACCAGGTCTATCCCCTGGCCAGCGGCGACGGCTACGAGAGCCGCATGAAGGGCCCCTACCGCGCCGCCCTGCCCGAGCCGCCGACATCCTCGACGCAGCCGACCCTCTTCGCGCTGCCCGGCAACCACGACTGGTACGACGGCCTCACGGCCTTCATCCGGCTGTTCGCGCGCCGCCGCGACGGTCATATCGGCGGCTGGCGCACCGAGCAGCGGCGCTCCTACTTCGCGGTCAAGCTGCCGGCCAACTGGTGGCTCTTCGCCATCGACGAGCAGTTCGGCGCGTACATCGACGATCCTCAGCTCGGCTATTTCGAAGAGGCGGCCCGGCACGTCGGCCCGGACGACCGCGTGATCCTGATGACCCCGTCGCCCAAGTGGGTCAAGTCCGTCGACAATCCGGAGCAGTACGACGCGATCGACTACTTCATCCGCAAGACGCTCGACCCGACCGGGGCGTCCACGCGGGTGCTCGTCTCCGGCGACCTGCACCACTACGCCCGCTACAGCAGCGCCGACCGTGAGCTGATCACGTGCGGTGGCGGGGGCGCCTATCTGCTCGGCACCCAGCAACTTCCGCCGGAACTGATCGTGCCCCAGCCCGACACGCTCACCCGCAACCGCAGCATCAGCAAGCCGTACGCGTTCCAGTCGTCCTATCCGGATGCGGCCGGCTCGAAGCGGATGGCCTGGGGCGTGTTCCGCCGGGTGCCGACGCGCAACCCCGGTTTCGTCACCATGCTCGGCCTCATCCACGTGTTGACCATGCTGGCGATGACCGGCGCCGCGGCCGGCAACGCGGGCATCGTACAGCGGCTGTTCAGCATCCCGCTGGCCGCCATGCTGGTGCTCATCCTGGCCGGATCGGTGGCGTTCGCCCAGCCGCCCAAGGCCGACAAACCCAAGCACGCGCGCCACTGGATAGCCGGCCTGCTGCACGCCTTCGCCCACATCGCCCTGGCCGCGGGCGGCACGTGGTTGTGGCTCCAGCTGCCCTTCCACGACTGGATGTGGCCCGGCCCGCTGGTGGTGGCCGCGGTCGTCTACGGCCCGGTCATCGGCTTCGTGGCCACCCAGGTGACCGCGCTCTACCTGCTGATCGCGTCCACAGTCGACGTCAACCTCAACGAGCTGTACGCGGGCCAGGGCATCGAGGACGCCAAGAGCTTCCTCCGCATGCACATCGCCGCCGACGGCACCCTGACGATCCATCCCATCGGCATCGACAAGATCTGTCGCAAGTGGACGCCCGACCCCGGCGGCGCTCCCGACGCTTCCTGGCTGCACCCCCGCGACCCGCTGGTTCCCCACCGCATCGAGGCGCCCATCAAGGTCCGCTGAGCGTCCGCCTCACCCACGAGAGATCGCCCGCACGCCCGGCGCCAGGCCGCCGGGTTGCTGAGTCAGGTGTAGCGCTCCTCGTGGGCCAGGCGGGGGCCGCAGACCGAAGCTCGGCTGCACGAGCAGCGGGAGCCGTCGGCGTCCATGCGGACGACCACCGCGTCCTTGGGGACGCTGTGGGCCACCACGCGGCCGTCACCCTCGGGGGTGGTCACCCGGCTGCCGACGGCGGGAGCGGAGGCCTGGAAGGCGGAGTACAGCGGGTGCTCGTATTTCAGGCAGCACATCAGGCGGCCGCAGGCGCCCGAGATGCGCAGCGGGTTGAGCGGGAGGTCCTGGTCTTTGGCCATGCGGATCGTGACCGGCTCGAAGTCGGTCAGGAACGTGGCGCAGCACAGGTCGCGGCCGCAGGAGCCGATGCCGCCCTGGACGCGGGCCGAGTCGCGGGCCGAGAGCTGGCGCAGTTCGACCCGGCAGTGCAGGGTGGCGCCCAGGTCTCGTACGAGAGAACGGAAATCGACCCGGTGCGGGGCGGTGAAGTAGATCGTGGTGCGGGCGCTGCCGGCGCCGGTCTGGTCGAGCACGTGATCGACCGCCACGACCTTCATGGGCAGCTCATGGGCCTTGATCAGCTTTTTGGCGGCGACCTTGGCCTCGGCCTTGCGTTTGCGCAGCAGCTCGTCGCGGAGCAGGTCGTCGTCACCTGCCAGGCCCGCGACCTTGGGGAAGGCCGACGTGTCGTCGCTGACCCATTGCGCCGCCCAGACGCACTCCGCCACCTCGGGGCCGTCGTCCGTGGGCACGAGCACACGGTCGCCGACCTGGGGCGAGAACTCGCCCGGGTCGAGGTAGTAGAGGCGGCCGTACCGGTTGAAGCTGACCGCGCACAGCATGCCCATGGCCACCACCATACGACGCCGGAAAGGCCGCACCAAATGCCTGATTTGGGCTACCCGGCGGGGTTGTCGCATAGATGTTTCGCAACCACCCAGATCGACCTTCGTTGGGCAGACCCGTAGACGCCGCATCAGTGCGGCCCAATCGGGAGGAACCTGCCATGACGCCCGCCAGGTCGCTGGCCGCCAGTGTCGTCGCGCTCGGTTTCGCGAGCGCACTCACCGCACCGCAACCGGCCCTCGCGGCGCCCGCACCCTGCGAACGGGCCGAGAACTTCGCCGCCCAGTCCGGTGCCGAAATGCTCCGGATCGACAAACTCGAAGTACGGGCGGCCGCCCCGGAACGGCCACGGTTCAAGAACGCCCCCAAGACCGAGAAGGGCACCGTCGGGGACGCTGCCAACCGGGTCCTGAGCAGGGACGACGACCCGACCATCCCCAATCCTGAGGACAGCGACACGATCAGCGAGGGCATCGGCCTGACCGGCATGGGGGTGCTGGGCTATCTCGGCACGCTGCCGAAGTCGGCCGCGAAGACCACGGGTGACGCCGATGTGGTTCCCACGCCCAAGAAGCGCCCGGCCGGCGAGATCACCGAGCGGGGCGGAGCGGTGGCCGACGGCCTGAGCAAGCGCACCGACTCGGGTGGAGCCGGTGGCGGCGAACCCGTGCCCGAGGAGCCTGCCGACAGCGACGAGGCGTCGGACCGGCGCTCGCAGAACCCAGGTGGCAGTCACGAGGCGTCGGACCGGCGCTCGCAGAACCCAGGTGGCAGTGACGAAGCGTCGGACCGGCCGTCGCAGACCCCGGGTGGCAGTGACGCTTCGTCGGATCAGCGCTCGCAGAACCCGGGTGGCGGCGACGGGCGGGTGAAGTCGGCTTCGCTGGCCGAGGTGGGGCTGGGCGAAGCCCGTACGGCAATGATCGCGGAGTCCAAGATCGCTTTGGCCGCCTACGCCCGGATGCTCAACGGAGCCCCCGCCGGCAAGAAGTACGCCGCGATGGTGAAGCCGCTGCTCCAGCAGGCGCCGCCGACCAACGCCAAGGCGTCGCGGCGCTCGACGCCCGCCGGGAAGGCCGGCCCGCTGCGTCTTGGCCGGGGCGGGCTGGGCACGCACGCCCAGTGGGACGCCGCCATGGCGTGCGGACGGGCCGCCGGCGAGACAGGCCGCGCCGACGCCTCGCTGACCAGCCTCAGCGTGCTGAACGACCTGGTGCGGGTGCCCGGCGCGATGACCAGCCGGGGAACGACAGCGCTGGAACGCCGGGGCGACGAGGCGCGTACGGTCGCGCGGTCGACGGTGACTGCCGGGCGCATCGAACTGGCAGGCGGTCAGGTCCAGCTCCGCGTTCTGCAGGCTCCCGTGCTCGAGGCCGCCATGTCGGCCGGCTCCGGCGGCAAGGTCAGCTACCGCCCGGCGGTCGTCGAGATCTCGGGTGACGGCGTCCAGACCCGGCGACTCAAGACGGCCGGGGAACACGTCGACATCGCACTGAACCCGCAGTACCACGAGATGGAGTCGGCCCGGGTGCCGAGCCTCACCGAGCTGGGCCGCCTGGGCAGGGCCGAGCCGCTGCCTGTGCCGGCCGTGCCCGGGCTGCCTTCGGTACCCGCGCCCACAACCGAGTCGGCGCCCGCCGCGACCGACGGGATCAGGCTGCGAGTGGCCCTGGGCGACGTCCGCCACGCCGTCAAGGGACAGGCCATCGCGGCCCGGGCCTCGGCCATCAAGGTCTCGCTGACCCGGAAGACCAGCTCGAAGGCGCGCGGCCAGGACGGGTACGGCGCCAAGTCGGGTGTCTCGCTGACCATGTCGCTGGGCGTGCTCGAGGCCGCGGCCGTCTCCCCCGAGGCGCAGCAGATCACGTCGTCGGGTGCAGGTGGCGGCCTTCCGGTCACCGGCTCGGACGTCACCCGGGTCGCCCTGGCCGGCGGAGGCCTGCTGCTGGCCGGCGTGGTGGCGATTCTGCTGACCGTACGTCGCCGCCGCACCCACTCCTGACGCGTCCCGCATCGTTCATCGTTCATCGTTCATCGGGCGGCCCGTTCCCGGGCCGCCCGGTGCCGTTACCGGAACCGGGTCACCCGGATGGAGATATGTCGATCTCCTGATGGACGAGTCATCTCGAACGGTCGTCCCCTCCTGCTCCTCCGAGCGGGCGGAAGCCGACCCGATCCCGAGACAACCATCGATTCGTAGCGTTGAGTGGTGCCTACACCTGCGGGGGGTGCAGGAGGTCGCGGCGTCGCATTCGGAGTTCTTTCCGGTTGTCCGAATGTGGCGCCGCACCCATGCCACCAGCCAACGAGCGCCAAGTCGCAACGCAGCGCCGCGCGTACGCCGCCAGCCGCCAGCCGCCAAGCGCCGAGCCGCAACACAACTCCGCGCTACGCCGCCAGCCGCCAAGCCGCAACACGGCACCGCCGACCGCCAAGCCGCAACACGGTCACCCGGCGGGCAAGGGACTTGTGCGGCCCGGGGCCGGACCGTGAATGCGAGCTCGCGCCCATGCGAACGCTGCCCACGGTCCAGAGGCCGGCCAACCGGCGAGGTCTCCACCACGCGCTCGGCCGCCATACGCGTCACTGCCCTGCGGAGCCCCCGGTCCACGTATCGGCGGTCCGCGTCGCGGCGGTCCGCGTCGCGGCGAAGAACCTGACGTGGGCACCCGAAAGCCCTGGTCACAGTCGAAGGCGAATCTGTCGTTGAGCGCGCCTACAGAGGGACAGGGTTGGCCAGCTCCTGGGAGCCGCGCAAGAGGTCTTCGGCTTCGGCGTAGTCGGTGGCCACGACGCGGAGGACGTGCGAGGTCACGTCTGCGGCCGCCCGAGCCTCGGCCGTCGATGGCGGGTGGTGAGCGCGCACCCCCAGGGTGATCGACTCAGCCGAGCCCAGCACGTCGGCCAGTGCGGACGCCAGGTTGTCGCGGGTACGCGTCATCCATTCCCGCAGGGCCGCGGCCAGGTCGGCGGTCGCTTCCAGTCGCTCGTCGAGACTCTCGCCCGTGCCGGAAAGATGGACGGCGTAGCGGCGGCGGCGGTCGTCGTAGGCGTCGGCGGCCTCGCCCTCCCACGCGCCGGGCGGGGGCAGTGACGTTGCGACCTCGGCACACACCCGGGCACCAGCTCTCAGTTCGGCGGCGGCGTCAGCCAGGGCCGATGGGCGCAGACCGGCCACCGCCTGAGCCGCGTCAGCGGGCATCAGGCGTACGCGCCGAAGGTCGTCCAACACCGGGTGACCAGCCGGCGCCCCGGCCGCGTCGAGCACCTGCTCGGCTCGACGCAGCAGAGGCGTGGCCGCATCGAGCACCTGGTCGAGCCGATCCATCACAACTCCCGCGTGAAGCGGCGCTCGACCGCTTCGTCGGTCTCGGCGTACTCCCGCCGGGTGGTCCGCACCGAACGAGCCATCTCTGCCACCCGGGCAGCGGCGACGGAAGCCTCGCGCGATCGCGCGCCCAGCACCGCTTCCCAATGATCGTGAAGGGCCAGCCCAATCCGCGCAGGCAGCCCCGGTACCACGAACGCACCCGGTACAGGCGCCGCAAACGCACTCGGTCCAGGCGCCGCGGACGCACCCGGTGCCGCGAACGCGCCGGGGGCCACGGCGAGGGTTGGGACATCGCGCGACAGCGCGGTCAGGGCGTCGGAGGCCTGGTCGAGGCGGTCGGCTACGTCGTCCATCTCAGGCCTCGCCCAAGGCGCGGAACTGGTCGAAGATCTCGTTGTGCAGTTTTTCGCGGGCCCAGCGGGCCGCGTCGGTGGCATTGCTGACGGCGGCCTGCAATTCCCGGCTGAACTCGCCCGGATGGCGATGGCTCAGACCGCCGTGAATCTGGATGTCGGTGATGCGGCCGGATGCGGTCACGGTGACCTCGATGGAGTTGTCGGGTGAGTGAACCGAGACCTGGTGGGACTCGACGGCCCGGTCGTAGTCGCCGCGCAGCTGTTCAACGCGTCGATGCCTATCGATGGCCTCACTGATCCACGCCTCGTCGATCTCACGTGCCATGCCGAGGCTCCTCACCGTGTGTCAGCGCGCCATCGCGGACCGGATCAGACCGTACCCGGAAGAGTGATGCCTTGGCTACGGGCTGTTTTCCACTGTGGATAACTGGAGCTCACTATCCACAGGCGCAAGCATTCTGTCGGGGGCGCGCAATACCATCAGTGCCGTGAGTGACGTCTTCGCTGATCTGGTGGGCCAGGCCGAGACGGTCGCCACGCTGCGGCAGGCCGCGGCGGCGGCGGCCCGGGTCGTGGCCGGCGAGCAGGTGGCCGCCGGCGCGATGACCCATGCCTGGATCTTCACGGGCCCGCCCGGGAGCGGCCGGTCGGTGGCCGCCCGCGCCTTCGCGGCCGCGCTCGAGTGCGAGCGTGGCGGCGCCGGTTGCGGCGAGTGCCACGGCTGTCACACCACGCTGGGAAAAACCCACGCCGACGTCCGTTTTGTCGTGCCTGAAGGGTTGTCGATCGGCGTCAGCGAGATGCGTGCCCTGGTGCTCCGGGCGGCGAGCGCACCGTCGGGCGGCCGGTGGCAGATCGTCGTGATCGAGGATGCCGACCGGCTCACCGAGCAGGCGGGCAACGCGCTGCTCAAGGCGATCGAAGAGCCGCCGCCGCGCACGGTCTTCCTGCTCTGCACGCCGTCGACCCACCCCGACGACATCTCGGTGACGATCCGGTCCCGCTGTCGGGTGATGGCGTTGCGGCAGCCGCCGGCCGAGGCGGTGGCCGAGGTCCTGGTGCGGCGCGACGGTGTCGCCCCCGAGGTGGCGTCGTGGGCCGCTGCCGCGTCGCAGGGGCATGTCGGGCGGGCCAAGCGGCTGGCCAACGACTCCGAGGCCCGTGGGCGGCGCGACGCCGTGCTGTCGGTGCCGCGGCGGTTGACCGGGGTGGGCGCGTGCTTCGAGGCGGCGAGCGCGCTGATCAAGGCGGCCGAGGCCGAGGCAGCCGAGCAGCTGGTCGAGACGGACGCGTCCGAGCGCGCGTCCCTCGAGCAGGCGCTGGGGGCCGGGGGTACCGGCCGGGGGGCGGCGGGCGCGATGCGTGGCGCCGCCGGCCAGTTGAAGGATCTCGAACGCCGCCAGAAGTCCCGGGCCACCCGCTCGAAGCGGGACGCTCTCGACCGCGCACTGGTCGACCTGGCCGGCTTCTACCGCGACGTCCTGGTTACCAACATGCGTGCGCCCGTCGGCGTCGTGCACACCGACGTGGCGACACAGTCCGAGGCCGCGGCCGGCAAGTGGTCACCCGAGAGCGCGCTGCGCCGGCTGGAGGCGGTACTCGCCTGCCGCCAAGCCATCGACGAGAACGTCAAACCCGAGATCGCCGTCGAATCCATGATGCTGACCCTCTGGCGCGGCTGACCGTGCCAACGGCGGCGAGTGCCGCCCAGCGGCCAGCGGCCAGCGGCCAGCGGCCAGCGGCCAGCGGCTGAGTTTGCCTGATACGGCCACGGGTTCGCCATTCGAGGACAGCCCACGGCGCGCCGCGCCGAAACCAGCCGGCTGAGTTCAGCTGCTCCCCATTGACTGGCGCAGCGGCGACTCAGCCGTCACGGGCCGCCTGCGGCACAGACGAGTGCTTGCGGCAACCTTGTCAGACGCATCTGGCTGGCGCGCAGCCCCGATGATCAGCGGCGGCTGAGTTCAGCCGCTCCCCATTGGTTGCGGCAGCCGCGACTCGGCCGTCAACGGCACAGACGAGCGCTGGGCGCAAACCTGTCACGCGCACCTCGCTGGCGCGCAGCCCCCGATGATCAGCGGCGGCTGAAGCGACCGGGGCCGTCCGGGGTCTCGTCGTCGTTGACGCCAAGCAGCTCCGCCATCTCGTCGAGCACGGGCTCCTCGTTGCGCCCGTTGGCCCGGCTGACGGGCCGGTCCTCAGAGGTCGAAAAGCCCGGGCGCTCATGGGTGGCGTCGGCACCATTGGGAACTGACTGAGCCGCAACCGGCGAGGTGGCCTCGGCACCATCCGCAATCGGCCGAACCACAACCGGCTGCGTGACATCAGCACCATCCGCACCCGGCCGAACCGCAACCGGCTGCGTGGCGTCAGCGCTGTCGGGAGCTGGTTGAATCGCGACCGGCTGCGTGGCTTCGGCGTCATCTGGACGCGGTTGAGTCGCGATCGGCTGTGTGGGGCTGCCGAGGTCGGCGGTCGGGTCGGACGAGTCGGCTGCGGGCTGGTCGGAGACGCCGGCGTGGGTGGCTCGGCGGTCGTCGGGCCCTACGCGGCGGTCGGGGGTGGCGGCCAGGTCGGGGGCGTCGAAGTCGGGGCCGGGCGGCAGGTCGGTCGAGGCGGGGGCCGGGCGGGCCGATTCGGCCGCGCCCAGCAGGCCCGTCAGGCGGTCGCTCACGGCGGTGGTGATCTCGTCGAGCGGGCGGGCCGCGTCGAGCACCAAATAACGCTTCGGGTCGGCCGCGGCGAGGTCGAGGAAGGCGTAGCGCACACGCTCGTGGAACGCGCGGGACTCGCTCTCGAGGCGGTCGGCGCCCGCACCTCGGGAGTCGACGCGGTTCAGGCCGACGCCGGGGTCGACGTCGAGCAGCACGACCAGGTCGGGTTTCAGGCCGCCGGTCGCCCAGGAGGACAGCCAGGAGATCTCGGTGACCGGCAGGGTGCGGCCCGCGCCCTGGTAGGCCAGGGACGAGTCGACGTACCTGTCGCTGATCACTACCGCGCCGCGGGCCAGGGCCGGGCGCACGACCGTGGCCACGTGGTGGGCCCGGTCGGCCGCGTACAGCAGCGCCTCGGCACGGGCGGAGGGCGTTTCGCCTTTGTCGAGCACCAGCTGGCGGATGCGGGCGCCGATGTCCGTCGCGCCCGGCTCGCGGGTCACCACGACGTCGCGTCCGTCCGCCTCCAGGGCAGCGGCGAGGCGGGTGACCTGGGTCGACTTGCCGGCGCCCTCGCCGCCCTCGAAGACGATGAAGATGCCGCTGCGCACGAACTGCTCGGCCGGTGACAGCGGCCGCCCGCGGACCGAGCCCCACAGGTCGGCCAGCACGGGCACGCCGCGCTTGTCGTCCATCTGGCGGAACGAGCTGATGCCGACGAAGACGCCGAGCGCGCCCGCGACCAGCAGCAGCACGCGGGTGAAGGAGAGGTCGAAGCTGACCGCGCCCAGGTCGACGCGGCGCGAGCTGCCCAGGCCGACCAGGAAGCCGGACAGGGTGATGGCGAGCAGCAGCACCATCCGGACGCCGATCTGCACGACGGCGAAGACCCGGCCGCGTACGGCGTCGTCGACCTCGCCGTACAGCAGCGTCGTGCCGGCCAGGAACGCCATGCCGGCGCCCGCACCGACCAGCAGCGCCCCGACCAGGGCCATCGACAGGTGGAAGGCGAGACCCAGGAACATCACCGAGCCGCTGGCCAGCACGATGCTCATGCCGAACCAGCGCCGGCGGGACAGCTCACGGATGATCATCGGGCCCAGGCCGATGCCGACCGCCAGGCCCATGAAGATGGTGCCGAAGAGCAGGTAGAACGCCGCTTCACCGGCGCCCAGCGAGGTGGCGAAGGTCTTGGCGGCGCCGATCACCACACCGCCGGCCGCGAACGCGCCGAAGATGCCCAGCACCAGGCCCCGCACCAGCGGGGTGGTGCCGATGTACTTCCAGCCGTCGAGGAACTGGCGGGTCATGCTCTGTTGCTGGGCCGCCTGCTGCCGCTGCTCGCTCTTGCCACCGATCTCTTTGATGCCGAAGAAGACCGTGATCGCGGTGGCGAGGCGGGAGATCGCGTTCAGGTAGAGCGCGATCTGCACCGGCTGGGCCCAGTCGGGCAGGGCGGCGCCGGACTGCTGGATGCCCGCGGTGAGGGCGGAGAGCGCCAGGGCGGCCAGGATCGGCGTGATGCCGTACGTGGTGACGAGCGTGAGCTGGTTGGAGACCTCGATCCGCGACTTGGGGATGAGGTTGGGCACCGCGGCTTCCTTGGCCGGGATCCAGATCAGCGTGATCGTCTCGCCGATGAACGTGGCGATGGTCGCCCAGGCCACGGTGACACCCGGCGAGCCGCCGAACAGCGGGACGAGCGGGATCGAACCGTAGAAGACGAACCGCAGGAGGTCGGTGATGACCATGGTGTAGCGCCGGTCGAAGCGGTCGGCGAAGACACCGGCGATCGGGCCGAGCAGCAGGGCGGGCAGCAGGCGGACGGCGATCGTGCCACCGAACGCGGCGCCCTGGCCGGCACTGCTCTCGAACTGGGCCGCGGCGAAGATGCCGGTGGCCAGCAGGCCGATCCAGTCGCCGAAGGAGGCCAGGCCGAGCACGAGCCAGAGGCGACGGAAGGGCCGGATGCGCAGCACCGATCGCAGCGCCGCCGCGCCCGACAGGTCAACCGGTCCGGAGTCCCGCTTCTCGCTGTCGATGGCCCTCTACCTCCCGTGTTTGCAGGTGCACTCTATCGGGCCACCACACATGGCCCGGTGACCCACGTTCGGGTATCGAAGAAGTGAAGAGGTTTCGCATTGCCGGTAACGGCGATACCGTGCTGACGTGATCGAAGACCGCACGGCTCTGAAGGAGCGGCTCGACCGGGCCACCGCCCATCTCGAGACGCCGGTCGCGGCCGTCGACCTGGCGGCCTTCGACGACAACGCCGACCAGTTGGTGGCGCGGTCGCAGGGCAAGCCGCTGCGGGTCGCCAGCAAGTCCGTGCGCTGCCGCACGCTGCTGGAACGTGTGCTGGCCCGGCCGGGCTGGCACGGCGTCATGGCGTACACGCTGCCCGAGGCGATCTGGCTCGTGCGCACCGGCCTGACCGATGACGTGCTGGTGGCGTACCCCTCGGTTGATCGCACCGCGCTGCGCGAGCTGACCACCGACCCCAAGCTCGCGGCGGCCATCACGATCATGGTGGATCACCCGTCGCACCTCGATCTGGTCGATCAGGTGACCCCTCCGGGTGACCGCCCGGCCGTCCGGCTCTGTCTGGATCTCGACTCGTCCTGGCGCCCCGCCGGTCCCCTGCACCTCGGCGTACGCCGCTCCCCCGTGCACTCCGCCGGGCAGGCCTCGGCCTTGGCCCGGCGGCTGGTCGTCCGGCCCGGCTTCACACTGGTCGGCATGATGTCGTACGAGGCTCAGATCGCCGGACTGGGCGATCTGCCCCCCGGCCAGGCGTTGCGCGGCCGGGCGATCCGCCTCATGCAGTCCCACTCGTTCCCCGAGATCCTCCGCCGTCGCGGCGAGGCCGTGGCCGCCGTCCGCGAGCACGCCGACCTCGAGTTCGTCAACGCCGGCGGCACCGGCAGCGTGGCCGCCAGCGGATCGGACCCGGTGGTCACCGAGGTCACCGCCGGCTCCGGCCTGTACGGCCCGACCCTGTTCGACGCGTACTCGGCCTGGCGCCCGACACCGGCCGCCTTCTTCGCGCTCAGCGTCGTGCGCCGCCCGGCGCCGCGGATCGCCACCGTGCTCGGCGGCGGATGGATCGCCTCCGGGCCCGCCGAGACCTCCCGGCAGCCGACCCCGTACCTGCCCGCCGGCCTGAAGTTCAAGCCGGACGAGGGCCCCGGCGAGGTGCAGACGCCGCTGGTCGGCGCGGTGGCCGACACGCTGCGCCCGGGCGACCGGGTCTGGTTCCGTCACGCCAAGGCCGGCGAGCTGTGCGAGCACGTCAACGAGCTACAGCTGATCGACGGGAGCTCAGCAGCACCGGCCCCGACGTACCGGGGGGAGGGACATGCCTTCCTGGGGTGACTCAGGCCGTGACGTGGCGGTGCAGGTATTCCCTGATCAAAGCCTTGGCCTCGGTGAGGACAGCCTCGTCGCCGTGCTGGTCGCGCCGGAACGCCAGCTTGATCAGCGCGTCCGCCGCCTCGACCGAGATCTCGAGCGAGAACCGCAGCCGGGCCCGGTCCATCAGCTGGAACTGGTCGACCAGCAACTCGGCCAGGCGCTCGGCGATCACCGCGTTGTTGTCGCGTTCGACGTCGAGCAGGTGAACGTCGACCACGTCGCCGAAGTGCAGCGTGCGGAAGCCGGGCACCGTGCGGTGCATCTGGATGAAGATGTCGATCGCCGCGTCGACGCCGTCCCACCAGTGCGTGAAGGTCTCCCGGCCGAAGCGGTCGGACAGGCCCTGCAGGTAGGCATCCATGTTGCGCATCGCCAGCGCCTGGACGATCGCCCTCTTGTCGGGGAAGAACTGGTAGACCGAGCCGATGGCGACCTCGGCCCGCTCGGCGAGAAGCGTCGTGGTCAGCCCCTCATAGCCGACCTCGTCGACAAGCTCGGCGCAGGCGTCGAGCATGCGCTGGACCCGGGCAACGCTTCTGCCCTGCACCGGGACCCGCCGCAGCGGCCCGGTGGTGACGGTTGGTGTCGACACGCGTCGCCACTCCCTCTCAGCAGTGATAATCGGAACGTTACTCGGATCAACGAGCGAGACGCATCGACGGGACGCGCCGGGTACTCGTCCGCTCGTACGGAGGACAAGGGCCTAAATGACGATCCCTCGTAACGGCCGCCGCTGGGTCAATTGGGGCGGCAACCAGCAGTCACTCGCCGTAGACGTTTTGACCCCTGGCACTGTTGACGAGGTGGCCGTCCACGTCAAGGAGGCGTCGGAAACCGGACGCCGGGTGAAGGTCGTGGGCAGCGGCCACTCGTTCACCGCGATCGCCGTCGCCGACGACCAACGGCTGCTGCTCGATCGGATGACCGACCTCATCGCGGTCGACGGTCCGCTGGTCACGGTGCAGGCGGGCATGCCGTTGTGGAAGCTCAACGAGACGGTCGCCCGGCACGGTCTGGCGATGCCGAACCTCGGTGACATCGACGCGCAGACGGTCGCCGGGGCCATCTCGACCGGCACACACGGCACCGGCATCGCCCACACGACACTGGCCGCCTGCGTCGAGGGCGTGAAAATCGTGACCGGCCACGGCGAGGTGCTCACCTTCAGTAAGGGTGACGACATCTTCCCTGCCACCCAGCTCGGCATCGGCGCGCTCGGCATCCTCGTCGAGGTGACCCTGCGGTGTGTGCCCGCGTTCACCTTGCTCGCCGACGAACGGCCGATGGCGCTGCCGGACGTGCTGGCCGGTCTCGACGACTGGATCCCGGCCAACGAGTTCGTCGAGTTCTACTGGTATCCGTACACGGACCGCGCCCAGCTCAAGCGCAACAACAAGGTGACCGGGAACGACCGCCGGTTGTCGCCTTTCCGGCACTGGCTGGACGACGAGTTCCTCGCCAACTCCCTCTGGCAGGGCGTCTGCCGCCTCGGTCGCCGGGTTCCGGCCATCGTGCCGGCCGTCCAGTCGATCGCCGCCCGGGCGCTCACGGCCCGGACGTACACCGAGCGTTCCGACCGTGTCTTCTGCACGCCACGCCGGGTGCACTTCACCGAGATGGAGTACGAGATCCCGCGCGCTGCCCTGCCCGAGGTGCTGGGCGCGCTGCCGAAGATCATCGGCGGGCTGCCGTTCAAGGTGCAGTTCCCGGTCGAGGTGCGGTTCACCGGCCCCGACGACGTCTGGCTGAGTCACGGGTACGGGCGTGAGTCGGCCTACGTGGCGGTGCACCAGTTCACCGGGGCGCCCTACGAGCCGTACTACCGCGCCTTCGAAGCCCTCTGCCGGCCCCTCGGCGGGCGGCCGCACTGGGGCAAACTTCATTACCGTACGGCGGAGGATCTGCGCCCGGTCTACCCGAGGTTCGACGACTTCGTGGCCGTGCGCGACCGCCTCGACCCGGCCCGGGTCTTCACCAACGACTACCTGGACCGGGTGCTCGGCGCCTGAGCTATTCGGCGGAGGCCGTGGCCTTGGCCGGCACTGCCTTCTTGGCCGGCGCCGCCTTCTTCGCCGTGGCCTTCTTGACGGGAGTCGCCTTCTTGGCCGGGGTGGCCTTCTTGGTCGCGGCCTTCTTGGCGGGCGTCTTCTTCGCCGCGGCGTCTGCTGCCTTGGCCGGAGCCTTCTTGGCAGCCCGCTTCTTCGGGGCTGGTCCCTTGGCCCGCTTCTCGGCCAGCATCTCCGAAGCCTGCTCGATCGTCAGGTTCTCGGGCGTCTGGTCGCCGCGCAGCGAGGCGTTGTATTCGCCGTCGGTCACGTAGGGGCCGAACCGGCCGTCCTTGATGACCAGCGGCTTCTCGGTCGCCGGGTCGGCGCCCATCTCGCGCAGCGGCGGCTTGGCCGCACCCCGCCCCCGGGTCTTCGGCTCGGCCAGCAGGGCCAGGGCCTCGTCGAGGGTGACGGTGAACAGCTGATCCTCGCTGGCCAGCGAGCGCGAATCGGTGCCGCGCTGCACGTAGGGGCCGTAACGACCGTTCTTGGCGATGATCTCGTTGCCCTCGGGGTCCTTGCCGACGACCCGGGGCAGCGAGAGCAGCTGGATCGCCTGCTCGAGGGTGAGCGTGTTGGGCGACTGCGAACGGAAGAGCGAGCCGCGCCGTTCGCCGCTCTCGACGTACGGCCCGAACCGGCCGGACTTGAGCACGACGTCGACACCGGTCTGCGGGTCCTCGCCGAGGCTGCGCTCGCCGCTGCCGCCGAGGAAGAGCTCCTCGACCTTCTCCGGAGTCAGCTCGTCGGGCGCGACCCCCTCGGGGATCGAGACCCGGTTGCTGGGATCGTTGGTCTGCTCCTCGGACACGCCGGGAACCTGACGCTGCAGGTAGGGCCCGTAGCGGCCGACCCGCACGACGATGTGCCGGCCCTCGTCGTCGTCGAAGAGGGGAATCGAGTTGATCAGGCGGGCGTCGATGTCACCCAGGTTCTCGGTGACCATCTTGCGCAGGCCGCCGGCCCGGGCGATCTCGTCGTCCTCGCCGGCCTTCTGGCTGCCGAAATAGAACGCGGTGAGGAAGTCGAGCGACGCGTGGACGCCCCCGGCGATGCTGTCGAGGTCGTTCTCCATGGCGGCGGTGAAGCCGTAGTCGACCAGACGCGGGTAGTGCTTCTCCATCAGGTTGACCACCGCGAACGCGATGAACGTCGGGATCAGCGCCTGGCCGCGCTTCTCGACGTAACCCCTGTCCTGGATCGTCTGCATGATCGACGAGTAGGTCGAGGGACGCCCGATGCCGAGCTCTTCCATGGCCTTGACCAGCGAGGCCTCGGTGTAGCGGGCCGGCGGGCTGGTGTGGTGGCCCGCGGCGTTCAACTCGTCGGCGTCGAGCGGCTGGTCCTTGACGAGGTTGGGCAGGCGACGCTCGGCGTCCTCGGCCTCGGCGTTCTCGTCGTCGGACGACTCGACGTAGGCCTTCAGGAAGCCGGGCTCGGTGATCGTCTTACCGGTGGCGCCGAAGTCCGCCTCTTCCTGCGCGGTGGAGACGGCCCGGATGCGCACGGAGATCGAGTTGCCGACCGCGTCGGTCATCTGCGACGCGACCGTGCGGCGCCAGATCAGCTCGTACAGCCGGAACGCGTCGCCGCTGAGTTCCCCGGCCAGCTCGGCGGGGGTGCGGAAGGTGTCACCGGCGGGCCGGATCGCCTCGTGCGCCTCCTGCGCGTTCTTGACCTTGCCGGTGTAGCGGCGCGGCTCCGGCGGCACGCTGCGCTCGCCGTAGAGCTCGGCGATCTGCCGGCGGGCGGCCGCGATGGCCGTCTCCGACAGGTTGACCGAGTCGGTACGCATATAGGTGATGTAGCCCTCTTCGTACAGGCGCTGGGCCGTACGCATCGCCTGGGCCGACGACATGCGCAGCTTGCGAGCGGCTTCCTGCTGCAGCGTCGAGGTGATGAAGGGGGCGTACGGCCGGCGGCGGTACGGCTTCTCCTCGACGCGGGTGACCGTGAAGTTCTGCCCCTCGAGCCGGGCCGCGAGGCCCCGGGCGCCGCCCTCGTCGAGCTGCACCACCGCCGCGCCGGGCTTGAGACGGCCGGTCGTGGGCTCGAAATCCTTGCCGGTGGCGATGCGGTCGCCGTTGAGCGCGATCAGCGTGGCGCCGAACTGGCGCGGGCCCTCGACCTGGCCCTGGACGGCCAGCAGGGCGTTGATGTCCCAGTATTCGGCCGTGCGGAACGCCATGCGCTGGCGCTCACGCTCGACGACGATGCGGGTCGCCACGGACTGGACCCGGCCCGCCGACAGCTTCGGCATGACCTTCTTCCAGAGCACCGGGCTGACCTCGTAGCCGTAGAGGCGGTCGAGGATGCGGCGGGCCTCCTGCGCGTCGACCAGGTTCTGGTCGATCTGGCGCGGGTTGGCCACGGCGGCCTGGATGGCGGGCCGCGTGATCTCGTGGAAGACCATGCGGTGCACGGGGACCTTGGGCTTGATCGTCTCGAGCAGGTGCCAGGCGATGGCCTCGCCCTCGCGGTCCTCATCCGTCGCGAGGAAGATCTCGTCGACCTCTTTCGCCAGCTTCTTGAGCTTGGCGATCTGCTGCTTGCGGTCGGCCGAGATCACATAGAGCGGGTGGAAGCCGTTGTCGACGTCGACGCCCAGCCGGGCCCACGACTCGCCCTTGTACTGCTCGGGCACCTCGTCGGCATTCTTGGGCAGATCACGGACATGGCCGATGGAGGCCTCGACCAGATAGTCGGGGCCCAGATAACCGGCGATCGTCTTGGCCTTCGACGGGGATTCGACGATGACCAGACGGGTCGTCCTGGCGTCACTCGGCACGGCACTCCCAAACTTCGACTTCGGCTTCCTTCTGTTCTCCGCCGTTGAACAACGCGGCCGGCGGAGCGCAGACTTTCAACGTAACGCGCCGGACGAGCACACATTCCCCGGCTACCCCCGGAGCCGGATGGTAACGGTCCGGCCACCGTATGCCTCCGACGGCGACACCGTACACCGGGAACATGCTGTCGTGTCGCACACAATCCAGGAAGATCACGCACCCGCGCCGCCGGGCCACAGCTCCGCGGGCGCCGCTTCGGGCCGCTCCCCGACCAGCTCAGAGAGTCTGGCGACCCGACGCTTACCCATAATCAAATATTGTCGCCGGTCATCTGACAGCCGTCCGGCCAGACCGGCCCGCACCAGCGCCGCGTCGATCTCCGCGGCGTCCTTGGCCGGGTCCAGGCCAAGCGCGTAGCCGTTGGGGACCGGCCCGCCGGCCGCGGCCACCCAGAGGCGCAGGCGAGGGCCGCTGAGGAAGAGTTGCGCGGCGGCCCGAGGCCAGGCCTGGGCCAAACCGTTCAACCTCCGGGAGTACGCGGTGAGGACCTCGAACTGAGGGGCAACCGGCACTGGTTCGGGCCTTTCCGCCGCAGAATCGGTCATTTTCGCCGTTTCGGACCGATCACCTGCCATCTCATCGGCGACCGCGTCCGCCTCGACCACCGGCTCCGCGTCGGCGGACGACTCGTCACCGACAGCCGGCTCGTTCTCGGCTGCCGAGTCGTCGTCTTCTTCGACCACCGGCACGTTTTCCGCGGCCGGGTCGTCGGCGGTGACCGGGCGCCAATTGACGACCAAGCCGCGGACGACCAGCTCGGCGACCAGGACGTGGACCCGCCAGGCCCCCTCGACGACGACCGAGACCCGGGCGGTGCCGCCCATGCGCCCGAGCTGCCCCGGACCGGCCAGCAGACCCGCCAGGTCGGCCGGCGTGGGTTCGGTGGTGCCCGCGCCGAAGATGGGCAGCTGACGGCCGGCGTCGTGCAACGGGGACGGCCGCGGGTGAGCGGGGCGCTTGGCAGCCGGAACCGGCGCGGGCAGCACCTCGCGCGGGATCAGGGGCCACCCCGTCTCGGTCATCTCACCGGCACTCGGGCACTTCGTCGAAGGCGTCCTTGAGCTCGACCGAGTTGAGGTTGCTGGTGTCCAGACTGCTCGCCTGGTAATCAGTCTGCATCTGCTCGACCACCTTGCTGACCTGCTGATAGAAGGTCTCGGCGGGAGCGGTCGCCAGCCCCTTGATGCCACTCTGGGCCCGGGCGTAGGCGTCGCGCGTGGCAGCCAGCGATCCGGTGAAGCCTTCGGCGATGCGGGCGCCGTCGTCGACGTCGGGCACGCCCGCCTTGGCCACCCCGGCCCGGGCGCGCTCGCTCGCGTCGGCCGCGCCGCCGAAGAGCCGCATCAGGTTTTCCTTGGCCTGGCCGGGGGTGGTCGCGGTGTCCATCTGCTGCTGGGTGCGCGAGGTGAGGGAGCCGATCTCGGTGCGCCACGGCTCGAGGGTGGTGCAGACCGAGGCGGCCCAGGCTCGAGCGCCGGGACTGCCGGAGCACCCGGCGAGCGATGCCGCGAGCGCTAGAAGGGCCAGTAGTGCGAGGGGTCGGGCCGGGCGCATGGGAAGCAGCGTACGGGCAAGGTCCGACAACCTCATCTATGGTGCGGGCGCCCGCTCCTCAATGGCGCGGGGCACCCGGCGATAGCCGGGTGCCCCGCGGGGAACTGCGTGTTGTCAGGCGGTGATCTTCGTGGTCGGCGTCGAGTTGCTCGACGTGGTGTCGTCACCCATGGAGATCGGCTTGCGCTTGCTCCACACGACGGCGCCGGCCACGATCGCCGCCGCCACGACCGCGATCGTGATCCGCAGCGGGTCGTTCTGGTCGTTGCCGATGCTCCAGGCCACCACGGCCGGGGCGATCAGCAGCGAGACCAGGTTCATCACCTTGAGCAGCGGGTTGATGGCCGGGCCGGCGGTGTCCTTGAACGGGTCACCGACGGTGTCACCGATGATCGTGGCCTCGTGCGCGTCGGAGCCCTTGCCGCCGTAGTTGCCGTCCTCGACCAGCTTCTTGGCGTTGTCCCAGGCTCCACCGGAGTTGGACAGGAAGACCGCCATCAGCGTGCCGGTGCCGATCGCACCGGCCAGGTAGGACGCCAGCGCGCCGGCGCCCAGGCCGAAGCCGACCGCGATCGGGGCCAGGATCGCCAGCAGACCGGGGGTGAGCAGCTCGCGCTGCGCGTCCCGGGTGCAGATGTCGACGACGCGGCCGTACTCGGGCCGCTGGGTGCGGTCCATGATGCCGGGGAACTCGCGGAACTGGCGGCGGACCTCCATGACGACCGCGCCCGCCGAGCGGGACACGGCGTTGATGGCCAGGCCGGAGAAGAGGAACACCACGGCCGAGCCGATCAGCAGACCGACCAGGTTGCGCGGGTTCGAGATGTTCAGCAGACCGAGGATCTCGGCGCCGACCGCATCCGGCGTGATGCCGGCGTCGGCCAGCGAGGTGGCCAGGCTGTTGGTGTACGAGCCGAACAGCGCGGTCGCGGCCAGCACGGCCGTCGCGATCGCGATGCCCTTGGTGATCGCCTTGGTGGTGTTGCCAACCGCGTCGAGCTCGGTGAGGATCTGCGCGCCCTTCTCGTCGACGTCACCGGACATCTCGGCGATGCCCTGCGCGTTGTCCGAGATCGGGCCGAAGGTGTCCATGGCCACGATGACGCCGACCGTGGTCAGCAGGCCGGTGCCGGCGAGCGCGACGGCGAACAGCGACAGGGTGAGCGACGAGCCGCCCAGCAGGAATGCGCCGAAGACCCCGGCGCCCAGCAGCAGGGCCGAGTAGACAGCGGACTCCAGGCCGACGCTGATGCCGGCCAGCACGACGGTGGCCGCGCCGGTCTGCGACGACTTGCCGATGTCCTGCACCGGACGGCGGTTGGTCTCGGTGAAGTAGCCGGTCAGCGCCTGGATGGCGGCGGCCAGCACGATGCCGATGACGACCGCGCCGATCGCGATCCAGCGTGGGTCACGGCCGCTGGCAAGGACGTCCGGGGCGATGCCTTCGTCGTTGAAACCGGCGAACGTGGACGGCAGGTAGACGAAGCTGACCACGGCGACGATGACTGCGGAGATGACGGCGGAGATGTAGAACGCCCGGTTGATCGCGGTCAGACCGTTGCGGTCGCTCGGCCGCAGCCGGGTGATGAACACACCGAGAATGGCGATCACGACGCCGACCGTCGACACGATCAGCGGGAAGACCAGGCCGTCCTGGCCGAACGCGACCTGACCCAGGATCAGGGCCGCCACCAGGGTGACCGCGTACGACTCGAACAGGTCGGCCGCCATGCCGGCGCAGTCACCGACGTTGTCGCCCACGTTGTCGGCGATGGTGGCGGCGTTGCGCGGGTCGTCCTCGGGGATGCCCTGCTCGACCTTGCCGACCAGGTCGGCGCCGACATCCGCGGCCTTGGTGAAGATGCCGCCGCCGACCCGCATGAACATGGCGAGCAGCGCGGCGCCGAAGCCGAAGCCCTCGAGCACGGTCGGGGCGTCGCTGCGGAAGATCAGCACGACCAGCGCGCCGCCGAACAGGCCCAGACCAACGGTGAGGAAGCCGACCACACCACCGGTGCGGAAGGCGATGCCCATGGCGGTCTCGCGACCGCCGTTCTCGCTCGCCGCCGCGGCCACCCTCAGGTTGGCCCGGGTGGCGAGCGCCATGCCCGCACCGCCGATGAACGAACTGAACACCGCGCCGACGACGAAGAACAGCGAGCGTCCGATCTTGACCCAGACCTCGTTGTCGGTGTCGTGCACCGGCAGGAGGAAGAGCAGGACGACCGCGATCACCACGAAGATGGAGAGGGTCTTGAACTGGCGGAACAGGTATGCCGACGCGCCTTCTTGGACGGCTCCGGCGATCTCCTGCATGTTCTTGGTGCCCCGGCCGGCTTTGAGAACCGACTGGACGAACATCGCCGCGAAGCCCAGCGCGATCAGCGCGAAGACCATGGCGACGATGACAAACGTGACGTTAGAACCACTTAATGAGGTCCCGGACATCAATGTCCTCCTGTACACCGACCGCGCCCGCTTCCGGCGGACGGCACCGGCGGGCGCATCCCCGTCCAAGGGGAGACGACAACTGGGTCCCGCGGCCGCGGGACCAGGAGCAGTAGCTGATAACTCGCGTACTGTATCGGCCGATGGTGGTGATGGTCACACCTGAGTTCAGCCGTGTCGTGGTGATGTTTGCCGCTGTGTTAGCAGGCGGTGGAGTGGGCATGGATGCAGGTTGATATCGTCGCGGATTTGTCCAATTTGCTGGAGTCGGCTCAGCGACGCTGAACCGGCCACACCATCCGGACCTCGGTTCCCGGGCCGTCCTCGACCGGGCGTACCTGCAGGTCATCGACGAAACCGGCGAGCAGCGCGAACCCGACGCCGGTGGTGAGCGCCTCGTCGGTCAGCGACTCGTCGGCCAACTCGTCCGGCGGCAACTTGGTCAGGCCGACGCTCGCCTCGATCGGGGCGTGGTCGATGACCCGGACCGAGTAGGCCTCCGAATCAGACATTTCAACGGTCACCAGGTCGGCCAGCCCGTACTGGTTGTGCAGGGCGACCGCCCGGGTGCAGGCCTCACCGATCGCCAGCCGGACCTCGTCCAGCAATTCCTCGGCGACGCCGGCCCGCCGGGCCACGGCGACGCCGACCAGCCGCGCCGTACGCACATGCACGGGGGCGGGTGAGAAGGACAGCCGAACCGTCGCCATCACGAATTCGCGCTGTCGTCGCTGCCTCGGGTCGCCGCCTCGATCGTGGGAAAGATCGGGAACACCTGGTCGAGCGCCGTGATCCGGAAAATCTTGAGGAGGGCTTCCTTGGAGCAGACGAGGCTGAAACTCCCGTTCGCCACCCGCAGCCGCTTCATCGCGCCGACCAGCACACCCAGGCCCGTGGAGTCGAGAAACTCGACACCGCCGAGGTCGACGACGACGTCGCGCACCCCGGAATCGACCAGCTCGACGAGACGCTCACGCAACCTCGGAGCCGTGTAGACGTCGACTTCGCCACCGACCTCGAGCACTGTGTGCTCCTCCACCGTCCGGGTCGCAAGGGACAGCTCCATCGCTCCTCCTCCCTGCGGGGCCTGTTGATCCGACGGTCGATCTCCCCAGCGAATCTAACCATCGCCCGGTATCGGGCTGCCGTCCGGCTCCACCGTCGTACCCGTTTGAGGTTCGCGTCATTCCGGTGTCACAGTGCTGGATGTGACGTCGACCGCCTACAGCCCCGCCGAGTTGCTCCACCGGTTCCAGGCGCGGACGTCAGAATCCCCGATCACCCATGTCGAGCACGTTCCGGCTCGCGAGGGCCGGCCGGCGCCCTGGCCGTCGTGGGCGTCACCCGAGGTGGTGGCCGCCCTGAACGCGCACGGAATCGCCCGCCCGTGGGAACACCAGGCCACCGCGGCGTCGCTGGCGGCCGAGGGAATCCACGTCGTGGTGGCGACCGGCACGGCGTCCGGCAAGTCGCTCGCCTACCAGCTGCCGGTGCTGTCGCGGCTGCTGGGCGACGACCGGGCGACGGCGCTCTACCTCTCGCCGACCAAGGCGCTCGCGGCCGACCAGTTGCGCGCGGTGGCGAAACTCGGTCTCGACGGGGTCCGCCCGGCCACATACGACGGTGACACCTCGCGCGAGGAACGGGAGTGGATCCGGCAGCATTCGCGGCTGGTGCTCACCAACCCCGACATGCTCCACCACGCCCTGCTGCCCGGCCACGCCCGCTGGGGCAGCTTCCTGCGCCGCCTCTCGTACGTGGTGATCGACGAGTGCCACGCCTACCGCGGTGTTTTCGGCTCGCACGTCGCCCACGTGCTGCGCCGGCTGCGGCGGCTGGCCGCCCGCTACGGCGGTTCGCCCACTTTCGTGCTGGCCTCGGCCACCTCGGGCGACCCGGCCGACGCCGCGTCCCGCCTGACCGGGTTGCCGGTGACCGCCGTGACGACCGACGCGTCCCCGCGCGGGGCGACGACGTTCGCTCTCTGGGAGCCGCCCCTGCTCCCAGCCGATCCTCTCGATGAAAACCTTCCCGAGGTACGCCGTTCCGCGCTCAGTGAGACGGCCGACCTCCTGGCCGACGCGGTGGTGGCCGGCACCCGCACGCTGGCCTTCATCCGCTCGCGGCGCGGGGCCGAGGTGGTCGCCACGATGACCAGGCGCTCGCTCGACGAGGCAGTGCCCGGCCTCGGCGACCGGGTCGCCGCCTACCGCGCCGGCTACCTCAAGGAAGACCGCCGTCAGATCGAACGCGCGCTGCTCTCGGGCGAACTACTCGGGCTCGCCTCGACCAACGCGCTCGAACTCGGCGTCGACCTGGTCGGGCTGGACGCGGTGCTGATCTGCGGCTACCCCGGCACGCGGGCGTCGCTGTGGCAGCAGGCCGGGCGCGCGGGCCGGGCCGGCGGCGAGGCGCTGGCGGTGCTGATCGCCCGCGACGACCCGCTCGACACCTACCTGGTGCACCACCCGTCGGCTCTGTTCGGGCGGCCGGTCGAGGTGACCGTGCTCGACCCGGCCAACCCGTACGTGCTCGGTCCGCAACTGTGCTGCGCGGCCTCCGAGGCGCCGCTGCGGGCCGACGACCTGGAGCTCTTCGGCGGGGAGGCAGCCCGCGCCGCGGTCGACGGGTTGACGACCTCGGGCGCGCTGCGGAAGAGGCCGTCGGGCTGGTACTGGACGCATCCCGGCCGCCCCGACGTCGACCTGCGCGGGGCCGGGGGCGCGCCGGTCTCGGTGGTCGAGTCGGCCACCGGCCGGCTGCTCGGCACGGTCGACCAGTCGTCGTCGCACTTCATGCTGCACACCGGCGCGGTCTACCTGCACCAGGGCGTGACCCACCTGGTGGACGAGCTCGACCTGGAGGACGCGGTCGCGCTGGTCCACCGCGCCGATCCGGACTGGTCGACGCACGCCCGCGACGTCACCGACGTGTCGGTGCTGGGCGTCCGGTCCCACGTGGACGCTGGTCCGGTCGATCTCTACCTGGGCGACGTCGAGGTGGCCAGTCAGGTTGTCTCGTACCAGCGCCGCCGTCTGGGCTCCGGCGAGGTGATCGACACCAAGCCGCTCGACCTGCCCGTGCGCGAGCTGCGCACGGTCGCCGTCTGGTTCACGGTCTCGCCGCGCGCCCTGGGAGCGGCAGGCGTGGAACCCCCCGACGTTCCCGGGGCCTTGCATGCCGCCGAGCACGCCGCGATCGGCCTGCTCCCGCTGATGGCGACGTGCGACCGCTGGGACATCGGCGGCCTCTCCACCGCGAACCACGTCGACACCGAGGCGCCCACCGTCTTCGTCTACGACGGCCACCCCGGCGGCGCGGGCTTCGCCGAACGCGCCTACGCCACCGCTGCCGCCTGGCTGGCCGCCACCCGGGAGGCGATAGCCGCCTGCGGCTGCGAGTCCGGCTGCCCCTCGTGCGTCCAGTCCCCGAAGTGCGGCAACGGCAACAATCCGCTGCACAAGCCGGGCGCCGTCCGGGTTCTCGACACCGTGCTGGCCGCCCTCGGCACCGTCACGGCCGGCTGAGCCCAGGATCCTGTCGGCCCGCTCGTAGAACTCCCGCCGTGCCTCGGCCGGCGCCTCGAGCAGCGTGGTCGGTGGGAGGGCGGAGACCGGGCCGGCGCGGGCCGTGGCAACAGCGTGGCGGCCGAGGCCGGGCAGAGCGACCTCGGCCCGCACCACGATCTCGAGGTCGTCGACGACGCACGACGCCATGCGGCCGTGGTTGGCTGCGACGAACTGCCCGGCCCGCGCGCACGCGACCTCCGCTCCGTACACGGCCTTCGCCGCGCCCGCCAACGCTCCCAGGTCGGCGGCAGTCCGAGCCTGGTGCCGGCCAACGCGCGCCGTCCCGACGCCGGCCGCCGCCACGCCGGCCACGGTGAGGAACAGCCCGAAGGCCAGCACGAGGATCGTCGCCGCGCCCCGGTCCCGCCCAGCCGGGCCGACGGCCGACGGCCTCACGGAATGCTGTTCTGGGGCGTCATCGGCGCCGTGGTCTGCCTCGAGTTCGCGCGCCGCCAGGCAAACGGCCGACGGCCTCACGGAATCGCCTCGGGTTCCCGCGCTGCCGTTGCCGTGCCCTCGACGGTGATCGCCGGCAGGTTGGCGCCCAGCACCCGCAGCCGGGCCCGCACCCGGGCCGTCACGATGTCGGCGTCGCCCCCGATGCCGACCTCGGCGCCAGGTGGAGCGACCCGCGCGCCCTCCGCGGCGCCCGAACCGCCGCGGGCCTCGGCCAGGGCGGCCTCACGGGCGGCGTCCAGGCACTGGCCCTTGGCGGCCACCGCGGAGACCGCCGTCAGGCCGGTCATCAGCAGCAGCATCAGCGCCGGCAGCCCGGCCGCGAGCTCGGCCGTGAACGCTCCCCGGTCGCGGCCGGGCCACCGGCGCCCGGTCACTTCAGCGCCCGGTCGATGACCGCGTCCAGCGCACCCGCGACACCGGTGCTGGTCACGACCTTGTAGAGCACTCCGGCGAACGCGACAGCGGCCAGGGTGCCGACGGCGTACTCGGCCGTGTTCATGCCTGCGTCGGCAGCCTCGGCCCGCAGCCGGGCGAAGTTCGCGATGAGTTTGCGCACGTGGTTCTCCTTCGGTTGGGGATGACGACCGGCCCGCGGCCGGTCCTGGTGGCCCACGGGTCAGAGGACGTCCCCGAGGACCGCGATCAGCACCGGGACGAGTCCGGCCAGTAGGAAAGCGGGCAGGAAGCACAGCCCGAGCGGCAGCACGATGAGCACGCCGGCCCGCTGCGCCGCCGCCTCGACCGCGACCGTCCGGTCGGCACGCAGGTCGTCCGCGAGCCGCCCGAGGGCGCCGGCCAGCGCGCCGCCGCTCGCGCTGGTGCGCACGGCCGCCGCGATCAGCCGGTCGGCGCCGGGGACCTCGGCCAGGTGCGCCCAGGCCTCGGCCGGCGCGGCGCCGAGAGTGAGCGACCGCGCGGTGCGGCTGAGCCTGGTCGCCAGCGGCCCGTCGAGCGCGTCGGCCACTGCCGCGGCCGCCCCGTCGACCGGAGCGCCGGCCCGCAGCGCAGCCGCCAGCAGGTCGGCGCCGAGGGGCAGGTCGGCCGCGGCGGCCCGGCGTTCCTGCCGTACGCGGGCAGGCTCGCGCCGTCGCAGAAGGCGTTCCGCCCCCACCCCGGCGATCACTCCGGCCAGACAGCCCCACCAGGTGCCGAAGAACCCGGCCACCGCCAGCCCGCCCACCACGGCCAGCAGGACGCGGGTCCGGCGGCCATCCGGTTCAACCGTGCCCGGCGAGGACAGGACGGCCCGGAGCCGAGCCAGCCGCCGGCGCACCGCCCGCCCACCGGCCACCGGCGCCACCACCAACGCCAGCCCCGCCACCACAAGCAGCAGGGCCGTCATGACGCGCCCGCCTGCTCGGCCACGGGCACGCGCTCGTCGTCTGCCGGCAGCGGCGGGCAGCCTCGACCGCCACCGCGCCCGCCGACCAGAAGCGCAGCCACACAACAGGCCCGCAACGGCACCTGCCCCGGCCGGCCCGCCCGCAGAAACTCCACCAGCGCACAGGTCGCGCTCATCGGGTCACCCCACCAACCAGGCGCTCGGACCAGAGCAGCCCGGCCGCCTGGAGCGCGACCGCGGCCACCCCACAGGCCGCACCCAGCGGCGTACGCAGCAGCACGTGGAAGGGATCGGCGCCCATCAGCACGCCCAGCCCGAGACCCGCGAGCGGCAACGCGGCCAGCAGCATCGAGGTCGCCTGAGCACCGGCGGCCTGGGCCGCGGCCGAGGCGCCGGCCCGGTCGGCCGCCCGCGCGTCGGCCTCGATCCGCTCGACCAGGTCGGCGGCCGGCGCCCCGGTCCGCTCGGCGAGGCGCCACACCGAATTCGTGAGCCGCCGCAGCCGGTCGCCCGAGTCGCTCCGGGCCTCGGCCGGCGGCAGACCCGCCCGCAGATCCGCAGCCAGGGCAGCCAGCGCATCCAGCGCGGCCGACCGCGCGATCGCCGCCTGCCGGCGGTTGGCCCGCCGCACCAGGGCCCGCCCGCCGAGCCCCGCGTACGCACCGGCGATCACTCCGGCCACCGGCCCGCCCAGGAGCAGGCCCAGCACCGCGGCCAGGGCTACGCCACCGGCCAGCGCCTGCCTCGGAGCCGCTGCGGCGAACGCGACGACCCGCCGTCCGAGCGCCACCACCGACGCCCGCGGCACCGCCCGGAACCGGCTCACCGGCAGGACGACCACCAGCGCGCCCGCCACGAGCAGCAACGACGCCCAGATCACGGCGTCACCACCGGCGGCCGCAGGACGGCCGGGGCGGTCACCCCGCGAACGGCCAGCATCCTGGCCAGCGCCGTCGCGCCAGGACCAGCCCCGTGCCGGCGCCGCCAGGCCGGCACCACCGTCGCCAGCCGATCCTCGCCGGCCGGCAGCAGCACGCTGACCGATTCCAGGACGCGCCCCCGGTCGGTCCGCCGGACCTGGAGCACCACCTGCAGCGCCGCCACCACCTGGGCGTGCAGCGCTGCCCGGGGCAGCCCACCGAGCAACCCGAGCGCCTCGAGCCGGGCCGGGACGTCGGCCGGAGCGTTCGCGTGCAGCGTGCCCGCGCCCCCGTCGTGGCCGGTGTTGAGCGCGCCGAGCAGGTCGACGATCTCGGCGCCCCGGCACTCCCCCACGATCAGCCGGTCGGGCCGCATCCGCAGCGCCTGCCGCACCAGATCGGTCAGCCCGATCGCGCCCGCCCCCTCGACGTTCGCGGTGCGGGCCTGCAGGGCAACCACGTGCGGGTGCAGCGGCCGCAGCTCGGCCGCGTCCTCGACCAGCACGATCCGCTCGGTCGGCGGCACCATGCCTAGCAGCGTGGCCAGCAGCGTCGTCTTGCCGCTGCCGGTGCCGCCGGTGACCAGGTAGGCCAGCCGGGCGGCGACGATCGCGGCCAGCACGGGAGCGATCGTGGGCGGGACCGTGCCGTGTTCGACCAGGTCTTCCAGGCGGAACGGCCGGTGGCGGAAGGTGCGCAGCGACAGGTACGGCCCGTCGGTCGCCACCGGGGGCAGAACGGCGTGCAGGCGGGTGCCGTCGGGCAGGCGTGCATCCGCGTACGGCTGACCGTCGTCGAGTCGGCGCCCGCACGCTGCCGCGAGCCGCTGGGCCAGTCGCCGCACCTCTTCGTGGTCGCCGAGCACGATCGGCGCCCGTTGCAGTCCCGCGCCCCGGTCGACCCAGACCGCCCGGCCGTTGACGAGCACGTCGGTCACGTCCGGGTCGGCGAGCAGCGGCGCCAGCGGCCCGGCTCCGACGAGCTGGTCGTGCACCCGGTCGGCCAGCCGCAGCACTGCCGTGTCACCGAGCACCGCAGCGCCCGGCTCACTGCGGACAGCCTGCACCACGGCCGCCGGGGTGGCCTCCACACCGTCGACCGCGAAGCGGTGGCGCACCCGGTCGGCGACCGACGGCGCCGCCGCGGACAGGCGGCTGCCGAGCCCTGCGTACGCCGTCATGCCGCCGCCACCAAGGCCGCGTCACGCATCAGGTCGCTCAGCACCCGCCGGCACAGCCGCGCCAGCGGCCCCTTGCCGTCGGCCGTGGGCGGCATGCCGTGTTCGATCCGCTGGGCGATCGCCGGTTCGGGCCGCAGCGTGCCGATCAGCGGCAACCCGAGCGCGGAAGCAATGTCGCGCGCCCGCAATCGGCCCGGCGCCGGACCGCGGACCACCAGGGACAGCTCGTCGCGGTGGGCCCGCACCATTCCGGCGACCCGGGCTGCCGCTGCTGAGGCGCGAACCTCAGCCGGGACGATCAGCACGGCATGGTCGGCGCACTCGAGCGCGAGCACCCCGGCGTCGTCGAGCCGGCGGGGCAGATCGACGACGATCACCTCACGGGCCCGGCGGCCGGCGTCGATGGTCGCGGCCATCGCCTCGGCGGGCAGCTCCGGCGAGGCGTCCCGGTCGAACGAGAGCAACACCAGATCGCCGTCGCGGGGCAGCGCCCCGAGCAGGCTGGGCGGGTCGACACGGCCGCCGGCCTCGGCCAGCGCCGACCAGCGCAGACCGTCCCGGCGCTCCCAGCCGAACATCATGTCGAGACCGCCGCCGATCGGGTCGGCGTCGATCAGCAGGGTGCGGCGTTGGCTTCGGGCCGCGGTCACGGCGAGGCCCGCGGCGAGAGTGCTGGCACCGGCGCCGCCCCGGCCGCCGATGACCGCCAGCACCCGGCCCACCGGCTGATCGAGTTGCTCGGCGAAGCGCTCCACCACCCAGGATTCGGCGGTGGGCAGCTCGGCGATGTGCTCGACGCCGTACGCGTTGGCGGCCCGCCACAGCGGTTCGGCGACCTCGCCGTGGCCCACCACCGCCACCCGGGAGCGGCGTGGCAACCGAGCCCGCAGGCAGGCTTCCAGCTGGTCGGCGCCGATCAGGACGAGGGAGGCGGCGCCGTAGCGCGGGCGGGCGGCGGCCGGATCGGGCGCCACGTCGACCTTGGTGCCGCCGGCCGCGGCGAGCCGCAGCAGGTCGTCGAGCAGGTCGGGGTCGGCAGTGACGACGAGGGGAAGGCGGGCAGCGGGCATCGGTGGTCTCCAGCGCTCGGGTGGCAGCGGGTGAGGCGCCCACCTTCGCGGCCGGGGCATCCGGCGGCCAGGCCCGACGACGCCGGCTGTGGACAAGCCGCCCACCTGTGGATATCCCCTGCTCGTGGAGTGGATCTGCTATCGGGACGGCCATCGGGAAGAGTGGAAGCAGCGGCGGTTGGGTATGTTGATGGCCGACACGAACCGATGGGGTTGGCATGGACAGTTCGATCACCCGCTCGCTCGACGCCGACGGCGTTGCCGTGGTGGCCGTCGAGGGCGAGATCGATTTCTCGAATGCGGACGAACTGGCCGACTGTGTCCGTGCTGCCGTGACCGAGTGGTCCCCGCCGATGGTGCGGGTCGACCTGCGCGGCGCGCGCTTCATCGACTCCACCGGTCTGGGCGCGCTGATCGAGGGCTACCGCGCGGCGCTCGGGATCGAGGCCCGGTTCCTCGTCGTCAACCCGACTCCGGCGTTCCGCCGTGTACTCGACGTGACCGGACTCTGCGACTTCTTCGGCCTGGGCGACGTGGTCGAAGCCGAGCCGACGCGGGCCACCGGCGCCTGATCATCGACTCCTGATCGCCGACGCCGGAAAGGGAACGACCCCCGTCGGGGGAGACGGGGGCCGTCCGAGGATTCGGCTCCGGGGGGGTCGAGCCGAATCGACTCGGTGATCGCGGGGGGCGCAATCACCGAGGGTTCCACTGAGTGCTTCAAGTAGTGGTTCGCGACGGGTCACAACATGAATCCCGGTCGCAACAGCACAAGCATGCCTCACAGAAGCAGCACAGTCGAGTACTGATTGTCGCTCGCTGCGATACTGCTGCCCGTCTGACCGATTTCACTGCGAGTCACGGCCGGTCCCGATCGACGCGCCGGGGACGACCGAGATGAACCACTTGCGACTACACTGCGGCGCGTGGGCCCGAGCGCCGCGTTTTTCGACCTCGACAAGACCGTCATCGCCAAGTCCAGCGCGTTGGCTTTCGGACGGCCGTTCTACCGTGACGGCCTGATCAGCCGTCGTGACATGGTCAAATCCGCTTACGCACAGCTGATGTTCCGGCTCGGTGGCGGATCCGACGAGCAGGCCATGGCGCGCACCCGCGACTACCTGGCGGCCCTCTGCAAGGGCTGGCGGGTCGAGCAGGTGCAACAGATCGTGGCCGAGACTCTCGAGGAACTGATCAACCCCTACGTGTACGCCGAGGCGGCCACCCTGATCGCCGAGCACCAGGCGGCGGGGCGCGACGTCGTGCTGGTCTCGGCCTCGGGCGACGAGATGGTCCGCCCGATCGGCGCGCTGCTCGGCATCACCGACATCATCGCCACGCGCATGGGCATCGTCGACGGCCGCTACAGCGGCGAGGTCGAGTTCTACGCGGCCGGCCCCAGCAAGGTGGTCGGCGTGCGCGAGCTGGCCGCCGAGCGCGGCTACGAACTGGCCGACTGCTACGCCTACTCCGATTCCAGCAGCGACCTTCCCCTGCTCGAGGCGGTGGGCCATCCCAGCGCGGTCAACCCCGACCGGGCGCTGCGCCGCGCCGCGATCGAGAACAAGTGGCCGGTTCTCGAGTTCCGGCACCCGATCCCGCTGAGCCGCCGTCTGCGCGATCGGCCGGCCGTGCCGGTGGCCGCGGCCGCCCTGAGCGTGGGCGTCGGCGCGGTCATCGGTTTCGCCATCTACGCCCGTCATCGCCGCACCCGCACACCTGCCTGAGCAGGTCCTGCCCGGCGGCAATGAGCAGCGCGAATGGCTTTGGTCTGACTAATGCGGAAAGTGAGATTTGCCGGGCCGAAGCTCTGGCGATCATGCCACGACGGGCGTAGAAAGAACTGGCGAGGATCGAAGCGGAAGGGGCGGGATTACCTGCCGATTCGGCATCGATTTTCGTGCATGGCCACCGGGAACCCACGCGCGATCAGCCACGGCAGGCACGTTGCGGCGGGACCGCGGCCCCCTAGGCTCCATTTGAGGAGCCGTGAGGCTGTGGACTGTCGACAACGACCCAGGTGCACGCTTGATAACCCGGTTCGGACGCGCAGCAGCCGGCGCCCCATCGCGGGACGCCGGCTCTAGATTTTCTAACTCTGGGCTCTGCGGCCCGCGGCCAGGTGGCGGGTGCGCAGCTCGTGATAGACGGCCCGGAAGAGCTTCGGCCGGGAGTGGAAGTCGACCCCCTGCGCCCACAGTTCTGTGTTCACCGTCGAGCCGTCACGCCGTTCAATGAGCACGGTGAGGCCGCTCGGGATCCGGAACGGGCCGATCCGATGGCTCGCCTCGTGCAGGTGGACGTGGGCGATCTCGGCCCAGGCCATGGTGCGGGAACGCAGCAGGCCGTGGATGCGCACGCCGCCGGCGCCGACGTAGGCGCCCATCTGCAGGATGCGGTGGGTGCCGATCACCCACACGGCGGCCAGCGCGCACGCCAGCAGGCGCAGGCCGTGGTTGTTCAGCTCGAACGTCTCGATCGACGTCCAGCCCAGTAGGGCCAGCGCGAAGGCTTCCCAGCCGATGATCAGCCAGCGTCCGGTGCCGGGCGTGTACGGGCGCGTCCAGGACTCCACGTGTGGAAGTGTAGAAACCCCTGATCACGGATTGTGCTGTTCGCACATACACACAGTCCGACGACCCGTCATACCGTCGCCAGCACGTCGTCCCCTATCTTGGTGATCTCATCGGCGGCGGCGGTGACCGCGGCAGCGTAGTGACGCAGCCAGGAGCGGACCCCGTCGGGGGTGCCGGTGGCATAGGCGCCGGCCGAGCCCACGTACTCCGGCTCGCGCACCTGATGCCCGACCTCGACCGCAACCAGGCCCCGCGGGTCGAGCCCACGACTGATCATGGTGAGCCGGGCGGCCGCGCGGGCGACGACACCGGCCGGGCCGGCGAACGGTCGCAGCGTCAGAAGCTCGGCATGCACGATCGCGGCGAGCAGCAGCGGGGGCGTACGGTCGTTGCCCGCGACCAGACCGGCCAGCATGTCGATGCGGTCGGCGTCCCCGGTGAGCCGTCCCAGGTCCGACGACGGCACGGCGCCCCGCGCGGCGAGGACGTGCAGCTTGGCGAGCACCTGACGGGGCGCGCGGGGCCAGAGGTCGACCAGGCCGCCGACGCCCTCGGCGACCCGCAACGCGCCCTGCACGACCGGATCGGTGACCGTTCCGGCCCGTACGTCGTCGAGCTCGTGGACGTTGCCCTCGAGCGCGGCACTGGCCACGGCTGCTCGCAGACTCGCCTCGGCCGCGACCTGGCCACCGTGCCGGCGTAGAGCGCGGTGGCGCATGGCGGCGTCGACGCGGTCGCGGGCGGCAGTGAGCGCGGGCGCGACATCGGCAAGATCAAGAAGGGGCGCTAGCGGATCCACGGGAACACCGTAGCCGGTAAACCGGGCGAAACGTGGGGTGCGCAAACAGGCTCACAAATGGCAAGATTCGCGCAGGAACAAGCACCTGTTGGTCATCCGGCGCGACCACGACGCCATCTGGCGCGCAGTTATCCACAGGTGTCGCCGGTATCCACCGGCGCAACTAGTGTGCAACGAAGAAGCCCGGGTCAGCAGTGAAAGAGGAGCCGCCCTCATGAGCGAGACATTGGCGAACTTGTCATCGGAGAGCCGACAGTTCCCGCCGCCCGAAGCGCTGGCCGCGGCCGCCAATGTGAAGGCGGCCGCGTACGAAGAAGCTGCCGGCGACCGCCTGGCGTTCTGGGCGACGCAGGCCGACCGGCTCACCTGGGCCAAGAAGTGGGACCAGGTGCTCGACTGGTCGAACCCGCCGTTCGCGAAGTGGTTCGTCGGCGGCGAGCTCAACATCGCCTACAACTGCGTCGACCGGCACGTCGAGGCCGGCCGGGGCGACCGGGTCGCCATCCACTGGGAGGGCGAGCCGGGCGACACCCGCACCATCACGTACGCCGAACTGCTCAAGCTGGTCAGCCAGGCCGCCAACACGCTGACCGACCTCGGGGTCGGCGCCGGCGACCGGGTCGCGATCTACATGCCGATGATTCCCGAGGCGGCGGTCGCGATGCTGGCCTGCGCCCGGGTCGGCGCGACCCACAGCGTCGTCTTCGGCGGATTCTCGGTCTCCGCGCTCTCGACCCGCATCCAGGATGCCGACGCCAAGCTGGTCATCACCGCCGACGGCGGGTACCGGCGCGGCAAGCCGTCGGCGCTCAAGCCCACCGTCGACGAGGCGGTCGCGGAATGCCCCAGCATCGAGAACGTGCTCGTCGTGCGCCGCACCGGGCAGGACGTGGCGTGGACCGACAAGGACAAGTGGTGGCACGAGACCGTCGAGCAGGCCAGCCCCGAGCACAAGGCGCAGGCGTTCGACGCCGAGCACCCGCTGTTCATCCTCTACACCTCGGGCACGACCGGTAAGCCGAAGGGCATCCTGCACACCACCGGCGGCTACCTCACCCAGGTGTCGTACACGCACAACGCGGTCTTCGACCTCAAGCCGGACACCGACGTCTACTGGTGTACGGCCGACATCGGCTGGGTCACCGGCCACTCCTACATCGTCTACGGCCCGCTCTCCAACGGCGCCACCCAGGTGATGTACGAGGGCACGCCCGACACCCCGGGCCGCGACCGGTTCTGGCAGATCGTCGACAAGTACAAGGTGTCGATCCTCTACACCGCCCCGACGCTGATCCGCACGATGATGAAGTGGGGCGACGACATCCCCGCCGGCTTCGACCTGTCGTCGCTGCGGGTGCTCGGCAGCGTCGGCGAGCCGATCAACCCCGAGGCCTGGATGTGGTACCGGGAGAACATCGGCCGCAACCGGACCCCCATTGTGGACACCTGGTGGCAGACCGAGACCGGTGGCGTCATGATCTCGCCGCTGCCCGGCGTGACCGCGACCAAGCCCGGCTCGGCCATGACCCCGCTGCCCGGAATCACCGCCGACGTGGTCGACGACCAGGCGCAGTCGGTGCCGAACGGAGGCGGCGGCTTCCTGGTGCTGCGCGACCCGTGGCCGTCGATGCTGCGCACCATCTGGGGTGACGACAAGCGGTTCCTCGACACGTACTGGTCGCGCTTCGGCGCCGGCGCGGGCACGGGCGACGAGTGGATCTACTTCGCCGGTGACGGCGCCAAGAAGGACGACGACGGCGCGCTCTGGCTGCTCGGCCGGGTCGACGACGTGATGCTCGTGTCGGGCCACAACATCTCGACCACCGAGGTCGAGTCGGCGCTGGTCTCGCACCCGTCGGTGGCCGAGGCGGCCGTGGTCGGTGCGACCGACCCGACCACCGGCCAGGCGATCGTCGCGTTCGTGATCCCGCGTGGAAACGTGGACACCGAGGGCGACGTGGGTGACCAGCTCACCGTCGACCTGCGCAACCACGTGGCCAAGACGCTCGGACCGATCGCCAAGCCCCGTCAGATCATGCTCGTGCCCGAGCTGCCGAAGACCCGCTCCGGCAAGATCATGCGGCGGCTGCTCAAGGACGTGGCCGAGCGCCGCTCGCTGGGTGACGTCACCACGCTGCAGGACTCCGCGGTGATGGATCTGATCTCCGCCGGCATGAAGACGGGCAAGTCCGAGGACTGACCCTGACCGTCGCGGCGTCTCTTCCCCGGGAGGAGACGCCGCTCTTCCCCCGGAGGAGACGCCGCGTCGACGGGAAGTAACCAGGCACACTCGGACCGGCTCGCTTCCAGCGCCTACGCTGAAGGGTATGGGCGGTCGGGTTGACGAGTCGTGCGTGCTGATGGACGGGCCGTGGACCCATCGATTCGTCGGGGCCAACGGCAGCCGGTTCCATGTCGTCGAGGCCGGCACCGGGCCGCTCGTGTTGTTCCTGCACGGCTTTCCCGAGTTCTGGTGGGCCTGGCACGACATCCTGCCCCGCATCGCCGACGCGGGCTTCCGGGCGGTCGCGATCGACCTGCGCGGCTACGGCGCGAGCGACAAACCGCCGCGGGGCTACGACGGCTACACGATGGCGGCCGACGTCACCGGGCTGATCCGGGCGCTCGGCGAGCGGAACGCGACCATCGTCGGCGCCGGTGCGGGCGGCATGATCGGCTGGGCCGCGGCCGCGTTCCACCCGAAGCTGGTCAACCGCCTGGTCGTGCTGGGTGCGGCCCATCCGTTGCGGTTACGGGCGGCGCTCTTCGCCGACCCCCGCGGCCAGTTCGCGGCCTCGTCCAGCGCGCTGCGGTTCCAGGTGCCGCGCTACGAACACGTGCTGACCCGCGATGACGCGGGGCTGGTGGGCGAGCTGATGACCCGCTGGACCAGTCCTCAGTGGAGAGAAACGCCCGAGTTCGCCGACTACGTGGCCCGCTGCCGCGAGGCCATGCAGATACCGCAGGCGGCGTTCTGCGCCCTCGAGGCCTACCGCTGGGTGTTCCGCAGTGCGATCCGCCTGCAGGGCTATCGCTTCGTGAAGCTCATGCAACGCCCGCTGATCACGCCCACCCTGCAACTGCACGGTGAACTCGACACCGCCACGCTCCCCCGCACGGCTCAGGGCTCGGGGCGTTACGTTCTCGCACCGTACGAATGGCGGCTGATCCCCGAGGCCGGCCACTTCCTGCACCAGGAGGCCACCGACGTGGTCACCGGCGAGGTCCTCCGCTGGCTCAAGACCAACTGACGGCCGTACGAGACCAACTGACGGCCGTACGAGCTAAATGCGCTGCTCGCTGAGGTCGGAAACCTCGTGCAGGGGCGCCCAGCCCTGATAGACGCCGAAGTCGAACTCTTCGAGGCCGAGCTGGCGGGCGATCGGGGAACGGCCGCCCGCGTACTCCACACGCAGCCAGGAATCGGCCTCGGCGAGCACGATGAACGGCGCTCCGCGCCAGGTGCACGTGGTACGTACGTAGATCAGCTCGTCGTACTCCTCGGGCGTCAGCACCCGCACGTAGCGGCCGGGGCGCACCTCGTCGAAGCCGTCGACCGGATCGGTGTGATAGATCCGGACGTTGTCGCCGTCGGGCGAGGCGTCGTACTCCCGCCCCTGCCAGGCCACCACGTAGCCGTCCCGCATCACTGCTCACCCACCCGTCGCCACGTCGGGCCGTCGTTGTCGAAGATGGCGACCATGCGCTCCGCGCCGTCGGCGTCCATCCGCCACAGCTGAGCGCCGTGCGGCAGGCGCACACTGTCCACCTTGAACTCAGCGATGACGTCCCGACCCTCGCCGGGCGCGAAACCGTTGCCGCGGAACGGCGAACGCTCGATCACCCAGCCGTCCATCGCCTTCAGCGCCTGCTCGTTCTGCCCGCCGTAGGGGATGCGATAGAGGCTCGGACGGTACGCGGGCCAGCGCAGGACATACGCCTCCTTGGCGTCCGCCTGGTGCGGCGAGCCGTCGTAGCTCAAGCCCAGAGCGCCGAGAAGTTCCGCGGGCGTACGGAGGTGTTCCACCTCGGTCGCGCGGTGGACGAAGCCGGCCACGCGGTCGTAACCGCGCTCCAGGTAGTAGTCGACCTGCTCCGGCGGGAGCGTCTTCTGCATGACCGTGGCGTGCTGCGCGTCGTCGCTGGCCGGCTCGGGCGCGGGCACCGGGACGGCGTCGTCGGCCGGGCTTTCCGGGTCGAGGCCCAAACCGGATTCCGCGGCCCAGCTGGCGAGGGCGATGACCTGCGGGCCGGGGTACTTGGCGCCGATCGGGCCGTCCGGGTTGACCGCGAACGACCAGGCCGGATCGGGCCAGTTGCGGATCAGCTCGTAGAACCGGACCCCGACCGTGCGGGTCGGCTCCGAGTAGTGCTCGGCCAGCCTGTCCTTGCTCGTGAAGACGACCAGGAACGTCTCCCCGTCCACCTGCTCGGTGCGGAACGCGAAGCCCGACTCGCCGGGTGAGCTGCCGGGGCGCGAGTGGTTGGCCACCGGCACGAGGACGGTAGCGAGCAGCAGCGTGGACAGGTAGGCGTCGGTGCTGTGGCCGCCGGCGGCGTCGAAAAGATCCCGCTCGACGTCGTTGGCCGGGACGAAGTTGTCAACCGGCGGGGGCAGCGCGGGAGCGGCCCGGGTCTCGAGCGGCGGGAGCGCCTCGAACCCGCCCTGGCCGCCGGGCCGGGCCGGGCGGTCGTTACCGGGCGAGCCGGGGATCACCGGCGGGGCCACCGACTGCGGAGAGGCCTCGGAGCGTGTCTGGAACGCCGGGAACGACGTCATGTCCGGACGCTCGGCCGCCGAGGTGGCCTGGCGGCGTGGCAGCGGGGTGCCGAAGCCGGGGCTCGGCTGAGCCTGCATCGGCGGCGAAGCGGGAGCCGGAGCCGGGGGCGCCGAGATAGGTGGCATCGCGGGCGGCGGCGTGTGCTGGGCAGCGGCAGCCTGCGGAGAGGCCGGGCCTTGCGGAAAGCCCGCGGGCTGGCGGCCCTCGGCGGACTGGCGGCGGGGCAGGTCGCCGAGTGCGCCGGAGGGAGCGCCGGTCGCGCCCGACCAACTCGGGTTGAACGGCGTCTCGTCGGGGTTGTGCGGCGTGATGTGCTCGGGCACCGGCGGCGTCTGCGCCATCGGAGTGCGAACTGGCAGCGGGCCGCTCGGCATCTGGAGGGCGCCACGCGGGTCTTCGCCGGGCGTTGGAGACGGGCGCGTGCTCATCGGCGGCGCCGACGACACGGGCGGCACCGACGGCGTCTGGTAGGCCGGCGGGACGGCGACCGGCGACGGCGGCTGGTAGGCGGCGGGCACGGCCGGGCCGGAGGCCGGAGTTGCGCCCGGCCCACGAACCGGCAGGCCGTTCGGCGCGCCATTGGGCATGGCGGTTCCGGGCGTACGGAGGGGGAGACCGCCGGGGCCGGTCGGCTCCGGGACGGGCTGAGGCTGCCCGAATCCGTCCGGGCGGCCGGGCGAGGCCGGACTGGTGGGCTGACCATACGCCGGGGGCGCGGACGCGGGACGGCCGGAAGCCGGCGGTGCGCTCACGGACTGGCCGTAGGCGGGAGGCGTACTCGCGGGCTGACCGTACGCAGGGGGCGTACTCGCGGGCTGACCGTACGCGGGAGGAGCACTCGCGGGCTGACCGTACGCGGGAGGAGCACTCGCGGGGCGGCCGTAGGGCGCGGGTGGGGCGCTCGCGGGGCGGTTGGTGGCCGGCGGGGCGCTGGCCGGCGCGTTCGCCGCGGGCTGGCCGTAGGCGGGCGACGGCGACCGGGCGGGCAGACCGTCGGTGGACGACGGCATGCGTGCCGGCAAGGCGTCCGCAGCCGACGGCGACCGGGTCGGCAGGCCGCCGGCAGCCGAGGGCGACCGGGTCGGCAGCGCATCGGCGATCGACGGCGTACGGGCGGGAAGAGCATCCGTTGCCGAGGGCGTCCGGGTGGGTAGGGCGTCCGCGGCCGAGGGGGCGCGGGTCGGCAGGCGGCCGGGGCCGGACGGCGTACGGGCGGCGAGCCCGTCAGCGGCCGACGGTGTGCGCGCGGGCAGGCTGTCGGGCCCCGCCGGCGTACGGGCTGGCAGCGTGTCAGCGGGCGGCTGGCCCGCCGGCTGGACGTACGCGCCACCGTAAGTATTCGCGGCGGCCTGGCCGTAGGCCGCGGGCGCGGCCGGACCCTGCTGGCCGTAAATCGCAGGGGCGGATGAATCCGGGGCCTGCTGACCGTACGGCGCCGGCGAAGCCGGAGACTGCTGACCGTACGGCGCCGGCGAAGCCGGAGACTGCTGACCGTACGGCGCGGGTGAGGCCGGAGTCTGCTGA
>NZ_JAMQOL010000021.1:0-136391 GCF_023717965.1 Paractinoplanes hotanensis | reverse complement strand
CCGTAGGACGCGGCTGCTGGAGCCTGCTGGCCATACGGCGCGGGCGAAGCCGGAGACTGCTGACCGTAGGACGCGGCTGCTGGAGCCTGCTGGCCATACGGCGCGGGCGAAGCCGGAGACTGCTGACCGTAGGACGCGGCGGCCGGGGCCTGCCGGCCATAAGGCGCCGCGGCCGGAGCCTGCTGCCCGTGAGGCGCGGCGGGCGAGGCCTGCTGGCCGTACGTTCCGGACGGGTATTGCGGGTAGGAGCCGGTGGCCGCTGTGAGGGGGGTGCCCTCGTGGGTCGGGCCGCCGGGGCGGCCGGACTCGTCTTGCTGGGCGGCCACGGCATTGGCGGCCAGGGCAGCCGACTGCAGATCCTGGACCTTGCTGGAGGCGGCCACCGAGTCGGCGCGGCCCGGACCGCGGGTGGGCAGACGCAGATCGCCGCGAGACAGTTGGGCCACGAACCAGGCCGGCAGGTAGCCCTCGATCGGCAGGCCGGGGTTGACCGCCAGCCACCATTCGAGGTTTGGCCAGGTGTTGGCGAGTTCCGCATAGGGAACCCGCCGGGCCGAGCCGGTGTAGTCGGCCAGGCAGGACTGCAACGACGCAGTCGACGTGAAGGCCAGCACGTGAGTGCGGCCGCCCGTGCTCCACGTGCCCCAACCGAGCGGCGCCAGACCGGCCAGCGCATCGGCCGAGACCGGTAGCAGGAGGTCAACGCCAGAAAGAATACGGAAGTAAGACTCCTGGTCGTCGGTGCGCAAAGCATCGCGCATAGCGACCTCGGCGTCCGTAGCCGGCTCCCACTCGGACACGTCCACCTCTCCCCACCGCGCGACGGGCCCATCTCAACGCGTACAACCTACAAGGTCAGCCCGCGATCACAATGGGCGGCGGTAGGCAGACGTGCAAGTTGTCGGCGAGAGGCCCTTCGTAAGCGCCCAGAAGCCCTGAGGAACGCCCTTTTCGGTCGCGTGAAGCGATCAAACAACAACCGATCGTAGCGATATCGGCCACTAGGACCAGTACGCGTTGGAGGGACAACAAGCTTCGCAAGAACGGACCAACGGGACGTACGGGACTCAGGCGACATCCAGACCGGCAAAACGGCCGGCACAATCCTTGAGGACTGGTCCGGCCGTTCGGTCAGACTCACTGGAAGCGGGCGGTCGCCTGCTTCTCGGTGCTGACGTAGTCGTCGACGGACTGGGCGACAGCGCCCTTGATGTTCTGCAGGATGCTCGTCAGGTCTTGTGAGGCCGCGCGCCAGGTCGCCTGGCGCTGCTGGTAGGCCTGCTGCGCCTCGCCGTCCCAGGTCGCGACCAGTGGAGCGGCATCGCGCTCGAGCTGGTCGATCTGCGACTGAAGCGTGCTGATCGCCTTCTGGATGTCGGAGCCCGCCTGCTGCAGGGCGCCGAAGTTGACGAGGAGCACTCCGTCGTTAGGCATGTCTTCTCCCCCCGGTCAGAGCGGCAGCTGGAAGTTGCCGCCGGTGTTGGCCACCCGGCTGGCAGCCTCGGTGTCGGTCGTGTCGTAGCCGGTGCCCGACTGCTTGATCGATTCGGCAGTCTGGGCGAGAGCCGAGTTGAGGCTCTTCAGATCCTGCGCGTACTGGACCTTGACCTGCTCGAACGCCGCCGCGCCAAGACCCTTCCACGTGCTGCTGAGCGTCGACAGCTCGTTCATGAGCGTGCTCAGCATCGTCTGGAGCTGCTCGTTGACCTGGTCGAACTTGACGGCGGTATCCGCCATCACCTGGGATTCAGCTTGCGTTCCGGCCACCCCGGATGTCACCCCGCTTCCTCGTTCGGGTCGCCGACCATGTCATGATCCGTTGTGGACGGACGGTGAGCACCGCCCTCGACATATCGACGCTGGCCACCAGGCTAACCCCTGTCCACAAGCCGCGGGGGGGCGGGCCGTGAGCGGCCGATCACTCTTGCATGACGTTGCCGACCGTAGCGAAAGTCGTCAACCCTCGGAAGCGTGAATCCGGGGCTGTGGATAACTTCGGGTTGTCCACAGGGCACCCCCGCAGAGTGACCGCAGCCCATACGATGAGCCCCGCACGAGGAAGAATGCGGTCGAGGGGCGGTGTGTCGTGACGGTTGGCGTGGCAGGCGACCGGGACTACCGCGAGCTCTCCGGTCCGGCGAAGCCATTACTCAAGGTCAACAGCAGACCGCTCCGACGTGGACGGTTGTTCGGCCTGCGGGTCGGTCAGCTGGTCGCCACCCAGGTCGCCGCGGTCGCGGTCGCCGTCGGCGCCGTCAACGGCCCGATCGGGCTGGTGGCGGGCGGAGTGCTCGCGCTCGCCGTGCTCGCCCTCACGTGGCTCCGGTTGCGCGGCCGCTGGGCGTTCGAGTGGCTGGGGGTCGGTCTGCGCTTCGGCGGCCGGCGCCGTTCCGCCCCGCTCGACAGCGGGCCGACGGCGCTGCTCCAGTTCCTCGCGCCCGGCGCGCGCATCGAGCAGACCGATCTGGCCGGCGACCCGGCGGCCGTCCTCATCGACACGCACGGCCTCACCGCGGTTCTCGAGCTGGGCGACCCGGCCGGCCTGCTCGCCGAGGCGGCGCCCGACCTCCCCTCGCCGGCCAGCCTGTTGCCGTCGGCCGAGGCCGAGGTGCCACCCGTGCTGATCCAGCTGCTGCTGACCGGCGCCCCGGCCCCCGCGCTGCGGGCCGGGGCGGGCACGCCGGCCAACTCCTACCGCCAGCTCACCGAGGGTCGCCTGCTCGGGCACAGCCGCGCGTTGCTGGCCGTGCGGGTGCTGCGCGCCGAGGGCTGGTCCGAGGAAGAGTCGCGGCGCGCGCTGTCCGGCCTGGTGCGCAAGTTGGTGCGCCGGCTCGCCGCAGTGCCCGCCCGGCCGCTGGGCGAGGCGGCTGCGCTGCGGGTCATCGCGGAACTAGCGCATGACGACGGCACCGGCTCGGCACAAGAGGCGTGGCCCGGCCTGCAGGTCGGCGGGCTGGCCCAGGCCACGTTCCGGCTTCGGCGCTGGCCCGACATGCGGGTCGAGACGTCCCGGCGGCTGGTGTCGCGCATGCTGACCCTGCCGTCGGCCGCCACGACGGTGTCGCTGACCGCCGGTCCGCAGGCGGCTCACGGCCCCATTCCGATCGACGTCACCGTCCGGCTGGCCGCTCCCGATCCAAGCTCTCTCGGCTCGGCCGCCCAGGCGCTGCGCAAGCTGCTGTCGGCCGAGCACGCCGGCGCTCAGCGGCTCGACGGCGAACACGTCCACGGCCTCTTCGCGACGCTCCCGCTCGGTGGCCGGCCCAGCGCCATCCCCGGCGTGGCCCTCGACGATGTACAGCCGGCCGAGCAGTTGGAGGGCCTGCAACTGCAGGCCGGGCTGTCCGGCTTGATGCTCGGGCGCAACCGGCACGGCAATCCGGTGGTGACCCGGCTCTTCCGGCCCGAGCAGACCCGCGCGCTGGTGGTGGGCGGCGTCCGGTGTGCCCAGTTGATCGCCCTGCGCGCCATGGCTCTGGGCGCCCGGGTTGTCGTGCAGACCGCGCGGCCGCGGGCCTGGGAACCGTTCGTGCGCGGCGCGGCCGTCCCGGGCGAGTCGATCGCCGTGGTGCCGCCGGGCCGCCCGATCGAGATCGCGCCCGGCTCGGCCCTGCACCCGTTGCTCATAGTGGTCGACATCGGGCCGGTGGGCGCCGACAACCGGGCCGGCGACGGCTGGCAGGCCACCCTGGTCGTCCGCGACGAGTTCTCGGCCGCCGACGTCGACGTGGCGTCCCGGGCCGATCTGTTGATCCTCCAGCCCCTACGGCCCGAGGAGGCCACCCTCGTCGGCGGTGCGCTCGGGCTGGGCGAGGTCGCCCAGTGGATGACGAGGATCCGTCCCGACATGGTCGGCGTGGTCAACCGGCGCGCGGTCCGGTGGGCAGCGCTGGCGCACACTCCGATCGAGGTGCAACTGATCGGGCCACCGGGCCGCTGACCGGGAAACATTGACGGGATCAGGGAGTGTCGCGGCCGGTCCTTGCATGATCGTGGCACCATTCGGGGCCATGGGCCTCATCATCCGGCTTCTGATCACGGCGTTCTCGTTGTGGCTGGCCACCGTTCTGATCGACGGCATCGAGCTGACGACCGACTCCGCGTCGGAAAAGATCATCACGCTGCTGATCGTCGCGGTCATCTTCGGCGTGATCAACGCGATTCTGCGGCCGATCATCAAGGTCGTGGGGTGCGGGTTCTACGTGCTCACGCTCGGCCTGATCGCGCTCGTCGTCAACGGCGCGCTGTTCCTGCTGACCAGCTGGATCGCGGGCCAGTTCGACCTGCCCTTCCACGTCGACGACTTCTGGCCGAGCGCGGTGCTGGGCGCCCTGCTGGTCGGCGTCGTGAGCTGGCTGCTCAACATGCTCATCCCCGACGGCGACGACTGACCGTCGGGCCCCCAGCGGCGCGAGCGCGGTGACGATCCGGCCGAGCTCGATCCCGGTGCCGGTCAACGGGCTCGCGCGCTGGACTCCGAGTGTGGTCGCCGCGAGCCACCGAGAACCTCGAGGTCGGCACGCGGGACGACCGTAGCTGCCGGCTGCCCGGTGGGAAAAGGCTGGCGGCGGGGCTTCGGCAGCGTTTGAATCTGGCGCGTGTTGCACGAACTTCGCGATGACGGATACGAACTGAGCTCCGAGCGGGAGCGTATCGACCTTCCCCGGGTGCACCGGTGGATCTCGACCGACGCGTACTGGGCCCTGGGCCGCCCGCTCGAGCAGATGCGAGCGGCTCTGGCGGGCTCACAGCCGTACGGGATCTATGAGCGCGGCGGTGGGCAGGTGGCGATCGCGCGGGTCGTCACCGACGGGGCGGTCTTCGCCTATCTGTGCGACGTCTATGTCGACCCGGCGCACCGCGGTCGCGGGCTGGGCGGCTGGCTCGTGAAGCACCTCCGCGACCACTACGCGAGCCTCGGGCTGACCCGCTTCGTGCTGGTCACCAAGGACGCGCACGCCGTGTACGCCCGGCACGGCTTCACCGATGTCGAGCCCGGCCGGTGGATGCAGTGCGACCTCCGTGCCCCGGTCGGCGAGCAGCGCGGGGTGCGGTCGTGAGGTCAGCCATACGCAAGGACCGGTGGGCCCGGGAGGCCTTACGGTGAGGGCATGAGCGACGAACGACGCGGATATCTCTACGGCCTCGCGGCGTACGTGTTGTGGGGATTCTTCCCGATCTACTTCAAGCACCTTCAGCCCGCGTCGCCGTTGGAGATCCTGGCCCACCGGGTCATCTGGTCGGTCGTCTTCGTCAGTCTGCTGCTCGCGGTCGTCCGTAACTGGCGGTTTCTCCAGCGCCTCGCCCGCAGCCCCAAGCTGCTGGGCGGCCTCGGCCTGGCGGCGGTGCTGATCGCGGTCAATTGGGGCACCTACATCTACGGCGTCAACTCGTCGCGGGTTGTCGAGACGGCGCTCGGCTACTTCATCACCCCGCTGGTCATCGTGCTGCTCGGCGTGACCGTGCAGCGTGAGCGTCTTCGCGTCCTGCAGTGGGTCGCCGTCGGGGTCGGCGCCGTCGCCGTGGTGGTGCTGACCATCGACTACGGCCACCTGCCGTACATCGCCCTGCTGCTGGCGGCCAGCTTCGGCAGCTACAGCCTGGTGAAGAAGCGCATGTCGCTACCGCCGGCCGAGGGCCTCTTCGTCGAGTCGTCCGTGCTGGCGTTGCCCGCGCTCGTCTTCGTCGGCTGGCTCACCGTGTCGGGCGACGCGAAGTTCGGGAACGTGTCGGTCACCCACACCCTGCTCATGATCTTTTCAGGGCTGGCCACCGCGCTGCCGCTGCTGCTGTTCGCGGCCGCGGCCAACCGGGTGCCGATGGTCGGCATCGGCATCCTGCAATACGTGGCGCCGATCCTCCAGCTCGCCGTCGGGCTGCTCATCTACCACGAGCCGATGCCACCTGCCCGCCTCGCCGGCTTCGCCCTGGTGTGGGTGGCACTGATCATCTTCACGTTCGACGCCCTGCGCCGCCGCGCTCGTGCCGAGCAGACGGCGGCCGGCCCGACGGCCGCCACCGTCGAACCGGCCACCACCCTGCCACCCCGCTGACCCGGAATCAGAGGATCAGGGGACGTCGTAGGCGAGCAGCGCCTTTCCGTCGAACTGCACCAACTCGAGCCGGGACAGGCTGCCCGGGCCGAAATGGGTGACGGCGGGCATCGTGAACTCCGCGCCCGGCGCCGCCTGCCAGGAGCCCAGCTGTTCCGTCTGCTCGTCGGGCCCGTACGCAACCAGGCGGAAGGTGTAGGGGCGGGACGCCGCGCTGCTGTAGGAGCAGACCAGATCGACCTTTGTGCCACCGGCGGTGCTGGTCAGCCGCACGGAAGCGGTGACCGGCGACGATTTCTGCATCGATGTCATCGCGATGGCGGGGCCGGCCGGCGGTGCGGTCGGGGCGGCGTTGTCGCGGGTCCAAGCGAAGAGCCCGACGCCGATCAGCGCCACGAGCACGGCCGCGGCGGCGGTGCTCATCACCCGTACGCTGAAGGCCTTGCGCTTCTTCTTCCGCCGCTTGGCGTCGGGGGCCAGCGTGGCCCACTCGCTCGTCGCCCAGTCGCGCAGCGAGGCCCCGGGGTGGCCCTCCCCGCTGGTCAGCGTGGGGTCGAGCAGCTTGGCGAACTCCTTGGCGTCGAGCCGGGACAGCACGTCGGGAAGCGCCGAGATGTCGGCGACCGCCTCGCGGCAGAACGAGCACGTGGCCAGGTGACTCTCGTACGCTGAACGCTCCGCCGGCGACAAGGCGCCGAGCACATAGGCTCCGTCGTCGTGCTCGTGCTCGCAGTGCACCCCGTCACCACCCTCCGCTGGTCGCCCGCCTGCAACGTGTTCTACGGGCGAGGCGAACGAGAGGTTCAACGGAGTCTTAGCCGCCCTCGTCAGACCGGCCGAATCGAGCCTCAGGCCGTAGCCGACTCCCCCGCCGAGAGGGCTTCGGCGACATTGCGGGCGGCGGCGGTCAACTTGGCCCGCACGACTCGGGCCGAGGTGAGCATCTCGGCGGCGGGCAGCGCGCACGCCAGCACGAGCCGCCGCTCGATGTCACGGTCGGAGATCACCAGCACGGAGGCGCAGGCCAGACCCTGCCGGAACTGACCCATCTCGAGCTGCATGCCACGCCTCTCCCCCGCGGCGAGGTCGGCCTCGAGCGCCTCGGGGGTGGTCAGCGTGGCCGGCGTGAACTGCCGCATGCCGTAGTCGCGCAGGTAGCGCGCCCGCTGATCGGGGGTGAGCGTCGCCAGCAGGGCCTTGCCGAGCGCCGTGGCGTGGCCGCCCTCGTCGAAGCCGGGCGACATGTCGTCGACGAACGGCGACCGGGCGCCCTCGGCCGACGCGGTGATCGCTATGCGGCCACCGACGAACCGGCCGAGATAGTGGGTGTAGCCACTGTCGAGCGCGGCGCGCCGCAACGCCTCGCCGACGGCGGGCGGGCCGCGGAAGGCGGAGACCAGCTCGCGGTATCGGTCGGCGATCTCCAGGCCCACGATGTACGTGCCGTCCTCGCGGCGGATCACGTAGCCCTCGTAGGCGAGGGTGCGCACAAGGTGATACGTCGTCGCGACGGTCAATTCGCACCGTCGCGCTATCTGCTTCACGGTGAGTCCGCGGGGCGCCCGGCCAACCGACTCGAGCACGCGCAGGGCGCGTGACACGCTCCGAATCAGGTCGGACGGCTCCGCCAGGGGGTCGCGCACTGCTACCTCCGACGCCAGGGACTTACACCATATGAATAATCTTCCTCCGAGGGAATGCCAAAAGCGTGTGGATCACGGTCGATTTACACGACCCGTGTGGTCATTAGCACTCAGCGCGCTCGGATGCATTCTGCCCGCCTAGTCTGCGAGAGATGATCGACTCGCCCCCGGACGCGCCCACCAGCGCCTTACGAGCATCGATCGGCGCTCTGACGACGACGATCGCCGTCAGCGTCCCGGTCTTCCTCGTCGGTGGCCTCGCCGTGCAGATCGGCGACGAGCTCCGGTTCTCGCCGGCCGGGCTCGGCCTGGCTGTCTCGGCGTACTTCGGCGCCAGCGCGCTCGCCTCGGTGCCGGCCGGTTACCTGGTCGAGCGGTTCGGCGCGACGCGCGTCTCGCGGGCCGGCATCGCCCTCGCCGTCGCCTCGTTGCTGGGCGTAGCAGCCTTCGCGAATACACTGTGGAGTCTCATCCTGATCCTCGCGCTGGGCGCCGCGGCCAACGCGATGGGGCAGCTGGCGAGCAATACGGCGCTGTCCCGGCACGTGCCGCCGCGGCGACAGGGTCTCTCCTTCGGCATCAAGCAAGCCGCCATCCCGGTGGCGACGCTGCTGTCCGGCGCGGCCGTTCCGGTGGTCGCGCTGACCTTGGGCTGGCGGTGGGCGTTCGTCTTCGTCGCCGGACTGGCCGCGGCCACGCTCCTCCTGGTCCCGAACGAGCCCGCGACGGCCTCGGCGAAGTCGGCGAAAACCGCGAAGCGGGCAACCGGGGCGCTCATCGTGATCGGCGTCGGCGCCACTCTGGCCGCAGCGGCGGCGAACGCGCTCGGCACCTTTCTGGTCGACTCGGCCGTCGCTCGCGGTATCTCTCCGGGGCCGGCCGGCTTGGCCCTGACGCTGGGTAGCGCCGTCTGCGTCACGTCCCGCATTCTCGGCGGGTGGCTGGCCGACCGGTGGCCGGACCGGGCCATCACCATGATCTCGGGCCTGCTGCTGACCGGAGCGATCGGGCTGAGCCTGCTCGCCGTGCCCGGCAGCCCGGCGCTCGTAGCCGGCGTGGTGCTGGGCTTCGGTTTCGGCTGGGCCTGGCCGGGCCTGATGAACTTCGCAGTCGTCCGGCTGCACCCGCAGGCCCCCGCCGCCGCCACCTCGATCACCCAGACCGGGGTCTACGCGGGCGGCTGCATCGGGCCGCTCGGCCTGGGCACGCTGGCCACGGCCGCCGGCTATCCGACGATGTGGGTGGTCGCGGCCGTGGCGATGCTGGGCGCGGCCGCGGCGATGCTGCTCGGCAGCCACCTGTTGCGCCGGCACGCGGCCACGGCCTGAGCCGGTCGGCGCCGGTGGACGGATATCCACAGGTGAGGGCGTACGCGTGCCAGAAGTTGAATTTGATCTTGTTGGCGCGACCCCTGGGGCCGTGCTCCCCAGACCCATGTGGCATCGTGAAAGCGTGGTGAGCACCGGTGATATGACGCTGTCGTCGCTCGGCCTCGACATCGATCCCGCGGTCGATGCGTCGGTGTCGGCGATGCTGGCCGCTGTGGAGGAGTCGTTGCGGGCCAACGTGGCCAGCGCCGACCCCCTGGTGGCCGAGGCCGCGCGCCATCTCGCCGACGCCGGCGGCAAGCGTTTCCGCCCGATGCTGGTGGCGCTCGGCGCCCAGTTCGGTGACCCGGCCGCGCCCGAGATCATCGACGCCGCCAACGTGGTCGAGCTGACCCACCTGGCCACGCTCTATCACGACGACGTCATGGACGAGGCGCCCAAGCGGCGCGGCGCCCCCAGCGCCAACGCCCGCTGGGGCAACTCGGTGGCGATCCTGGTCGGTGACTACCTGTTCGCCCAGGCGGCCGACCTGGCGGCCTCGCTCGGTCCCGAGGCCGTCCACCTGCAGGCGCGGACGTTCGCGCGGCTGGTGCACGGCCAGATCGCCGAGACGGTGGGTCCGCGCGGCACCGATCCGATCGAGCACTACCTGCACGTCATCACCGAGAAGACGGCCTCGCTGATCGCCACCTCGGCGCGCTTCGGCGGCATGTTCTCGGGTGCTCCGGCCGAGTTCGTCGAGGCCCTGGCGGCGTACGGCGAGACGATCGGCATCGCGTTCCAGCTCTCCGACGACCTGCTCGATATCGCCTCCGAGTCGGTGCAGTCGGGCAAGACTCCCGGCACCGACCTGCGCGAGGGCGTTCCGACGCTGCCGGTGCTCTATGCGCTGGCCGGCGACGACACCGACGCGTCGGCTGTGCGGCTGCGTGAGCTGCTGGCCGGCGGTCCGATCACCGACGACGGCCTGCACGCCGAGGCGCTGACTTTGCTGCGCGAATCGGCCGCGATGAAGAAGGCCCGCGAGACCGTTCGCTCCTACGCGGAGGAGGCGCGGTCCGCGCTCGCCCCGCTGCCCCAGGGCGACGCCAGGAACGCGCTCGAAGGCCTCTGCGACTTCATCGCCGACCGTACGAGCTGAGCCGGCCCCGCACACCGAGCCGAGCCGGGGTCACAGGCAGCGCTGCCGCAGCACGGAGAGCCGCTGAGCCGGTGCGCACGCCGGACCAGGACGGGGCGCGAGCCGATGCAGGAGCGAGCGAGCTCGGCCGACAGAAAGGGCCCCGGCACCATCGCCGAGGCCCTTACGTACAGCTGAAATCAGCGGACGAACTGCGCCGCGTCTCTCGTCAGGTCGATCAGCGGGGCCGGCACGACGCCCAGGGCGATCGTGGCAACCACCCCGATGACCAGTGCGGCCGACGTCAGGAAGCCCGGGATCGACACCGTCGGCGTCGATTCGTTGGGCTCCGACAGCCACAGCAGCACGACCACCCGCAGGTACGGGAAGGCCAGCAGCATGCTGCTGATCACGCCGAACACGACCAGCCAGGTCTGACCACCCTCGACGGCCGCCCCGAAGACCGCGAACTTGGCCGTGAAACCGCTGGTCAGCGGGATCCCGGCGAAGGCCAGGAGGATGAACGTGAAGGCGGCCGCGACCAGCGGGCTCTTGCGCCCGAGACCGGCCCACCGGGCGAGGTGGGTGGCCTCCCCGTCGGCGTCCCGCACCAGGGTCACGATGCCGAAGGCGGCGAGGACCGCGAAGCCGTACGCCACCAGGTAGAACATCGTGCTGCTGAGGCCGTTCTCGTTGAGCGCGAGCACACCGACCAGCAGATAGCCGGCGTTGGCGACCGACGAGTAGGCCAGCAGGCGCTTCATGTCGGTCTGCGTGATCGCGAGGATCGCGCCGGCCAGCATGGTGAGCACCGCGATCGTGCCCAGGACGGGCTGGAAGTCCCAGCGCACCCCCTCGAAGGCCACGTAGAGCACCCGCAGCAGCGCGCCGAACGCGGCGACCTTGGTGCACGCCGCCATCAGTGCGGTGACCGGCGTCGGCGCGCCCTGGTAGACGTCCGGCGTCCACACGTGGAACGGGGCCAGCGCCGCCTTGAACAGCAGGCCGATCGCGATCAGGGCCAGGCCGCCGTAGAGCAGCACCTGGCTGCGCTGCGGGTCGGCCACCGCCGCGTGCACCTGGGCCAGCGCGACGCCGCCCGAGAAGCCGTAGATGAGGGCCACGCCGAACAGGAAGAACGCCGACGCGTACGAGCCGAGCAGGAAGTACTTGAGCGCGGCCTCCTGGCTGAGCAGGCGACGCCGGCGGGCGAGCGCGCACAGCAGGTACAGCGGCAGCGAGAAGACCTCGAGCGCGATGAACATGGTGAGCAGGTCGTTCGCGGCGACGAAGAGCAGCATGCCGCCCAGCGCGAAGATGGTGAGCGGGTAGACCTCGGTGGCGCCGGACTGGTCGCCCGCCTGCTTGAGGTCCTTCTGCGAGCCCACGGTGATCGCGGCCTGCGAGACGAACGGGCCGCCCCGCTCGATCGAGCGCTCGCCGATCAGCATCAGCGACACCAGACCGAGGGCCAGGATCGCACCCTGCAGGAACAGCGTGGGCCCGTCGACCGCGACCGCGCCGCCAATCGTGATCTTGCGAGTGTTGTGCTGCGCGACCACCGCGATGAACGACGCCGTGACCGCCAGGAACGCCAGGGTCAGCTGGATCACGTGCCGCAACCGTCGGGGCGTGAACACCTCGAGCAGGATGCCGACGCACGCCGCCCCGAAGAGGATCAGCATCGGCAGCAGAGCGCCGTAGTCGATGCCGGGTAGTTTCAGGTCCTCCATGGCTAGCGCGCCACCCTTTCGTTAGCGACGACCGCCGTCGGTCCCGGATCCTGCACCCCGACGTCCTGCATGGTCGCCTCGACCGCCGGGTTGATCACATCGGTGACCGGCTTGGGATAGAAGCCGAGCAGGATGATGAGCAGGATCAGCGGGGCCACCACGACCTTCTCGCGGAGCGTGATGTCCTTGCGCATCTCCGGCACCTCGGCGAGGGCCGGATTGAGCTCGCCCTGCGTGGTGCGCTGCACCATCCAGAGCACGTAGGCGGCGGCCAGGATGATGCCGGTGGTGGCCACCACCGCGTACGCCGGGTGCACCGTGAACGTGCCGATCAGCACCAGGAACTCGCTGATGAACGGGGCCGTGCCGGGAAGCGCCAGCGAGGCCAGACCGGCGAAGAAGAACACCCCGGCCAGCACCGGGACGAGCTTGCCGGCGCCACCGAAGTCGCTGATCAGGTTGGAGCCGCGGCGGGCGACGAACATGCCGACCACGATGAACAGCAGACCGGTCGCCAGGCCGTGGTTGACCATGTAGAGCACCGAGCCCGTGCCGGCCTGGGTGGTGAAGGCGAAGATGCCGATGCCGATGAAGCCGAAGTGGGCGATCGACGTGTACGACACCAGGCGCTTCAGATCGTTCTGGCCGACCGCCAGCAGCGCGGCGTAGATGATGCCGATCACGCCGAGCACGAGCGCCGCCGGCGCGAACCAACGGGACGCCTCCGGGAAGAGCGAGAGGCAGTAGCGCAGGATCCCGAACGTGCCGACCTTGTCCATCACGCCGACGAGCAGCGCGGCGGCGCCGGCCGGGGCCGCACCACCGGCGTCCGGCAGCCAGGTGTGGAACGGGAAGAACGGCGCCTTGATCGCGAACGCCACGAAGAAGCCGAGGAACAGCCAGCGGGCCGTGTTCTGGTCGATCGACGTGGCCGCCTCGGCGAGCTTGCCGAAGTCGAACGTGTTGCCGCCGACCACCCACAGCCCGATGACCGCGGCCAGCATGAACAGACCGCCGACCAGGCTGTAGAGGAAGAACTTGACCGCCGCGTACTGCCGTCGCTGCCCGCCGAACGACCCGATGATGAAGTACATCGGGATCAGCATGACCTCGAAGAACACGTAGAACAGGAAGATGTCGGCGGCCGCGAAGACGCCGATCATCGTGAACTCGAAGGCCAGCAGCAGCGAGAAGTAGATCGGGGCCGAGCGGTTGCTCTTCTCGACGTCGTGCCACGAGGCCAGGATCACGACCGGGAACAGGATCGCGATCAGCATCAGCATGACGAGCGCGATGCCGTCGGCGGCGAAGGTGAACCGGGCGTCCCAGGACGGGATCCAGGCGTACGACTCGCGGAACTGGAAGCGGTCGCCGCCCACGTTGAAGGCGATCCACATGAAGATGCTCAGCACGAGCACGACCAGCGACCATCCGAACGCGATGGTCTTGGCCAGCTCGGCCTTCTGCCGCGGAACGAGCGCCACGACGATGGCGCCCACCAGGGGCAGCAACGTCAGGATGGACAGAAACGGAAAGTCGTTCACGCCAACCACCCAAGCTGGATCGCGAGGAAGGCGCCGACGACAAGAACGGCACCGGTGAGCATCGAGAGGGCGTACGACCGTACGAAGCCGGTCTGCAGCCTGCGGAGCCGGCCGGACGTGCCGCCGATGCCGGCCGCGATGCCGTTGACCAGCCCGTCGACGCCCCTGTTGTCGAGGAAGACCAGCGCCCGGGTGAGGTAGATGCCGGGTCGCTCGAACACCGCCTCGTTGATCGCGTCGGTGTAGAGGTTGCGGCGGGCCGCGGTCACCACGACACCGGCCGGCTGCTCCTGAAGGGCCGTCCCATTACGGAACAGCGCCCAGGCCAGACCCGCGCCGAGCACGGTCACCACCAGGCTGAGGATGGTGATCAGCGAGTGCGACAGGACCGCCTCGTGGTGACCCTCCTCCGCGCCGAAGACCGGCTCGAGCCAGCCGGGCACCGAGGTGGACATCAGCCAGCCGGCGCCGATCGAGCCGAGGGCCAGCAGCATCAGCGGCACGGTCATGATGAACGGCGACTCGTGCGGATGCTTGTTGTCCTCGGTGTACCGCTCGGGCCCGTGGAAGGTCAGCACGAACAGCCGCGTCATGTAGAACGCGGTGAGGCCCGCGCCGAGCAGCGCCGCCATGCCGTACAGCCAGGAGGTCCAGTCGCCGCGCTCGAACGCCGCCGCGATGATCGGCTCCTTCGAGAAGTAGCCGGACAGCGGCGGGATGCCGATGATCGCGAGCCAGCCCATCATGAAGGTGAGCCAGGTCCACTTCATGTACTTGCGCAGGCCGCCGAAGCGCCGGATGTCGACCTGGTCGTGCATGCCGTGCATGACCGAACCGGCGCCGAGGAACATGTTGGCCTTGAAGAAGCCGTGCGCCAGCAGGTGGATGATCGCCAGCGCGTACGCCCCGCCGCCGAGCCCGACGCCGAGGAACATGTAGCCGATCTGGCTCACGGTCGACCAGGCCAGCACCCGCTTGATGTCGTCCTTGGCCGCGCCGATGATGCAGCCCATCAGCAGCGTGAGCGCGCCCACGCTGACCACGACCGTCTGCAGCACCGTGTTGGCGGTGAAGATGGCGTTGGAGCGGGCGATCAGGTAGACGCCCGCGGTGACCATCGTCGCCGCGTGGATGAGGGCCGAGACCGGAGTCGGGCCCTCCATGGCGTCGGGCAACCAGGCGTGCAGCGGGAACTGACCGGACTTGCCGGCCGCGCCGAGCAGCAGCAGCAGGCCCAGGACCAGCACCGTGGTCGAGGACAGGGCGCTGACGTTGCCGAAGACCTCGTCGTACTGGGTGGTGCCGAGCGTCGCGAACATGACGAAGATGCCGATGGCCAGGCCGGCGTCGCCGACCCGGTTCATCAGGAACGCCTTCTTGCCCGCGGTGGCCGCCGAGGGCCGCGTGTACCAGAACGAGATCAGCAGGTAGGACGCGAGACCGACGCCCTCCCAGCCGAAGTAGAGCATCACGTAGTTGTTGCCGAGGACGAGCAACAACATGGCCGCGACGAAGAGGTTGAAGTAGCCGAAGAACCTACGCCGGCCCGGGTCGTGCTCCATGTAGCCGACCGCGTACAGGTGAATCAGCGAGCCGACGCCCGTGATCAGCAGGACGAAGACGCCGGCCAGCGGGTCGAACAGCAGCCCGAAGTCGACGTGCAGGTTCCCGACGGCGATGAAGTCCCACAGGCTCAGCTGGGCCGACCGCGCTTCCGCGTCGAGCCCGCGCAGGTTGAGGAAGAAGACCAACCCGAGCACGAAGGAGGCCGCCACCGAGAGGACGCCGAGCCAGTGCCCCCACTTGTCGGCCCGCTTGCCGAGCAGCAGCAGGATAGCGGCGCTGGCCAGCGGAATGGCTACGAGCAGCCAGATCCCGCTGAGCACCCCCGACGCGGGGGCATACTCCACTGTCTGTTCCACGTGAAGGCCCCTTTAGTACTTCAGAAGGTTCGCGTCGTCGACGCTCGCCGAGCGCCGCGTACGGAAGATCGACATGATGATCGCGAGACCCACCACGACCTCGGCGGCCGCGACGACCATCACGAAGAACGAGATGATCTGGCCGTCCAGGGTGCCGTTGATGCGGCTGAAGGTCACCAGCGCGAGGTTCGCGGCGTTGAGCATGAGCTCGATGCACATGAAGAGCACGATGGCGTTGCGGCGGACGAGCACCCCGGCGGCGCCGATGGTGAACAGGATCGCCGCGAGCACAAGATAGTAATCAGGGGTCACTGTGCCACCTCGATTGAAGACCAACGCTCCGCGCTAATCACTTGTCGGTTCCCTTCGGAGCCGCCTCGTCCGCCGTGAGCTCACGGATGGGCAGAATCGCGGAGATGCTGCGCTCGGAGCCGTTCCCGTCGGGCAGCCGCGCGGGCGCGGCGACCGACATGGTGTTGGCGTAGACGCCCGGCCCGGGCTTGGCGCCCGGGTAGTTGCCCGGCCGGAACCGCTGCTTCATCCGGGTCGCCTGGCCGACGATGTCGGCCTTGTCACGCTCGACGTGAGCCATGACCATCGCGCCCACCGCCGCCGTGATCAACAGCGCCGACGTGATTTCGAAGGCGAACACGTACCGGGTGAACAGCAGCGCGGCGAGCCCCTCCACGTTGCCGTTGGCGTTCGCGTCGGTCAGGCCGACCACGGTGTTGTCGCCGAGTGAACGGGCCAGCCCCGTGCCGACCAGGGCCGCGAAGCCGACGCCGAGCAGCACAGCGGCCACCCGCTGGCCGCGCAGCGTCTCGATCAGGGAGTCCGAGGCGTCCCGGCCGACCAGCATGAGCACGAACAGGAACAGCATCATGATCGCGCCGGTGTAGACGATGATCTGCACCGCGCCCAGGAACGGGGCCGCGTTGACCACGTAGAGGAAGCCCAGGCAGAGCATCGTCACCACGAGCCAGAGCGCGGAGTGGACCGCGTTGCGAGCCAGCACCATGCCGAGCGCGCCGATGACGGCGATGGAGCCGAGGATCCAGAAGGCGACCGCTTCGCCGGTGGACACATGGTCCATCACACGGCCTCCTTCGCGGACTGGCCGGAAGCGGACTGGCCGGAAGGGGCTTGGCCGGTGGAAGCGGCCTGGCCGGTGGCGTCTTCGGCCTCGTTGGTGGCCCAGGGCGCCCGCTCGGCGCCGACCGACGTGCCCGGGTTGTCGAGCGCGCCGAGGTAGTAGTCCTTGTCGGTGTCGCCCAGGCGCATCGGGTGCGGCGGCTGCTCCATGCCGGGCAGCAGCGGGGCCAGCAGTTCCTTCTTGGTGAAGATCAGATCTTGCCGGCTGTCGCGGGCCAGCTCGTACTCGTTGCTCATGGTGAGCGAGCGGGTCGGGCAGGCCTCGATGCAGAGCCCGCAGAAGATGCAGCGGGCGTAGCTGATCTGGTAGATCCCGGCGTAGCGCTCCCCCGGCGAATAACGCTCCTCGTCGGTGTTGTTGGCGCCCTCGACATAGATCGCGTCGGCCGGGCACGCCCAGGCGCACAGCTCGCAACCGATGCACTTCTCGAGGCCGTCCGGGTGCCGGTTGAGGATGTGCCGCCCGTGGTAGCGCGGCGCCGGGGTCGGGGGTGTGAACGGGTAGTCGGTCGTGATGACCTTGCGGAACATGTGCGCGAAGGTCACCCCGAAGCCCTTGAACGAGCCGGTGAACGTACCCACGTCACACCTCCTTGTTTTCTTCGGGGGGCAGGCCGGAGTCGCCGCCGACTGTGGCGGGAGTCCGTTCGGCCACCGCGCGGCGGGCACGTGGGCTGGGTGGAACCTGGAGATCCATCGGCGGCACCGGGAAGCTTCCCGGTGGTCGGGCGGCCAGCTCTTCCTCGATCGACAGCTGTCGTGGCTTGCGCGCGGCCGGCCACAGCATGGCGACCAGCAGGATCACGACCACGATGCCGACGATCGAGAACCACTTGGCCTGCTGGGAGAGCTCGTTGTTGGCGACCTTGACGTAGCTCAGGAAGACGATCCACACCAGGTTGACCGGGATGAGGACCTTCCAGCCGAAGCGCATGAACTGGTCGTAGCGCATGCGAGGCAGCGTGGCCCGCAGCCAGATGAAGCCGAAGAGCAGCAGCAGCACCTTGGCGAAGAACCAGATCAGCCCGAAGTAGCCGGCGTTCGCGCCCTCCCAGAACCAGGTGATCGGCCAGGGGGCCCGCCAGCCACCGAGGAACAGCGTGGTGGCGAAGGCCGAAACGGTGATCATGTTGATGTACTCGGCCAGGAAGAACAGCGCGAACTTGAACGACGAGTACTCGGTGTGGAAGCCGCCGACCAGCTCGGACTCCGCCTCCGGCAGGTCGAACGGGGCGCGGTTGGTCTCACCGACGGCCGCGATGCAGTAGATGACGAAGCTGGGCAGCAGCAGCACGGCGTACCAGCTCGGGGTCGTCACCTCCCAGCCGAAGAGGTTGACCGGGTTGCCGTGCGCCTGGGCGGCCACGATCTGCGAGGTGCTCATCGAGCCGGCCGTCATGAAGACCGCCACGATCGACAGGGCCATGGCGACCTCGTACGAGATCATCTGCGCGCTCGACCGCAGACCACCGAGCAGCGGGTAGGTCGAACCGGACGCCCAGCCCGCCAGCACGATGCCGTAGACGGCCATCGACGAGCAGGCCAGCAGCACGAGCACCGAGACCGGCACGTCGGTGAGCTGCAGGGCGGTCTGCTGGCCGAACATGTTGACCACGCCGCCGAACGGGATCACCGAGAACGCCGTGAACGCCACGGTGGCCGAGATGACCGGCGCGATGAAGTACACGACCTTGTCGGCCGTCTTGGGGATGATCTCTTCCTTGAACGGCAGCTTGACGCCGTCGGTGAGGCTCTGCAGCCAGCCCTTCGGCCCGACCTGGTTGGGGCCGGGCCGGACCGCCATCCGGGCCACGACCTTGCGCTCGTAGTTGATCGTGAAGAGCGTCAACAGGAGCAGCAGGACGAAGACGCCGAACAACTTGATGAGCGAGATCCACCAGATGTCGTTCTCGAACGTCTGCAGCGTCGGGTCCACGGCGTGGGCCGCGAGAATCGACGTGTTCATGCGGTGACCTCCGACGAGGCGAGGACCGGGCCAGGCCGGCCGGCGGTGAGCCGGACAACCGCACCCGCGGTGACGCCGAGGCTGCGACCGACGGTCGAGCCGGGCGAGTTGGTGGGCAGCCACACCACGTGCGGCGGCAGCTCGCGGGTGACCTCGGCCGGCAGAGTGATCGCGCCGCGGTCGGTGGCGACGGTGACCACGTCACCGTCGATCACGCCGAGCGCAGCGGCCAGAGCCTTGCCGATCCGGGCGACCGGCGGCCGTGCGGTGCCGGCCAGCACCTCGTCGCCCTCGAGCAGTGAGCCCTGGTCGATCGCCTGGCGCCATGTGGCCAGCACGGCCTCGTGCTCGCCGGTGCCGGGCAGCGCCGCCGCAGCGACCGCGGGGGCCACGGAGCGGGCCGAGCGGGTCGGCGGCATCGTGCCGAGCTCGCGACGGATCGCCATCACATCGCCGGTGCCTAGGGAGACGCTCATTAGGGCGGCGATCGCTTCGAGCACCCGGCCGTCGGTCATCGCCGTGGTCCGCAGCACCGTCTCGAAGGACCGCAGCCGGCCCTCCCAGTTCAGGTAGGTGCCGGACTTCTCGGCCGCCGGGGCAACCGGGAGCACGACGTCGGCGCGGCCGGTGACCGCGCTGTGCCGCAGCTCGAGGCTGACCACGAAGCCGGCCGTGTCGAGCGCCTGCTCGGCCAGCCGCGGGTCGGCCAGGTCGCCCGGGTCGACGCCGGCGACCAGCAGGCCGCCGAGCTGACCGGCCGCCGCGGCCGCGACGATGCCGTCCGTGTCCCGGCCCGGGGCGGTGGGCAGCTTGCCCGCCTCGGTGTCCCAGGCCAGCGAGATCTCGGCCCGGGCGGCCGGGTCGCTGACCGGGCGACCACCAGGCAGCAGGTTGGGCAGGCAGCCGGCGTCGATCGCGCCGCGGTCGCCGGCCCGGCGGGGCACCCACGCGAGGCGGGCGCCGGTGCGGGCCGCGAGCGCGGCCGCGGCCGAGAGAGCGCCGGGCACGGTGGCCAGGCGCTCGCCGATGATCAGCAGGGCGCCGGGCGCGGCGAGCGCGGCGGCGACCGCCGGGTCGCCCGCCAGCAGCCGGGCCTCGTCGCCGGGCGTCGCCGGCACCAGGGACGCACCGAGCTTCTCGAAGCCGCGCGACAGGAACGGCGCTACGGCCGTGACCTGCAGCTTTTTGCGGTTGTGGCCCTTGCGCAGACGCAGGAAGAGGATCGGGCACTCGTCCTCGGGCTCCAGCCCGACGATCACTGCCGAGGGCGCGTCCTCGACGTCCTCGTACGTGACGTCGGAGATCCCGGCGACCGAGGCAGCCAGGAAGTCGGCCTCCTCGGCGCTGAGCGGGCGGGCCCGGAAGTCGATGTCGTTGGTGCCGAGGGCGAGCCGGGCGAATTTCGCGTACGCGTACGCGTCCTCCACCGTGAGCCGTCCGCCGGCCAGCACCCCGACGCCGCCGTTGCCCCGCGCCGCGGTGAGCCCCTCGGCCGCGGCCAGCAGGGCCTCGCTCCAGGACGCCTCGCGCAGCTCACCGGTGCGGGCGTCGCGCAGCAGCGGCGTCATGATCCGGTCGTCGGCGGTCTGGTACTGGAAGCCCCAGCGGCCCTTGTCGCAGTTCCACTCCTCGTTCACCGCCGGGTCGTCGCCGGCCAGCCGGCGCAGCACCTTGCCCCGGCGGTGGTCGGCCCGCATCGAGCAGCCCGCGGCGCAGTGCTCGCAGGCGGTCGGCGTCGAGACGAGGTCGAACGGGCGGGCCCGGAACCGGTACTGCTCGCCGGTGAGCGCGCCCACCGGGCAGATCTGGATCGTGTTGCCCGAGAAGTACGAGTTGAAGGGGACGTCGCCCTCGCCGTCGCCGGCCTGGCCGTCGCCCGTGCCTTCCCCGCCGAAGAAGTCGTCGCGGTAGACGTTGATCTGCTCGCCGGACGAGCGGTCCATCAGGTCGATGAACTTGTCGCCCGCGATCTCCTCGGAGAACCGGGTGCAGCGCTGGCACAGGATGCAACGCTCGCGGTCGAGCAGCACCTGGCTGGAGATGTGGATCGGCTTCTCGTACTCGCGCTTGTGCTCCTTGAAGCGCGAGTCGGCCCGCCCGTTGGTCATCGCCTGGTTCTGCAGCGGGCACTCGCCGCCCTTGTCACAGGTCGGGCAGTCCAGCGGGTGGTTGGCGAGCAGCAACTCCATCACGCCGCCCTGCGCCTTGGCGGCCACCTCGGACGTGAGCTGGGTCTTGACCACCATGCCCTCGGCCACCGTCTGGGTGCACGAGGCGACCGGCTTGCGCTGGCCCTCGATGTCGACCAGGCACTGGCGGCAGGCGCCGGCCGGGGCCAGCAGCGGGTGGTCGCAGAACCGGGGGATCGCGATGCCCATCCGCTCGGCGACGCGGATGACCAGCTCGCCCTTCTCGGCGGTGACCTCGATGCCGTCGATCGTCAAAGTGACGGTGTCGGTCTTCTTGGCAACGTCCGTCATCAGTGAGCTCCAACCAGAGCCTTGGCGGACAGCCGCGGAGCGGTCCGGCCCTCGATGTAGTCCAGGTAGTCCTGGCGGAAGAACTTCAGGGTCGACATGACCGGCGTCGCGGCGCCGTCGCCCAGGCCGCAGAACGAGCGGCCGAAGATGTTGTCGGCCGTGTCCTGCAGGGTGTCCAGGTCGGCGTACGTGCCCTCGCCGGACAGGATCCGGCGGTAGGTCCGCACCATCCAGTAGTTGCCCTCGCGGCACGGGGTGCACTTGCCGCACGACTCGTGGTGGTAGAACTCGAGCCACCGCCAGGTCGCGTAGACCGGGCAGTCCTGGTCGCTGAAGATCTGCATCGCCGTGGTGCCCAGGATCGAGCCCGCCGCGGCGACGCCCTCGAAGTCCATCGCGGTGTCGATGTGCTCGGCCGTGAGCAGCGGCGTCGACGAGCCGCCGGGGGTCCAGAACTTCAGGTTGTGGCCGGGCTTCATGCCGCCGGCCAGCTCGATGAGCTCCCGCAGCGTGATGCCGAGGCCACATTCGTACTGGCCCGGGTTGGCGATGCGGCCGGAGAGCGAATAGATCATCGGGCCCGACGACTTCTCCGTGCCCATGCTCTTCCACCAGTCGGCCCCGCCGAGCACGATGTACGGCACCGAGGCGATCGTGCCGACGTTGTTGACCACCGTGGGGCTGGCGTAGAGGCCCGCGATGGCCGGGAACGGCGGCCGCAGCCGGGGCTGGCCGCGGAAGCCCTCGAGCGAGTCGAGCAGCGCCGTCTCCTCGCCGCAGATGTAGGCGCCGGCGCCGCTGTGCACCACGAGTTCGAGGTCGAACCCCGAGCCCAGGATGTTCTTGCCGAGGTAGCCCTTGGCCTTGGCCTCGGCGACCGCGTTGCGCAGCCGGCGGGCCGCGTGGACGGCCTCGCCGCGGATGTAGATGAACGCCCGGTTCGCGCGGATCGCGTACGAGGCGATGATCGCCCCTTCGATCAGCGAGTGCGGGTCGTACGTCATCAGGGGCAGGTCCTTGCAGGTGCCCGGCTCGCCCTCGTCCGCGTTGATCACGAGGTAGTGCGGCTTGCCGTCGCCCTGCGGGATGAAGCCCCACTTGAGACCGGTCGGGAAGCCGGCGCCGCCGCGGCCGCGCAGCCCCGAGTCCTTGATCAGCTGGATCAGGTCGTCGGGGTGGACGTCCAGGGCCTTGCGGAGGGCCGCGTAGCCGTCGAGCCGCTCGTAGACGTCCATCTTCCAGGCGTCCGGCGACAGCCAGCGCTTGGTGAGAACAGGGGTCAGCTTCTGCAGAATCTCACGCCGCGGCTGAGTCACTTCGCCTCCTCGGTACGGGCGGTGTCCCCGGCGGGCTTGCCGTCGCCGGCAGGCTGGTTGGACGCGGTGCCGGCGGCCTCGGCCGGGTTCGACGGCACGGGCTTCTTCTCGTCGGCCGTCCCGGTCTTGTCGGGCGTGCTCGCGTCGGGGTTGCGCTGCTCCGCCGTACGGGTCTGGGGATCCTTGACGTCGCCGGCCCGGGTCGTCTTCCCGGCGTGCCCGGGAGCGACGCTGCTGACGGCGCCCTTGACCTTGTCGACGACCGTGGCGACCTTGCCGCGGTTCTCTTCCCGCGGCGAGGGCTTGGTCTTCGTGATCGGGGCGTCCGGGTTGAAGTCGGCCACCGCGACCCCGTGCTCCTGGGCCAGCGTCACGCCGCGCAGCGTGGGCGCCCCGGCCGGGCCGTCGGCCACCGCACCGTCGCGGATGTCGGCGAACCCGGCCAGCTGGAGCTGCATGTCCCTGAGCGAGCAGATGCGCGCGCCCCGGGTCGGCGCGGGCCGCTCGCCGTTGCGCAGCTGGTCGACCAGGCCGATCGCCGACTCGGGGGTGGCCTGGTCGACGGCGAAGTCGTAGTTGACGGTCACCACCGGCGCGTAGTCGCACGCGGCCAGGCACTCGGCGTGCTCCAGCGTGATGCGGCCGTCGGCCGTGGTCTCGTCGTGCCCGACACCGAGGTGCTCGGACAGCTCGTCGTAGACCTCCTGGCCGCCCAGCACGTTGCACAGCGTGTTGGTGCACACGCTCACCAGGTATTCGCCGGTCGGCCGCCGCTTGTACATCGTGTAGAACGTCGCGACGGCGCCGACCTGGGCCTTGTTGATCCCCAGCACCTCGGCGCAGAAGGCAACGCCGTTCGGGCTGACGTGCCCCTCCTCGGTCTGCACGAGGTGCAGCAGGGGCAGCAGCGCCGAGCGGCTGCGGCCCTCCGGGTAGCGGGCGATGATCTCGAGGGCCGCGGGCAGCAGTTCCTCCGCCAAGGCAGCGGCGGCGGGGGAGAATTCCATCGTGGTATCGGACATTACCGGTCACACCCACCCATCACGGGGTCCAGGGACGCGCCGCCGGCGATCACGTCGGCAAGCAGCGCGCCTTCGGCCATCGCGGGGATGGCCTGGAGGTTCACAAAGCTCGGGTCCCGCATGTGGACCCGGTAGGGATGGGTGCCACCGTCGGAGACGGCGTGCACGCCGAACTCACCCCGCGGGTGCTCGATCGAGACGTAGACCTGTCCCGGCGGAACCCGGAAGCCCTCGGTGACGAGCTTGAAGTGGTGGATGAGCGACTCCATCGACTGGCCCATGATCTTGGCCACGTGCTCGAGCGAGTTGCCCATGCCGTCGAGGCCGACGGCCAGTTGCGCGGGCCAGGCGATCTTCTTGTCGCTGACGAAGATCGGGCCCGGGCGGAGCCGGTCGAGCGCCTGCTCCACGAGCTTGAGCGACTCCCGGATCTCGGCCAGGCGCACCTGGTAGCGGCCCCAGACGTCGGCCGTGGTGGCGGTCGGCACGTCGAACTCGTAGTTCTCGTACCCGCAGTACGGCATCGTCTTGCGCAGGTCCCAGGCGAGGCCCGCGGAGCGCAGCACCGGGCCGGTGACACCCATAGCCAGGCAGCCCGTGACGTCGAGGATCCCCACACCCTGGGTGCGCTCCTGCCAGATGACCTGGCCGGAGAGCATGTCCTCGTATTCCTTGAGCTTCTTGGGCAGGTAGACCAGGAAGTCCTTGATCTTCTTGATCGCCGACTCCGGGATGTCCTGCGCCACGCCGCCCGGGCGGAAGTACGCATGGTTCATCCGCAGGCCGGTGGTCTCCTCGAAGATGTCGAGGATGTACTCACGCTCACGGAAGCCGTAGAGCATCATCGAGATCGCGCCGAGCTCCATGCCCGTGGTGGCCAGCCACACCAGGTGCGACGAGATCCGGTTGAGCTCCATGAAGAGCACCCGGATCGTGTTGGCCCGCTCGGTGATGTCGTCGGTGATGCCGAGCAGCTTCTCGACCGCGAGGCAGTAGCCGGCCTCGTTGAACAGCGGCGCCAGGTAGTCGGCCCGCGTCACGAAGGTGGTGCCCTGGGTCCAGTTGCGGTATTCGAGGTTCTTCTCGATGCCGGTGTGCAGGTAGCCGACAACCGGACGGACCTCCTGGACCGTCTCGCCCTCGAGCTCGAGCACCAGCCGCAGCACGCCGTGCGTGGACGGGTGCTGCGGACCCATGTTGACGACGATCTTCTCGTTGCTCAGCGGGTCGACACTGCCCGTGACCGTGTCCCAGTCGCCGCCGGTGACCGTGAAGACGCGGCCCTCGGTGGTCTCTCGTTCGCTTGCGTATCCGGACTGTGTCATTGGTAGACCCTCCGCTGGTCAGGAGGCGGAATCTCGGCGCCCTTGTACTCGACGGGCACGCCGCCGAGCGGGTAGTCCTTGCGCTGCGGAAAGCCCTCCCAGTCGTCCGGCATCAGCACCCGGGTCAGGTTCGGGTGGCCGGTGAAGACCACCCCGAACATGTCGTACGTCTCCCGCTCCTGCCAGTCGGCGGTCGGGTAGACGCTGGTGACACTGGGGAGGCTGCCGCCGGCCGGGATGGCCGCCTCGAGGCGTACCCGGCGGCGGTAGGTCATCGAGGTCAGGTGGTAGGTCACGTGCAGCCGGCGGGCGTCGCTGTTCAGGTAGTCCACGCCGGACACCGAGGAGCACAGCTCGAAGCGCAGCGCCTCGTCGTCCCGCATGATCTGCGCGACCTCGAGGATCCGCTCGGGCTTGATGTGCAGGGTCAGCTCGCCGCGGTCGACGACGACCTTCTCGATGGCGTCGGCGAAACCGGGGTACGCCTCCTCGAGCGCATCGGTGACCTCGTCGAAGTACCCGCCGTAGGGCTTGGCGGTGCCGACGATCTCGGGGTGCCGGCGGACCAGGCCGCCGAAGCCGGAGACGTCGCCGGTGCCGGTGATGCCGAACATGCCCTTGCGCGGGCTCGACGGCACCTGGGCGGGCGCGTTGATGTCGGCGCCGACCGGGTCGGTGCTGACCGGCACACCACCGGTGCTGGACTCGTTCGGTTCGATGGTCACTTGCCCTCCCGGAGGTGGGGCTGGAGTTTCATCCAGTTCTCGATGCGCAGCTGTTCCTCGCGGCCTTCCTTGACCGCCTGGGTCCATTCCGCGCGCCGGGTCTTGTCGACCCGGTACGACGAAGGCATCGCGCCCGGCGCCACGATCGGCAGCTTGCCCTCGGCCCGGCGTGCCTCGAGCATCTTCTTGCCGTTCGGGCCGAGCGGCGCGGCCATGACCTTCTCGCGCATCTTGAGGATGGCGTCGATCAGCATCTCGGGCCGCGGCGGGCAGCCGGGCAGGTAGATGTCGACCGGGACGATGTGGTCGACGCCCTGCACGATCGCGTAGTTGTTGAACATGCCGCCGGACGAGGCGCACACGCCCATCGAGATCACCGAGCGCGGCTCGGGCATCTGGTCGTAGATCTGGCGGACGACGGGGGCCATCTTCTGGCTCACCCGGCCCGCGACGATCATCAGGTCGGCCTGACGGGGCGAGGCCCGGAAGACCTCCATGCCCCACCGGCCGAGGTCGTAGTGCGGGCCGCCGGCGGCCATCATCTCGATCGCGCAGCAGGCCAGGCCGAAGGTCGCGCCCCAGAACGAGGACTTACGGGCCCAGTTCGAGACCTTCTCGACGGAGGTGAGCAGGATTCCGGCAGGGAGTTTCTCTTCGATACCCATGACGCATCAGTCCCAGTTCAGTCCGCCACGCCGCCACACGTACGTGTAGGCGATGAAGACGGTGACGATGAAGAGAACCATCTCGACGAATCCGAAGAGGCCGAGCGCTCCGAAGGAGACGGCCCACGGGTACAGGAAGATGGTCTCGATGTCGAAGATGATGAAGAGCATCGCGGTCAGATAGAACTTGACCGGAAAGCGGCCGCCGCCCACGGGCTGCGGCGCCGGTTCGATCCCGCACTCGTACGCGTCGAGTTTGGCGCGGTTGTAGCGGTGCGGTCCGACGATCGGGGCGATCGACACCGAGAACAACGCGAAGAGCGCGCCGAGGATCAGTAACCCGACGATCGGGACGTAGGGGTTGACCGTCATGATCTCTCCTGCTCGACTTTCCGAACGGTTTTCCTTCTGTGTTCCGCTGCGGTCGTACTCAGCTGTTGCACACTATTAGTCCGTTTTGACCGAGATTCGTGCGGGGTGCTCATACTGCCGGGGCAACCTTCGTCAGCCCGTTGATCACGCGGTCCATCGCGTCACCGCCTCGCGGGTCGGTCAGATTGGCCAGCATTTTCAGAACGAACCGCATCAGTGTCGGATGCGGCATGCCATGTTTGGTGGCGATCCGCATGATTTGAGGGTTCCCGATCAACTTCACGAACACGCCACCGAGCCGGTAATAGCCGCCGAACCGCAGGCTGAGTTCCGTGGGATAGGCACGCAGCGCACGCTCGCGGTCGGCGCCGGCCGGGCGAGCGAGCGCCTGAACCGCGACCTCGGCCGCCAGTTCGCCGCTCTCCATCGCGTACGCGATGCCCTCGCCGTTCATCGGGTTGACCATGCCGCCGGAGTCGCCGACCAGCATCATGCCGCGGGTGTAGTGCGGAACCCGGTTGAAGCCCATCGGCAGGGCGGCGCCCAGGATCGGGCCGTCCGCGTTGGCCTCGTCGCGCAGCCCCCAGTCGGCCGGGGTTCCGGCCAGCCAATCGGTGAGCATCGCGCGGTAGTTGGTCTTGCCGAACGCGCTCGAGCTGTTGAGGATGCCCAGGCCCACGTTGACCCGGCCGTCACCCAGGCCGAAGATCCAGCCGTAGCCGGGGAGCAGGCGGTCGCGGTCGGTCGAGCTGCGCAGCTCGAGCCAGGACTCGAGGTAGTCGTCGTCGGCCCGGACCGGCGACTGGTAGTAGCGCCGGACGGCCACGCCGAGCGGGCGGTCGTCGCGCTTGGCCAGGCCCATCGCGATCGGGAGCTTGCCCGAGACGCCGTCGGCCGCGATGACCAGCGGAGCCCGGAACTGCACGAGCTCCTTGCCGGGGCCGCTCTTGGCCTCGACACCGATCGCCCGGCCGTCCTCGTCGAGCACCGGACCGGTCACGTTCACGCCGGTGCGCAGGATGGCGCCGGCCTCGACGGCCCGGTTCGCGAGCATGTCGTCGAAGTCGAGGCGGGTGCGCACCAGGCCGTAGCTGGGAAAGCTGGCCAGGTCGGGCCAGTCGAGTTCGAGGCGTACGCCGCCACCGATCACCCGCAGGCCCTTGTTCTGCAGCCAGCCGGCCTTCTCGGAGGTGTCGATGCCCATGCGCACGAGCTGGCGGACGGCGCGCGGGGTCAACCCGTCGCCGCAGACCTTTTCGCGCGGGAACTCGGTCTTTTCCAGCAGCAGGACTCTGAATCCGTGCCGCGCCAGGTGATAGGCCGCCGCTGAGCCGCCCGGACCGGCTCCGACGACGATGACATCAGCCTCGTCGGCGATGAGTCCGGATGGTACTTGGTCGCGCACGCCACACCTCCGTCTCGCAGCGGCTCGTGAAACAGTTCACAAGCGGCCCAAGTCGGAGTCTAGGACGGCCATCGACGGTCGTTCCGGTAAGGGAACCCTAACTGTTTCGGCTGGGTGAATTGCCCTGTGTGAGAACTCTGTCGGCTGCGGTACGGGCCTCGCCGTCCAGAAAGTCCCGGAAGTTGCCCTCCATGGCCTTGTCGAGTGCCACGATCAGGTTGTCGACCAGCTCCTGGGCCAGGTCAGGGTCCTGCGCGGCGACCAGGCGGAGGCGGGTGGCGAGCTCCATGCCGCGGCGCTCGCCGGCTTCGCTCTCGTCGATCGCGATGTCGATGTCGGTGTCTTCGAGGTGCCCGAACGTCGTCATGAAACCGAGCCAAACAGCGTTCGGCGCGTTTCGGGGCCAAAGCCCGTTTTTACCCTCTTTAGGCGGTCACGGCTCGTGCATCGCACTTCCGGCCTTGGCGGCCTGGTACAGCGCGCCTCAGGCCTTGGCGGCCCGGCGCAGCGCGCTTCAAGCCTTGGTGGCCCGGCGCAGCGCGCTTCAAGCCTTGGTGGCCCGGTGCAGCGCACCTCAGGCCTTGGTGGCCCGGTGCAGCGCGACGATGCCGCCGGTCAGGTTCCGCCAGCCCACCCGGCTCCACGGTCCGGCCGCGGCGATGCGCCCGGCCAGGGCCGGCTGGTCGGGCCAGGCGCGGATAGACTCGGCCAGATACACGTACGCATCGGGGTTGCTCGACACAGAACGGGCGACCGCCGGCAGCGAGCGCATGACGTACCCCATGTAGACGGTGCGGAAGGGCGCGTTGACGGGGTGGCTGAACTCGCACACCACCAGCCGCCCGCCCGGCCGCGTGACCCGGCCCAGCTCCCGCAGCGCGCCCTCGACATCCACCACGTTGCGCAGCGCGAACGAAATCGTGACCGCGTCGAACGTCTCGTCGGCGAACGGCAGCCGCAGCGCGTCCCCGGCGGCCAGCGGCACCCGCGGCCGCGCCCGGCGGCCGGCCAGCAGCATGCCGGTGGAGAGGTCGGCGCCCACCGCGAACGCGCCCGACCGGCCCAGTTCCTCGGTCGAGATGCCGGTGCCGGCGCCGACGTCGAGCACCCGCTCGCCCGGCCGCAGAGCCAGCGCCGCACGCGTCGCCCGCCGCCAACCGCGGTCCTGCCCGAACGAGAGCACCGTGTTGGTCAGGTCGTACCGCTCGGCCACGCCGTCGAACATCTCGGCGACCTCGTGCGGCTGCTTGTCCAGGTCTGCGCGCGTCACGCATCCAACTCTCTCACCCGTCCGGCCGCCCCCGCCCGCCACCCTGAGCCCGGCTGAAGGCCGGCATACAGAACGGGCGGGATGGTTACCCATCCCGCCCGTTCCTTGTGCGTTATATATACGACCGCCATCGGTCGGGTCCGCGGCCATCACCGGGCTGATCAAGTCCCGGGGATGAAGTTCTCGGTGTTACGCAGGCACCGTAACCAGGCCCGCAACACCGGCAACAGAGGTTCACGCTCCTCGTTACCGAGGAGCAACCCGCCCTCCCCGGTTCGGGGAGCGGGACCTGACCGAACGGTCAACCGCGACTGGCTGTCAGGATGCTTCAACCAGCGGTAGCTGTGTGCGGCCGGCGCCGCCGCCGGGCATCGCGATCGATGAGAAGTGCGAGACCACGCGGTCGTCGGTCGGGTCGTCGGCCGGCGTACGGTGCACCGCCAGGTGGCGGTAGAGGGTGTCGCGCTGGGCGGGGATGCGGTCGCCGGTGCGGATCATCCAGATCAGCTCGTGCAGGTTGGACCGGTGCCGGGCGCCGGCCGAGGAGATCACGTTCTCCTCCAGCATGATCGAGCCGAGGTCGTCGACGCCGATGTGCAGCGAGAGCTGGCCGACGTCCTTGCCGGTGGTCAGCCAGGACGCCTGCAGGTGCGACACGTTGTCGAAGAACAGCCGGGACATCGCCAGGAACCGCAGGTATTCCATCGTCGTGGCCTGGGTGCGGCCCTTGAGGTGGTTGTTCTCGGGCTGGTAGGTCCACGGGATGAAGGCCCGGAACCCCCCGGCTACCGCCGCGCCATCCTGGGTGCTCTCGACCGCGTCGTCGCGGTAGCCGTTGGCCACCGCCAGGTCCTGTACGTCGCGGATCATCCGGATGTGCTCGATGCGCTCGGTGTGCGTCTCGCCCGTGCCCATCATCATCGTGGCCGTCGACGAGAGGCCGTTGCGGTGCGCGACCGCCATCACCTCGAGCCAGCGGGCGCCACTCTCCTTGAGCGGGGCGATGGCCTTGCGCGGCCGGTCGGGCAGCATCTCGGCGCCGGCCCCGGCGATCGAGTCGAGCCCGGCTGCCTTGATCCGCACGACGGCGTCCTCGATCGAGACGCCCGAGACCTTGGCCATGTGCAGGATCTCGCTGGGGCCGATCGAGTGGATGGCGAGCTGCGGATAGGCCTGCTTGACCGAGGAGAAGAGGTTCTCGTAGTACTCCACGCCGAACTCGGGGTGGTGGCCGCCCTGCAGCATCACCTGGGTCGCGCCGAGATCGACCGCCTCGCCGCAGCGGTGCAGGATCTCTTCCATCGGGTGGACCCAACCCTCATTGTGCTTGGGTGCGCGGAAGAAGGCGCAGAACTTGCAGGCCGTCACGCAGACGTTCGTGTAGTTGATGTTGCGGTCGATCAGATAGGTGACGATGCCCTCAGGGTGGCGGCGGCGGCGGACAGCGTCAGCAGCCTCACCCAGCGCATGGAAGGGCGCTTCCGTGTAGATGAGCAGCGCCTCCTCGGGCGTGATCCGCCCGCCGTCGGCGGCTCGCTGCAGGATGCTGTCGATCTCCGGGTTCGCCGTCACGTTGTCGAGGTTACGTCCCCGCCTCCCCTGTCGTCAGTCTGCTGGTCGCGTGGCAATGAGCACTTCGGGTGCCGCCTCGTTACTCTCGATGAGTTTCTCCCAGGGGGTGGATGTGCTCGTCGTGCATGGTGGCTGGGTGCCGGGCGCGGACCGCCAGGGTCAGCTCGCGCTCTGGGCCGAGGATCCGGCTCTGCCCTTGACCACCGGTTCCCGGGCGCAGCAGCGGGCCCACCCCTTCGCTGTCCCCGCTGAGTCCCTGCTCACGGCGCTGACCGAATCGTCGGATGACGTCGGCGACGCGCTCGCTCCGGCCACGACCGGCACGCAGACGCTTCAGCTGCCCGGCACGGCCCGCGGACCGCTGCCCTCCCCCGACACCGGCGCCGAGCCCGCCACCCGCGGTGTCCGGCTCGGCGCGTGGAACGTGCCTGTCCTGCTGCTGCCCGGTGACTCCGCCCTGACCGCACTGAGCGCTCTATCCGATCCCGATCCTGCCGGGTCCTGGCTGGCCGGGTCTTCCCTGCGGTATCTCTGCGTCCTGGCCGGCCACGCCTGCGATCTCGCCCGCCGCGGTCGACTGCTGCCCCAGCTCGTGACCGAGGCCGGCGTGGCCACCGCTCGCTGGCGCCCGGTGCTGACCGGCGCCGACGCCGCCACGCACCGTGATTTCGCCACCGCCATGCCCGCCGTCGTCCGCGCCACCGGCGGCGGGGTGGGCCCGACTCTGCGGGACGCCGTCGAGGCGCTGGTCGACGGGGCCGCGCGGACGGTGATGCCCGAGCGGATCCTGATCGGCCATCGCGCGGGAGCGAAGGCGCCCCTGCCCGACCGCTGGATAGCCGCGCTCACCGCCGACGATCCGGCCCTGCCCGGCGCCCGGCCCGGGGAGGAGCGTGACCTGCGGGCGGCGCTCGACGAATGGCTGCGGGCCGCCCACGAGGCGAACGGCCCGATCCGGGTCAGCTTCCGGCTGCTCGAACCGGCGCCCGAGACCGACATGTGGGGCCTCGAGTTCGCTCTGCAGTCGGCCGAGGACCCGAGTCTCTACCTTCCGGCCGCCGAGGTGTGGGCCGGCGCCCGCTTCCCCGGGCTGCCGCCGCGACCCGACGAGACGCTGCTGGCCGGGCTCGGCCGGGCGGTGCGGTTGTTCCGGCTGCTGCACGTGGCCCTGCACGATCAGGAACCCGCCGCCATGGAGCTCGACACCTCCGAGGCGCACGAGTTCCTGCAGCAGGCGGCGCCGCTGCTGCAGGCGGCCGGGTTCGGTGTGCAGCTGCCCGCCTGGGCCGGCCGCAAGGCGGTCGGGCTCAAGCTGACGACCCGGTCGAAGTCGCGCAGCGGCGGGTCGAAGGCGATGGCCGATTCCGGCTTCGGTCTCGACGAGTTGGTCGACTTCCGGCTCGACCTGGTCATCGGCGAGGCCGCGGTCACCGCCGAGGAACTGGCCGAGCTGGCCCGGCTCAAGGTTCCCCTCGTCCGGGTGCGGGGCCAGTGGGTCGAGCTCGACGACCGCCAGCTGCGCGCGGCGCTCAAGGCGGTCGGCAAGCGCCGCGAGGGCGAGCTGACCGCGGGCGAGGTGCTCCAGCAGGTGGTCGACGGCGGTGAGGAAGACCTGCCGCTGGTCGAGGTCGACGCCGACGGCATGCTCGGCGACCTGCTCTCCGGGCAGGCGGCCGAGCGGCTGACCCCGGTTCCGACGCCGCCCACCTTCCAGGGCATCCTGCGCCCGTACCAGGAACGCGGCCTTTCCTGGCTGCACTTCCTGTCCCGCCTGGGCCTGGGCGGCATCCTCGCCGACGACATGGGCCTGGGCAAGACGGCTCAGACACTGTCCCTGCTGCTGGCCGAACGGGCCGATACCGACTCCACTTCGGAGTCTTCGGTGCCCGACTTCCTCCAGCCACCCGAGATCGCCCCGACCCTGCTGATCTGTCCTATGTCTCTGGTCAGCAACTGGCACAAGGAGGCGGCCAAGTTCGCGCCCAGCCTGCGGGTCTACGTGCACCATGGCGGCACCCGCCAGCGCGGGGACGACTTCGACGCTGCCGTGCGGAGTGCGGATCTTGTGGTCACGACGTACGGCACCGCGGTGCGTGACCTGGAGGCGTTGCGCGGCGTCCACTGGGGACGCGTGGTGTGCGACGAGGCGCAGGCCATCAAGAACAGCGGCACCCGTCAGGCGCAGGCCGTCCGCGCCGTCCCGGCCCGCTCCCGTCTCGCGCTGACCGGCACGCCCGTCGAGAATCACCTGGCCGAGCTGTGGTCCATCATGGACTTCTGCAATCCGGGACTGCTCGGGCCGGCCAAGCGGTTCCGGCGCCGCTTCCAGGAGCCGATCGAGGTGCGGCAGGACGAGGACGCTGCCGCCGCCCTGAAGCGGGCCACCGGACCGTTCGTCCTGCGCCGCCTCAAGACCGACAAGACGATCATCTCGGATCTGCCCGAGAAGAACGAGATGAAGGTCTGGTGCACCCTCACGCCCGAGCAGGCGACGCTCTATCAGGCCGTCGTCGAGGACATGATGGAAGCCATCTCGGGCAGCGAGGGCATTCAGCGCCGGGGCAACGTGCTGGCCGCGATGACCAAGCTCAAGCAGGTCTGCAATCACCCCGCCCACCTGCTCAAGGACGGCTCGCGCCTGCCCGCGCGCTCGGGCAAGCTGGCCCGCCTGGAGGAACTGGCAGAAGAGATCATCGAGGACGGCGACAAGGCGCTGGTCTTCACGCAGTACTCCGAATGGGGCTCCCTGCTCCAGCCCTATCTGGCGGCGCATCTCGACCGGCCGGTACTCTGGCTCCACGGTGGACTGTCGAAGGCGAAACGGGACGACCTGGTCGAGCGGTTCCAGAACGACGACGAGCCGATGCTGTTCCTGCTCTCGCTCAAGGCGGCCGGCACCGGCCTCAACCTGACGGCGGCCAACCATGTCGTCCACTTCGACCGGTGGTGGAACCCGGCGGTCGAGAATCAGGCCACCGACCGCGCCTTCCGCATCGGACAGTCGCGCAATGTGCAGGTTCGTAAGTTCATCTGCACGGGGACGCTGGAGGAGAAGATCGACGCGATGATCGAGCGCAAGAAGGCGCTCGCCTCCTCGGTGGTGGGCACGGGCGAGGACTGGATCACCGACCTGAACACCGACCAGCTGCGCGAACTGTTCGCGCTCGACCCGGCGGCGGTGCGCTGACATGCCGATCGACCAGAATGGACGATTCTTCGAGGGCGGCCGGCCCATCGAGGTCGAGGGCGGCATCGCCGTCCGGGCCAAGCGCGGCAAGATCGGCGAGCAGTGGTGGTCGCGCCGCTTCGTCGACGTGCTCGAACAGATCTGCGACGGTGGTCGGCTCGCCCGCGGCCGGACCTATGCGCGCAAGGGCCAGGTGATGGACTTCGCGCTCGCTCCCGGCCGGGTCGCCGGCCGCGTGCAGGGTTCCCGGCCCCAGCCGTACGAAGTCACGATCGACATCACCGCGTTCGACGAATCACAGTGGACGGAGCTGACGGAGGCGCTCGGTTCCCAGGCGCTCTACCGCGCGGCGCTGCTCGCGGGCGAGATGCCGCACGAGATCGTCGACCTGTTCGCCGCGCACGAGGCGCCGCTCTTCCCCGAACGCCTCGACATCCAATGCAGCTGTCCTGATTGGAGCGTGCCCTGCAAGCACGGCTCGGCGGTGCTCTACGTGCTGGCCGAGGCGTTCGACGACGACCCGTTCCTGGTGTTGGCCTGGCGCGGGCGCCCTCGCGAGGCACTGCTCGACGCCCTGCGCGGCACCCCCGAACCGGCCCCGCCGGTGGATCCCCTGGCCGTCGAGGAATCCGCTCTGGAGGATCACCTCACCGACTACTTCACTCCGGCGATCAGCCTGAGCCGCCTGCGGGAACGTCCCTCCCGGGTGAACGCCCCGCCCGAACTGCTGCTGCGGGCCCTCGACGCCCCACCGGTCCGCGTACGCCACATCCCCCTGACGGACCTGCTGCGCCCCGCCTATCGAGACCTGGCCGCCCCGCCCGACGCCTGAGAGTCAGCTCGCGCCAAGCTTGACGGCCTCGCCGGCGGCACAGGAGGTGACGGAGCCGGGCCGGAACACCTCGTCCCATAGCTTCGACTCGTCGTGCTCGCTGCCGCCTCCGCCGAGATAGATCACTCCGACAACGTAGTTCTCCGCCGCGGACCGGCCCCAACCGGTCCGCGGCGGAGATGTCGTGTCAGCCCTTGCGCCACTTCTGGTTCGAGGCGCCGACGCAGTCCCACAGGTGCAGACGGGCGCCGTCGTTCGGGTTCACCTCTTTGATGTCGACACACCGGTTCGCCTGGGGGTTGACCAGGTCACCGGCGCCGCTCAGCACGAACTGCTGGGCCGCGGTGCCGTTGCAGGTGTAGAGCTGGATCGCCGATCCGTTGGCGGTGCCCGCCGCCTGCACGTCCATGCACTTGCCACCGGCCTGCAGCGTGCCGCCGGTGAAGGTCCACTTCTGGGCGCCGCTGTTGTTGCAGGTCCACATCTGCAGCGGGGCGCTGTCGACGAAGTTGCCGCTCGGCACGTCGATGCACTTGTTGTTGAGCGAGCTGATCACCGGCACACCGGTCGGCTGCGGGTTCGAGCCGCCACCGCCGGTGAATGCGGTCAGGTGGATGCCGGCCGACCGCGGGTCCCCGTCGTGCACCAGCGACTCGAAAGCGCCGACGTCGTCGAAGGCGAACGCGTAGGCCTTGCCGTCCTGCATGTTCGCGTGGATCGCCTTGCCGTACACGTTGGTCGGGTTGCTCTTGTAGAAGTCGGCCGCGTTCAGGCTGGGCTGGGTGTCGATCGTGCCGAGCGTCCCGCGGTTGAGCGCGGCGCACAGCGTACGGGAAATCGGCCCGACAACCTGGTCGTTCGGCGCCGGCAGGTCGCCGTCGCAGCCCCACACCGACGCCGACGACGGCCGGTTGAACTGCGCCACCTGCGCGCCCGCCGAGTTGGTGAAGCGCATGACGTTGCCCGAGGTGCGGCCGAAGTAGCGCGTGTTGGGCTGGTCGCCGAACGGCACGACGGTCAGCGTCTTGGTCGTGTACGCGTTCCAGGCCGACGCGATGTACGGGTCCAGGTAGGTGGTGCTGAAGAGCCCGGCGCCCGCGGCCTTGCCCGGTGCGAGCACCCGCAGCACGGTTCCGTCGGAACGCGTACGGACCGTGTTGGCCCAGCCCGACGCTCCGCGCAACGTGTTGATGATGTTGTCCCGGCCGTTCGCGACCAGGTCACCCGTGCGCTTCGACGCGCCCGAGGCCCCGGTCACCGACACCGCGTGCGGCACGGCGAACATGTCGACCTGTGAGCTGTTGAGCCACAGCCCGGCGTCGTTGTAGGTGAACTCGCTCCAGTCGAACAGGATGTTCGCGTTCGCGTCCCCGCCCGCCCACGGCGCCGGCTGCACCAGGCCGTCCGGGGTGAGGAAGAACTTGAGCTTCTCGCCGAGAGAGAAGTAGACCCGGCCCGAGAAGCCCCGCGGGAAGCCGATCGTGGTGCTTCCGCCGTTGCCGGCGGCGGGGATGGAGACGTCGGGCGCGGGCGCCGGGGGCAGCGCCCCGCCGGTCCACGGCGAGAAGGCGCCGGCCTGGTTGACGTACCCGAGACGGCCGGACGACAGCTGGATGCCGATGACGTACAGGTAGACCGCTTCGCCGCGGCCGGTGTTGTTGGAGACGGTGACGGGCAGCACGTTCGGACCGATGGCTTGAGCCGCTGGTGGGGATATCGCGGCCACGACCGGGACGGTCATGACCAGCGCGGCCAAGGCTCGCAAAAGGGTACGCACGGGGACACCTTCCGCAGAGGCGGGATGGGGGGGAGAGCGCTCTCAGGAAAGGTTCCTTTTTGTTTCGGAACTGTGTCAATAGATGCAGGCCGATGTCGTGGCGTCCCGGGCAAACGTCGGCACCTTCGGGCATAGGGTTCTGTTCATGAGTGAGATGAGCTACCGCCGACTGGGCGCCTCGGGCCTGGTCGTCTCCGTCGTGGGCATCGGCTGCAACAACTTCGGCCGCAAGCTGGACGCCGACGGCACCCGCGAGGTCGTCGACGCCGCCCTCGACGCCGGGATCACGCTGTTCGACACGGCCGACGTCTACGGCACCCCGCACGGCGCCTCCGAGGAATGCCTGGGCGCCGCGCTCAAGGGCCGCCGGGACGAGGTCGTGGTGGCGACCAAGTTCGGGCTCGACATGGAGGGCCTCAACGGCAACGACTTCGGCGCCCGCGGCTCGCGGCGCTACATCGTGCGCGCGGTCGAGGCCTCGCTGCGCCGGCTCGAGACCGACTACATCGACCTCTACCAGCTGCACACCCCCGACCCGCAGACCCCGATCGACGAGACGCTGACCGCGCTGGACGACCTGGTGCGTTCGGGCAAGGTGCGCTACCTGGGCAACTCGAACTTCGCGGGCTGGCAGATCGCCGACGCCGACTGGACGGCCCGGGCCGGCAACCTGACCCCGTTCATCAGCGCGCAGAACCAGTACAGCCTGCTCCACCGCGAGGTCGAAACCGAGGTCGTGCCGGCCTGCGAGCAGTTCGGGCTGGGCCTGCTGCCGTTCTTCCCGCTCGACTCGGGTCTGCTCAGCGGCAAGTACAGCCGCGACCAGAAGCCGGCCGCGGGCACACGGCTGTCGCTCCCCCGCTACCAGCGCTGGATCGACGGCGCCGACTGGGACACCATCGAGGCCCTCAAGAACTTCGGCGCCGACCGCGGTCACAGCCTGCTCGAGGTGGCCATCGCCGGCCTCGCCGCACGACCCGCCGTGACCAGCGTGATCGCCGGCGCCACGACCGCCGAGCAGGTGCACGCCAACGCCGCGGCCGCCGTCTGGGAGTTGACCGCGGCCGACGTGGCCGCCCTGGACGCCCTGCTATAGGTCGAAACCGCCGGAGACCTCGACGTTCTGCGCGGTGATCCAGCGACTCTCGTCGGAGAGCAGGCTCGCGATCGCCGCGCCGACGTCGTCCGGCTCGCCCATCCGGCCCAGGGCGGTCTTGGCGGCCAGCATCGGGATCACCTCGGGGTACGCGTCGAAGCCGACGACGCCGTCGGCGTCGGCCAGCCGTGTGCGCGTCGGCCCGGGCGAGACCGCGTTGACCCGGATGCGCCGTGGCGCCAGCTCCTTGGCCAGGAACCGGGTCAGCGTGTTGAGGCCGCCCTTCATGGTCGCGTAGGCCGAGTAGCCGACGTCGATCTGGCCGGTGGGCAACGCCGACGAGCTGCTGACGTTGACGATCGCGCCACCGTCGGCGAGCAGCGGCAACATCGTCTGGGTCAGAAAGTACGGACCCTTGAGCAGCACCCGCATGAACTGGTCGAACAGCTCCTCGGTGGTGTCGGCGAACGGCGCGCCGCCACCGAAGCCGGCGTTGTTGACCAGGTAGTCGAAGGTGTCCCGCTGCCAGGTGTCCCGCAACGCGACGACGGCCTGGTCACGGAACGCGGGGAAACCCTCGGTACGGCCGATGTCGAGACGCAGCGCGACGGCTGTGCCACCCTCCTTCTCGACCAGAGCCACGGTCTGCTCGGCGCCGGCCGGATTCCCGTTGTAGGTCACGATGACCCCGGTACCCCGCCGCGCCAGCTCGACCGCTGTCGCCTGTCCGATACCGGAACTGCCCCCGAGCACGATCGCGACTCGCATGATTCAACCCTTCGTTTCGTACGTGGAAACTTGCTCCTCTCCATGGCACCAGCTCACCGGCCCGGCCAGTAGAACGAGCCTCGCCGATCCTTGCCTATTACTCTCCAAGGGTGTCGCTCGACGAATTGCGTACGTTGCTGGACCGCCACGCTCGGTCCGGTGTCACCACGGCCATCGACGGCGTTCTGATCGGCAGGGCCACCCGCGCCCACGAGTCGTCGGTCTCGATGTCGGGCACCGTGCTGGCCCTCATCGCCCAGGGCGCGAAAACGCTCGTGCTCGGCGACCGCGTCTACGAGTACCGCGCCGGCCAGTACCTGGTCGCCTCGGTTGATCTGCCGGTCAGCGGCCACTACACCGAGGCGCCGGCGCTCGGCTTCGGTCTCGTGCTCGACCCCGCCGAGATCGCCGAACTGCTGCTGGCGGCGCCGCCCGGCTCGCTGCCGCAGCCCGACGGGCCGACCTCGGCCATCGCGGTCAGTGACGCCCCCGACGAATTGATCGGCGCCGCCGTGCGCATGCTGCGGTTACTCGAGACTCCGCGCGACATCCCGGTCGTGGCGCCCCTGATCCGCCGCGAGATCCTGTGGCGCCTGGTCACGGGTGAGCAGGGTGCGGCCGTACGCCAGTTGGGTCTGGCCGGCAGCAGCGTCACCCAGGTCGCCCAGGCGGTGCGCTGGATCCGCGACCACTACCGGGAATCGTTCCGCATCGACGACCTGGCGAGGCGCTCCGGCCTGAGCGTCTCCGCGTTCCACCGCCACTTCCAGGCGGTCACCGCGATGAGCCCGATCCAGTTCCAGAAACGCATCCGCCTGCAGGAGGCGCGGCTGATGCTGGCCGCGCAGCCGAACGACGTCACCGGCATCAGCCACCGGGTCGGCTACGACAGCCCGTCCCAGTTCAGCCGCGAGTACCGCCGCCAGTTCGGCGAGCCCCCGAGCCGCGACGCCGCCCGCCTGCGCGACGGTTCCCCGGCCCCGGCCATGTCAGTGCTTTGACCCGGCCGCCAGCAATGCCGAAGCGGGCAGGGCAAGCCAGCCGTCGTCGCCGCGGAACGGGGCGGTGACCTGGTCGAACGCGGCGCGCACCTCGTCCACCACGGACGGCGGCTGGTGGTCGAGGATCAGGCCGGCGGTGGCGAGGCCGGCCGCGGGACCGGCCCACCAGTCGTCCGGGTCGATGTGCAGCGTCCACGACAGGGTGGTGCAGGTGACCCCGGCCAGGCCGGCCCCTTCGAGCAGGGCGGTCACGCCTTCCTCCGTACGGGGAAAGTCGTTGCCCGGGTCGAGGCGGGGCAGACCCGCCGGCCGTTCCGCGCCCGCGGCGTCGAAGATGTCGCTCCACAGGCGCTGAGCCGTCGGCGGCGGGGACGGCCAGACAGTCACGGCGGTCCGGCCGCCGGGACGGGTCACGCGGGCCAGCTCCGCCACGGCCGCCGCCGGGTTGCCGACGTGGTTGATCACGAAGTTGGCCACCGCCGCGTCGAAGATGCGGGCCGGGAACGGCAACACCGGCAGCGTCGCCAGCACGGTCGTGCCCTCGGGCAGGCGGGTCGCGGCGATGTCGAGCATGGACGGTTCGGCGTCGACGGCCAGCACCGACGCCCCCTGCGAGGCCGCCAGGGCGGCGACCGTGCCGGTTCCGGTGCCCGCGTCGAGCAGACGGTGCCCCTTGTCGACCCTGGCCGCCTCCAGCAGGGCGGCGCCGGGTGGGCACAGAGACGGGCGAAGCTGCGGTCGTAGGCGGCGGCACGGCCGGCCCAGCGAGCGCGCTCGTGCCCGTCGAACTCGGGACTCTTCATGATCCGTCGGATCCTAGTAAGGATCAGCAACCCGGTGGGGGCATGACTCAGAGCGTCGTCACGATCCGTCGCCGCCGGAACACGAAGGCCGCCACCGCACCCGCGACGAGCAGCACCGCGCCACCCAGGGCGACCCATTCGACGGGCGCACCGGTGATCGGCAGGCCACCGCCCTCGCCACCAGGGTTCTCTCCGCCCGGATTCGCCCCGCCCGGATTCGCCCCGCCGCCGGCGCCGTCGAGCGCGATCGTGATGGCGGCCCGGTCGTTCTTGGGTTCGGTGTCCTGCTGGCCACCGTCGGCGGCGACCCAACCGGGCGCCGATTCCCCGGTCAGCTTGCCGGTAAAGGTGAGCAGGACCTTCTCGCCCACTGCGGCGCCGCGCTGCCAGGGCCGGGTGGAGCAGATGTAGTCCCAGCCGTCGACCTTGCCGGACGACCAGTTGTCGGTCTTGTCGGGGTCGGTGCCGGGCTTGCACTCCTTGTCCACGCTGGTCAGGCGCAGTCCGGTCGGAATGTGGACGCGAACCTTCGGGGTCCAGTTCTCGTGGTGGTCGAAGACGCCGTCGATCACGGTGGTGGGGCCGAGGTTGTGGATACCCACCTTCAAGGTCTTGGTCTCGCCGACCGTACCGGTGAGGGCGCCGCCGACCGCGGCGCTGTCAGCGAGCGACTTGTCGAGCGGGATGAAGAAGTGCGTGAAGTTGTCGAGGTAGTTGAAGTCGGTCCGAGCCGTGAGGTAACTGAACTGGTCCTGGCCGCTGTTGCCGACCCCGCTTTCGACGTCGACCGGGTCGGGACCGTCGCCGAGCGCGACAGCTGTGACGTTGCCCCGGTAAGCGAACGGCCCACCCAGGTCGTCGTCGACGGCGATCCTCATCGAGGCGTCAGCCGGCGGCCGGAAGGTCGCTCCGGGTGGCAGGTCGACGTCGAAGGTGCAGAAGACGGCCGGGCCCCAGGAGCCGCTCCGCGGGAGCTTGCCGTAGGTCTTCGGGTCGTCGATGTCGTCGAACGACACGCAGTCACGATCGCGGCTCGTCGGCTCGAGGCCGAAGTCGCCGCGCAGCACCAGGCCGATCTTGTTGATCGTCTCGGTGCCGTCGTTGCGCACGACGATCGGCACGGCGGTGGACCCGCCGCGGCCGATCACCGGGTTGGCGAGCGGGGTCACCGCAAGGTCGAGGCCGCGTTTGTAGTGCACCACCCAGGCGTTGGCCTCGACGGCGTAGTAATTGGATTTGACCCCGAAGGACGCGGGCGTCGGCTTGGCCGTGATGCCGATGAGCTCGACGCCGATGGTCAGGTGAGTGCCGTTACGTGCCCCGACGTCACCGATCGGGCACGTCAGCTCGCGACAGCTGCCCGGCAGGGTCAGCTTGACCTCCGGGTCGATGTTCCAGAAAGTCAGAACGACATCCTTGGCCGCGACTGGCCCGTCGTTGGTGACTGTGACATCGACAGTCTTCGACCCGCCTTCGAGCACCCGGATCGTGTGGTCGAGGCGGACGATGAGCAACGGACTGGGTTCAGGCGCCGCGGCCTGGGCCGGGCCGGCGAGTCCACCCAGGACAAGAGCAACCGCTGCCGCGGCAGAGGCGATCGGACGCAGGCGCATCGAAGTTCCCCGTTTCTTCTGCGCTGGAGGTTCGGGGAGCGTAGGGCCTGGATGAACAGAGATCAAACTTTGGTTCAAATCCCCGGGAGTGGACACACATGAGGACCGCCCGGGCGAGCCGGACGGTCCTCATGGAAGGTGCTCAGAGGGTGGTGACGATCCGGCGCCGCCGGAAGACGTACGCCGCCACGCCGCCCGCGAGCAGCAGGAGGACGCCGCCGAGCGCGACCAGTCCGGTCGGGGTACCGGTGACCGGGAGGCCGCCACCCTCGCCGCCGTCGCCGGTCAGCGCGACCGTGATCGCGGCCCGGTCGTTCTTGGCGTTGCCGTCCTGCACGCCGCCGTCCACCACGATCGAGCCCGGCTCCGAGGGGTCGCCGGTCAGCGTTCCGGTGAAGACGAACTTGCTGGTCTCGCCCACACCGAGGCCGAGGTGCGGGATGCAGTCGTACTCGTTGCCGTCGACCGTGTCCGGCTTCGGGAAGTCGTCCCCGCCGCCGACCGGCATGCAGAACTCGTCGACCGCGGTCAGCTTCACCCCGGCCGGGATCGTGATCCGCGCCGACGCGTACCACTCGAAGTCCTCGCTGACCGGAATGACCGAGGTCGGGCCGAGGTTGCGCACCGCCACCTCGAAGGTCTTCTTGTCGCCGCCCCGGCCCGAGATGGTCGTGCCGACCGCGGCACTGTCCGCGGCGGACTTGCCGACCGCGATGCCGAAGCCGGCGATGTTGTCCTCTTCGTTCAGGTCGTCCGGCGCATCGCCGTCGGCGATGCCGGAGGCCTTGGTCAGCGCGTCCAGTGACAGCACCTTGCCGGTCTTCTTCTTGGCCAGCAGCGCGGCCTTCTCGTCGTTGACGCCGACCGCGAGCACGGCCCCGGTGTACGTGTACGGACCGCCCGCATCCTTGTTCAGGCCGATCTTGATCGGGTTCTCAGCCGACACCTGGAAGGTCGACCCCGGTGTGAACTCCTCGTCGAACTTGCAGATGAGGCCGGGCACACCGGGGTCCTCGCCCTCGATGTCCTCGAGCGAGAGGCAGTTGCGGTAGTCGCCGAACATCGACAGCCCGTCCTCGCCCAGCACCGCCAGGCCGACCGAATCGACGCTCTCGCTGCCGGCGTTGTGCACGGTGATCGGCAGGGCCTTGGACTGGCCCCGGCCGAGCCTCAGGTCACCGATCGGCTCGATCTCGAGGTCGACGCCGCCCGCGGAGCGCACCACGCTCACCTCGGAGGAGTAGGCGCCGACCGCGACCTCGAAGCCGGAGACGATCTTGTCGCCGGTGACCGCGACCTTGATCGAGAGCACCTTGCTGCCGTTCGACTTGATATCGCCGATCTGGCACGAGGTGGCGTCACAGCCCTCGGGCAGGGTCAGCTTGACCGCCGGGTCGACGTTCGTGAAGTTCACGACGACGTTCTTGACGGTCTGCGGGCCGATGTTGACGACCTCGGCCCGTACGGTCTTGGTCGTGCCGTCGATGACCGCGATCTGCTCAGGGAACAGCACGCCGACCATCGGCATCTCGTCCTCGGGCGCGGCCTGCGCCGGGGCGGCCAGGCCGCCCAGGGCCAGAGCGGCGATGGCCGCCGGCAGAGCGATCGGGCGCAGGCGCATTCAAGGTCCCCGTTCGATTTAGCAAGTTCAGCTATGAACCAGCTGAGAGGTTCCGGGAGCCTAGGGACTACGTGAGGGAAGATCAAACTTCGGCGAAAAGCGGCCCTTGAGCGGGCAACGAGGGCACCTCACCGCGAGCCGCCGCACGACGGGCGAACTCGCGGATTCCGGCGATCTGGCGCTCCCCGAGGGAGAAATCGAGCGCCCGGAAGTAGTTGGCCAGCGTCGCGGCGTCGAACGGCTCCCATCGGGCGGCGGCGGTGGCGACCTCGTCGAGTTCGGTGAGGCTGAGGTCGCGCGAGCGCTGGAACGCCTCGTGCACGTCCTTGACCACGCCGGGGTGGGCGGCCGCGAAGTCTCTGCGGACGGCCCAGACGGCGAAGACCATCGGCAGGCCGGTCCACTCCTTCCACGCCTCGCCCAGGTCGGTGACGTGCAGGCCGTTGCGCGGGGCCTCGTACAGGGCCCGCAGAGCCGGGTCGCCGATCAGCACGCCGGCGTCCGCCTCGATCAGCATCTGGGTGAGCTCGGGCGGGCAGCGGAAGTATTCGGGCTCGGCGCCGTAGCGCTCGGCCAGCAGCATCTGGGCCAGCAGCACGCCCGTACGCGAGGTGGAACCGAGCGCGACCGGCCGGCCGTCCAGCTCGGCCAGCGGCCGGGTCGAGATCAGGTTGACGCTGAGCACCGGGCCGTCGCTGCCCACCGCGAGGTTGGGCAGGAGCAGCAGTTCGTCGGCGTGGCGCAGGTATTCGACCAGCGTGATCGGGCCGATGTCGAGGTGGCCGGCCACGAGGTCGGCGCTGAGCCGGTCGGGCGTGTCCTTACGCAGGTCGACATCGAGCAGGGCGCCGGACCGCATGAGACCCCAGTAGATCGGGAGGCAGTTGAGGAACTGGATGTGCCCGACCCGGGGCCGACCGGCGCTGTCGCTCATGTTGCGACGCTATCCCGCGGCGGCCGGGAAGTGCTCATGACCGGATCCGATGGTGGCTCACGTCGCACCACGACCAGTCCCGACAACGCCGTGACCAGGCCGAACGTCCCCACCACGGCAACCAGCAGGCGAGGGTCGAACCGGTCGACCAGGGGCCCCGCGGCCAGCAGGCCGATCATCCCGGCGCCCTGCACGGAGGCGTTGAGCGAGGCGAACGCGCGGCCGCGGGCGGCGGACGGCGTCCGACCCGCGACGATCACCATGATGAACACGTTGATGCCGCCGTTGCAGACGCCGCCGGCGACCCAGAGCGGGATGATCCAGAACGGCCCGGGCGCGGCCGCCGCCACCACGACGGGCACGCACGAGCCCACAACCACCAGCAGCAACGCGGACACGGTGATACGACGCGGCGGCACCTGACTGAAGATGCCGTTGCCTAGCAGCATGCCGGCCGTCCAGGACGCGGCGACGAGGCCGAAGACGGTGGTGGACGCGCCGAGCGTGTCCCGGAGGAAGAACACCTCGACCACGCTGATCGCGCTGACCCCGGCGATCGTCGCGGCCAGGACCCCCACCATGACGGTGAGCGTGCGGTCGTCGCGCAGTCGCCACGGCACGAGGGCGCCCTTGGCTGTCGTCCGGCCGGTACGACGCGTACGCAGGGCAAGCGCCGCCCCCACCAGAGCGAGATAACTGGCGGCGTCGAGCAGCAGCGGCAGCCGGGCCCCGGACTGCCCGACCAGGACGCCGGCCAACGCGGGGGCGACCAGCATGCCGATGTTGCCGGCGGTCTGGCTCAGCCCGCTCGCCTTGGGCAGATCGGCCGGCCGCACCATCTCGGGCAGCAGGGCACCCAGCACCGGCTGGGTGAACGCGAGCCCGCAGGCAAGCAGCGCGACCAGCCCCATGATCGCCACCGGATGACTGGTGAACGCCAGGACCAGGCAGATCACGGACTGGCCGAGCGGCGCCACGGCCAGGACGATCCGGCTGTCGACCCGGTCGGCGACGCGCCCGGTGATCGGCGCGAGCAGTGCCAGCGGCAGGCTCGCCGCGAGCATCAGCCCCGAGACCGCCAGCCCGCCGTGGCCGCCCTCGGCCAGGACGAGCGCGAGGGTGGTCGCCGCGAGAAAGTCGCCGCAGACCGAGACGGCCCGCGATCCCGCCACGAGATAGACGTCGCCCCAGCGCGACTCGGGCACGCTGCCGCCAGATGTGAAGGACATACTTCGAAAGTAATCCTTCACATCTGGTTCGCGCCAGCCCTGCGTCAGGTATTGGCGTCGTCCGGAAAGGCCATGAAGTTCACGTGCACCGCCCGTGCACCGGCCGGCGGGTCCGCCTGCCGCTCCCGGAAGCGGTAGAGCGCCATCAGCTCGCTGATCTGGTCACTGAGCGCGCGCAACTCATCGGCCGTCAGCAGCAACTTGTGGCTGCTCAACGTGCCGATGTCCCGCCACTCCCGCGACTCGGCGGGCTGCCGGCGGATCCACCGCCGAGCCCGTTCCATGTCCCGCTCGAGGAACACGTCGACCAACGCCTCGGTGGCCGCGGCAGCACCCGGTTCGTCCCGGTGGGCGTCAATACGCAGCCCCGTGCCGGTGCTCTGCCACACGCGTTCCCGCCCGTCGCCCCGGCTGGGCGCCTGCTCCACCAGCCCGTAGCGGGCCAGCTCACGCAGGTGGTAGCTGGTCGCGCTGGGCGACAACCCCACCAGCTCAGCCGTCTCGGTCGCCGTGACCACGGCCCCCGTGTTGTTCAGATATTCGACGATCGCAATCCGGGCCGGATGAGCCAACGCCCGCATGACCTGCGGATCCGAGATCCGCGCCCCACCCCGACCACCCTCGTCACTCATGGGCCCATTCTTCAACGAGAGCCACGCCTCAGGGCTCGAGGTCGTAGGCGGCCACGATCGCTTCCGCCAGTTCGAGTTCCTGTGGGGCCAGCAGATAACCGACCCGCCGGCCGATCGCGGACCGCGGGATCGTCGTGATGTTGTCGCAGGACACCACCGAGTCATGGCCGAGGCCGTTTTCCTTGCCGACCGGAACCTCCGTGGAGAGCCCGCGGATCGTGCTGGTGATGGGCGCGACGGTGATGAATTTCAGATAAGGGCGCACCTGCTCACGGGTCAGCACCAGCACGGGGCGGGTCTTGTCGAGGGTGGCGAGGTGAATCGGTCGCATCAGTCGAGGTCCAACGGCTGGGCTCCGGCCCATGCGGCGAGGTCGTCGAGGTCGTCGCCCTCGCTCTCGGCGTAGATGGCCGCGTCACGCTCGGCTGCGGCGCGGCGGCGCTCCCGCTCCAGAGCACGCACGACCACTGCGGCGCGACTGGCGGCAGAACCGGAACTCACCTGCCCGTCGACGAAGTCCATCAGCTCGTCCGGCAGGCGAACGGCAATCTGAGTAGTCATACCTATACGGTACCGCTGTGGGATGCGACCTGATACCACGACGCGATGGTAAATAGGTGGAGAGGGGAGCGTACGGGGCGTAACGTTGTCCGCCGCTTGACGGCCGTGGTGAGAATGCACCGCAGCGGACGTCCCGCGCGCCGAGGGCGACCCGATGCGCTCTCGGATACGCGAGCAGCCAGGAACACCCTGCCTGAGGATGAACCGTGCCCGCCTTCGACCTGGACACCGAACTCACCGCCGAACGCCGGCACCTCAGCGAGTCGCGCGCCGCGCTGGCTCGCATGCGCGGCCGGGCCGAGGCCCTCTTCTCGACCGGCGACCGTGTGGCCGGCGACGCCTACACCGCCGAGCAGCTCGGCCGGCACATGGCACGCCGCGTCAAGGAGCTGGCCGACGACCCGACCACTCCGCTCTTCTTCGGCCGCCTCGACATCGAGGAAGCCGCCTACCACGTGGGGCGGCGGCACGTCACCGACGACGCCGGCGAGCCGATGGTGCTCGACTGGCGCGCGCCGCTCTCGCGCTCCTTCTACCGCGCCAGCGTCCGTGACCCGCAGGGCGTTGCGACCCGCCGCCGGTTCGGTTTCGTCAAGGGCGAGCTGACCAGCTTCGAGGACGAGCACCTCGACCGCGGCGAGGAACTCGGCACCAGCAGCCGGATCCTGACCGCTGAGATCGAGCGACCGCGTGTCGGCCCGATGCGCGACATCGTGGCGACCATCCAGCCCGAGCAGGACGAACTGGTGCGGGCCGAGATCGCCGACTCGATCTGCGTGCAGGGCGCCCCGGGCACCGGCAAGACCGCCGTCGGCCTGCACCGGGCCGCGTACCTGCTGTATCTGCACCGGGAACGACTGCGGCGCTCGGGCGTGCTCATCGCCGGGCCGAACACGGCCTTCCTGTCGTACATCTCGGCCGTGCTGCCCGCGCTCGGCGAGGTCGAGGTGCAGCAGGCCACGGTCGAGGAACTCGTCGGGCGCGCGCCGGTGCGCGCGGTCGACAGCCCGGCCGCGGCCCTGGTCAAGCACGATGTGCGGATGGCCGAGGTGTTGCGCCGGGCGTTGTGGCGCAGGCTGGCCAAGCCCACCGAGCCGATCATGGTGTCGGACGGCTCGTACCGGTGGCGCATCGACGCCGAGCCGCTGCGCCGGATCGTCGACGAGGCGCGGCGCGACGGACTGCCGTACGCGGTGGGCCGCGAGCGCGTGCGGGCGCGGGTGGTCGGCCTGCTGCAACGCCAGTCGGAGTACCGCACCGGCAACTCGCCGACCGACGCCTGGCTGCGCAAGATGAGCAAGGTGCCGCCGGTGGCCGGGTTCCTCGACGCGGCCTGGCCCGCTGTGACGCCCGAAGCCCTGGTGGCCGAGGTGCTGACCGATCCGCCCGAGGGCGTGCTCGACGACGAGGAACGGGCCGCCATCCGCTGGGCCAAGCCGCCGCGCACGGTGAAGGCGGCCAGGTTCAGCCCGGCCGACCTGCTGCTGGTCGACGAGGCGGCCGGACTGCTGGAACGCGAGACGAGCTTCGGCCACGTGGTGATCGACGAGGCCCAGGACCTCTCCCCCATGCAGGCCCGCGCGATCGCCCGGCGCAGCGAGCACGGCTCGATCACCGTGCTCGGCGACCTGGCCCAGGGCACCGCTCCGTGGGCCGCTGCCGAGTGGCGCGAGACCCTGGGCCACCTGGGCAAACCGGAGGCCGCGGTAGTGCCGCTGACCATCGGGTTCCGCGTGCCCGCCTCGGTGCTGACCCTGGCCAACCGCCTGCTGCCGGCGCTCGGCGTCGATGTGCCGGAGGCGGTGTCACTGCGCAGCGACGGCGAGCTGGCCGTGGTCCCGGTGGCCGACCTGTCCGATCTGGACGCCGAGACTCTGGTCGAGGTGACCGCGGCCCTGGCCCATGAGGGCTCGGTCGCGCTGATCGCGGCCGACGCGGCGGTCGAGCGGCTGCGGGATCATCTCGCGGCGGCGGGCATCGAGAACGCGACTCCCGACGACGTCGACTCCGAGGCGCGGGTGACGGTGGTGCCGGCCACGGTGGTCAAGGGCCTCGAGTACGACCATGTGGTCGTCCACGAGCCGGCCGACATCGTCGCCGCCGAACCCAAGGGCCTCAACCGGCTGTACGTGGTGCTCACCCGCGCGGTCTCCCGGCTCTCCGTGGTGCACGCCAAGCCGCTACCCAGCCCGCTGGGCTGATCACCGAACCAAGACGGCGCGAATCAACTTTATGGCGCAAACCTCTTTGACTTTGCGTGGTAAAGTTCTTTGCATGACCCCGATCGACGATGACGCCCCTCCGCTCGACCCGGCCGAGTCGCTCGCCCTGATCGAGCGCGAGCGGGCCAACGTGGGCCGCGACCTCTCGCCCGACCCGCGCCTGATGTTCTGGCCGTGGGGCATCGCCTGGCTCGTCGGCTTCACGCTGTTCTTCCTGCGGTTCGGCCCCGGCGACCGGGTCTTCGTAGACCTGCCGGCCTGGCTTCCGCTGGCTGCCCTCGCGCTCCTCATGATCGCGGCGGGCGTCACCACCGGCATCGCCGGCAGCCGGGTCAGCCGCCGCGTCATGGGCCCCAGCAACCGTCAGGGCGCGATGTACGGCATCAGCTGGTCCGTCGCGTTCACCGCGTTCTCCGTCCTCTTCTCGCAGTTCAGCAACGTGCTGCCGGAGGACGAGGCCGGCCTGTTGTGGGCCGGCGGCATGGTGGCGCTGACCGGCGCGATGTACATGGCCGGCGCCGCCGTCTGGAACGACCGCCAGATGTTCATCCTCGGCGTCTGGACCAGCCTGATCAACATCGCCGGCATCCTGATCGGCCCCGGCTGGCACTCGCTGATCGTCGGGGTCGCCGGGGGCGGCGGCATGATCGCGGCCGGCCTGATCGGCTGGCTGCGGCTGCGATGACCGAACAATCCGACCCGCTGGTCACCGAGCTCGACCCGGTGATCCACGCCCAGGCCCGGCTCCGCGTCGTCTCCGCCCTCTCGGTGCTGCGCGAGGACGACCGGATCACCTTCCCCCAGCTGCAGGAATCGCTGCGGATGACGGCCGGCAACCTCTCCGTCCACCTGCGCAAGCTCGAGGACGCAAGCTACGTCGAAGTCACCAAGACCCATCACGGCCGGACTCCGGCCACCCTGGTGCGGCTTACCCGCCGGGGGCGGCTGGCCTTCGACGACTACACCGCGGCGCTGCGTGCACTGCTGAACCCCTGAGACCTGAGGAGAAGTCGTGATACTGGCCCGCGCCCTCGACGTGTCCCGCCGCTACGGCGACAAGATAGCGCTCGACCGGGTCTCGTTCGAGGTCCGGGCCGGCGAGCTGGTGGGCCTGCTCGGGCCGAACGGCGCGGGCAAGAGCACCCTCGTCAACCTGCTCACCGGCATCCGTCGGCCGTCGGACGGCCGCGTCGAGCTCTTCGGCGGCGACCCGCGCCGGCCCGGCAGCCGCCGGCAGCTGGGCGTCACCCCGCAGGAGACCGGGCTGCCCGCCTCGCTGCGCGTCGGCGAGGTCGTCGACTTCGTCTCCGCCCACTACGACAATCCCCTGCCCAAGACCGAGCTGCTCGACCGGTTCGGGCTCACCGGTCTCGTACGACGGCAGACCGGCGGACTGTCCGGCGGTGAGAAGCGCCGTGTCGCCGTCGCGCTCGCGTTCGTCGGCCGGCCCCGCATGGTCTTCCTCGACGAGCCCACCACCGGTCTCGACGTGCAGGCCCGGCGCCTGCTGTGGGACGGCATCCGCTCGTTCTCGGCCGAGGGCGGCACGGTCGTGCTGACCAGCCACTACCTGGAAGAGATCGAGGCCCTCGCCCGGCGGGTGGTGGTGATCGGGGGTGGCCGGGTGCTCGCCGACGACACGGTCGACGCCGTACGCGGCCTGGTCGCCGTCCGCCGGGTCAGCCTGACCGTCCGCGGGCCCCTGCCCGAGCTGACCGGCGTCACGGGCGTCGAACGCGAGGGCGACCGCCTGCACCTGCTGACCGGTGACGCCGACCGGCTGGTGCGCGACCTGGTCACGTACGACGTCGGCTTCGAAGATCTGGAGGTGCGCCCGACCTCGCTGGAGGAAGCGTTCCTCGCGCTGACCCGCGAACCCGCAGCCGCTTGACTCGTCCCAGGACGCTTCCAACCGCCCCTTATCGGACTGAAGGCTGAGCTTCCATGTCATCTCTAGCGGTCACCCATGCCCGCTTCCAGCTGCTCGAGACCATCCGCATCCCGATCGCCGTGTTCGGCAGCGCGTTCTTCCCCTCGGCGGCGATGCTCGCCTTCGTGGTGCCGTTCGTCGGCGACAACGCGGAGTACGCGACCCTGGCCACCGTCTCGATGATCACGTTCTCGGTGATGACGACCAACCTCTTCCAGCACGGCGCCGGAGTCGCGGAGGACCGGGCCCAACCCTGGGATCCGTACGTCCGGACCCTGCCCGCCGGGGCCATGCCCCGTTTCGCCGGTCGCATCCTCTCCGGTCTCTGCCTCATGGCGGTCTCGTTGGTGCCGGTCGTGCTGATCGCCGCGTTCTTCACCGAGGCCACGGTCACCCCGCTCGCTTTCCTGATCGCCGCCGGGACCACCGTCGTCATCGCCGTCCCGTTCATCCTCATGGGACTCGCGATCGGTTACTCGATGCCGCAGAAGGCCGCGATCGTCGTCGCCCAGGTGCTGTTCTTCCCGCTCGCGTTCCTGGGCGGGCTGATGACCGGCCCGGGCCTGGCGCCCGGCATCGTCGAGAACATCGCGCCCTATCTGCCTACCGGCGGGGCGGCCCGGCTGATGTGGGCGGCTGTGAGCGATATTCCGTACGATTTCCGATCTATCGCCGCGCTGGTGGGCTGGACCGCGGTGCTCGGTGGGGGAGCCCTATGGGCCTATCGACGCGATGAGGGTCGGCGATTCAGCTAGAACATCGACACTTAAGCCCGTCCAAAGGTGCACGGTGCGACGATGCGGCCATGACCCCATCGACTCCCGGAGCACCCAGCTGGGTCGATCTCGGCACCGCCGACCTCCCCGACGCGGAAAGGTTCTACACCTCGTTGTTCGGCTGGTCGGCCGAGGTTTCCGGCGACTACGTCACCTTCACCCTGAACGGTCTTCCGGTGGCCGGCGCCGGCCCGCTCTACGGCGCCGGCCAGCCGACGGCCTGGAGCACCTACATCGGTACGAACGATGCCGACGGTGTCACCGCCCGGGTGGCCGGCAACGGCGGCAAGGTGCTGGTGCCGCCGTTCGACGTGCAGGAACAGGGGCGGATGGCGGCCTTCCTCGATCCGGGCGGCGCGCCGTTCAGCGTGTGGGAGCCGGGCACGATGCGCGGCGCCGAGCTGTTCGACGTGCCCGGGGCGCTCACCTGGAACGAGCTCAACACCCGCGACCTGGACGGGTCGATGGCCTTCTACCAGTCGGTGTTCGGCTGGCAGTTCCGCAACAGCTCGATGTCCGGGGTTCCGTACGTGGTCGCCAAGGTGCACGAGACACCGGTCTGCGGCATCCAGCCGATGCTGCACGACCTCTGGCCGGACGACGTCAGTCCGCATTGGATGGTCTACTTCTCGGTGCACGACGTCGACGTAGCGGCCGAGCACACCCTCGCCCTGGGCGGCGCCGTGGTCCAGCCTCCGACGACCCTGCCGATCGGCCGTTACGCGGTGCTCTCCGACGCACAGGGCGGCCTGTTCTCCGTGCTCGCCGGCGCCCGCTAGCACGCGCCACAGACTCAGCGGCGAACCGGCACGACGAGTGGCCCGTGCTCGCCCTCGACCACGCGGACCCGTACCCGGTAGTGCCTGGCGAGGTTCTCCTCGGTGAGCACCTCGCGCGCCGTGCCCGCCGCGGCAACCGTGCCCTCGGCCAGCAGCACCATACGGTCGGCGTACTCGCCCGCGGTCGTCAGGTCGTGCATCGTCATCAGCACGGTCAGCTCCCGCTCGGCCCGCAGGCGGTCGATGAGTTCCAGCACCTCCTGCTGATGTCCGATGTCGAGCGCACTCGTCGGCTCGTCCAGCAGCAGGATCCGCGCGCCTTGAGCCAGCGCCCGGGCCAGGAAGACACGCTGCCGTTCGCCGCCCGACAACGTCTCGAGCCGCCGGCCGGCGAAGCGCGCCACATCCAGCGACTCCAGCACTTCTTCGACGGCAGTGATGTCGGCGGCGGACTCCCGGCCGAGCGGCGCGATATAAGGCGTACGACCCAGGAGCGCGTAATCCAGCACCCGCATGCCCGGCGGGACCGTGGGCGACTGGCTCACCGTGGCGATCGTCCGGGCCCGCTCTCGGCGGTGCAGCCGGTCGACCGGGGCGCCGTCGAGCTCGACCGTGCCGGTGCAGGGCAACAGGCCGCCGATCGCGCGCAACGCCGTCGACTTGCCCGCGCCGTTGGGCCCGATCACCGTGACCCACTCGCCCCGGGACACGTCGAGGGCGACGCCGTCCACGATCAAGTTCCCGTCCAGCCGTACGCGAAGATCCTGAACACGAATCGCCCGAGCGCTCACGACGTCCCCCGGCTGCGGCGCAGCACCACGATGAAGAACGGCGCCCCGAAGAACGCCGTGACCACGCCGATCGGGATCTCGGCCTGCCCGCCGGCCGTACGGGCCAGCAGGTCGGCGAGCGCCAGGAAGGCGCCGCCGAACAGCACCGACAGCGGCAGGATCGACCGGTAGCTCGAGCCGGCCAGCAGGCGCATGGTGTGCGGGACGATGATGCCGACGAAGCCGATCAGCCCCGAGACCGACACCGCCGCCGCGGTGCCCAGCGAGGCGGCCACGATCAACAGGTAGCGGCTGCGCTGCGGGTGCAGGCCGAGGCCGGTTGCCTCCTCGTCGCCGACGGTCAGCACGTCGAGCTCGCGCCGCTGGGCCAGCACGATGACGGCGGTGACCACGGCGTACGGCAGCACGATGAGCACGTCGTGCCAGCCCGCGGTGGCCAGCCGCCCGAGCAGCCACGAGTAGACCTCGCGCAGCGTCTCGACGTGTCGCTGCATCAGATAGGTCTGCCCGGCGGCGAGGAACGACGAGACCGCCACCCCGGCCAGGATCAGCGTCGCCGGCGAGCGGTCGCGGCCCCCGGCCGCGCCCAGCAGCCAGGTCAGCGCGACCGCCAGCAGCGCACCGGCGAACGCTGCCACCGGCACCCCGATCGGCAGGTTGGCGGTGGCGTCGCCGGAAGCCCCGGCTCGCAACGAGATCACCGCGGTCACGCCTAGACCCGCGCCGGCAGCCACCCCGAGCAGGTGCGGGTCGGCCAGCGGATTGCGGAACACGCCCTGGTACGCGGCGCCGGCCAGCGCGAGCAGCCCGCCGACCAGCAGTCCGAGCACCACCCGGGGCAGCCGCAGCTCGGTGAGGATGGCGACCTCACGGGCCGTGAGGCCGCTGTGCAGCTGGACGCCCGGAATCAGGTTGAGAAGCTCGATGGCGACGCCGCCCGGCGGCAGCGCGACCGACCCGAAGGCCAGCCCCGCCACCAGCGCGATCAGAACGGCCGCGACACCACCGGCCAGCCAGCCCGCTCGCAGACCAGCCGGCCGGACCCCGCCCCGGTTCTCGCGGAGCGTGGTGGTCACCGCCCAGCCGTTCCGGTCACGCCGGGACCTTGGCCACGGCGTCGGCCACCGCGCGCACGAGATCGACGGTCCGCGGGCCCCAGCGGGACGCGATGTCGTCGTCGAGCGGGAAGATCTGCTTGGTCCGCACAGCCGTGATCGTGTTCCAGCCCTTGCGGGCGGCGACGGTCTGCGCCGACTGCTGGCAGCATTTGGTGTCGGCCAGGAAAATCGTGTCCGGGTCGGACTTGACCAGCGCCTCCGCCGAGAGCTGGGGGTAGCCGCCCTTGGCGCCGTCCGGGTCGGCGGCGTCGGCCACATTGGTCAGGCCGAAGAGCGAGAAGATCGAGCCCACGAACGTCTTCGAGGTGACCGTGTAGAGCGTCGGGTCGAGCTCGTAGTAGTAGCTGAGCGGCGCGCTGCGGGCGGGCACGTCCTTGACGATCTTGTCGATGTCGGCCTTCATCCGGTCGGTCAGCGCGTCGGCCTCCGCCCGATGCCCGGTCAGCGTGCCCAGGTCACCGATTTCCCGGTACGTGTCGTCGAGGTCAGCCGCGGCCGCGACGAGCAGCACCGGGATCTTCAGCCGGTCGAGCTGCGCGACGATCTTGTCGATGTCGTTGGAGAGCACCACCAGGTCGGGGTCCTTGGCCGCGATCGCCTCGGCGTTGGGCTTGAAGCCGGAGAGGTCGGTCTTCGGCGCGTCGGCCGGGTGGTTCGACTGATCGTCGACCGCCGTCACCTGCGGTCCGGCCCCGATGGCGAACAGCATCTCGGTGGCCGTCGCGCTCAGCGAGACGATCTTCTCGGGTCGCTGGTCGAGCGTGAGGTCGCCCACCGTCACCGGGTACGACGCGGCGGCGGCGCCCGACGGCTGACCACCCGCGGGCCCGGTCGTGTCGTCGTTGCCGCCGCAGGCGCCGGCCAGCAGCAGCGTGGTCACCGCGAGCGCGGCTGTCAGTGCACGTTTCATGAGGTCCTCCGGTCGGCCGGGTGCTGTGCCGACGGGCGTCGGCCGGGTGCTTCGCCGACAGGGCCTCAGGGGTGGTCTGTCCGCGAGGCGCCCCTCCCCGGGAGCGCTTGTTCGCGACCGGCGTCCAGGCGACCTGGCTCGACCCCGAAGGAGGTCACACAGTTGCGGGACAGCGCCGGGTTCACACCGGCTTCGCTGAACGCGGTCCCTCCGACGCTATCCCACCCCTGATCAACGGGGCGGTTCGGCGCTCTTCTCCTGCTGCGGAGCGGCGGCCCGGTCGCCCTCGGCGGCCGCTTCCTCGTCACCGGCCAGCGCGGCGCGCAGCCGCTCCTTCTCGGCCGAGCGACGGCCCGCGGCGCCGACGAGCTGCTCGTTCATCTCGTTACGCCACTTGGCGAGCAGGAAGAACGACGCGACGGCCGACACCAGGATCGCGATCATGCCGGTCACCAGGAGGTTGAGCGGGAGAGGCGAGAGCAGCGCGAGAACCACCACGAACAGGCCGATCCGGCCGAGCGTGTATTTGATGGCGGGGCTCATGTCTCCCTCTCGTCAGCCCACGCGGTGACTGAGCCACCGCAGGCCGTAGAACCAGATCAGGCAATAGACCACCGTGAAGGCGGCCGCGCCGAACAGACCGCTGACCAGCGTCGGGAACTGGGTGGCGGCGAGGCCGGCAATCGTCATGCCGGCGGCCACGGCGAAGCCGGTGCCCAGCAGAGCGACCACAACGCGCGAGGCGCCGTAGCCCTCGGCCCGGAACTCTTCGACGAACAGCCACACCGGCAGGATGATCGCGAGCCAGCCGCTGGTGTTGCCGAACTCGGAGACCCGGGTCAGCGACAGGATCGCCTCGAGGATCAACAGCAGGACGGCCCCGGTCACCAGCCCGGCCAGCGCGGTGCCGACGAGGTCGCCGATGGTCGCCAGGCGTCCGCTGGCGTCCCGGCGTGGGCGGCGGGTGCTTTTCGTGTCGGTCATGACACCTTGCAGGGTACGCGCCCGGCTCAGGCCCAGACCTGCTGCGGTTCGCTGCGCCGCAGGGCCAGGGAGGGCGCCGGCTCGTGCTCGGTCACGACCTCGTGGCGGCCGTCGCGCTCGACCGGCCGGAAGCCCGCGTCCCAGATGAGGGTGAGCACCTCGTCGCGGTCGGCGGCCCCCTCGGGACCGTCGAGGTCGTCGGCGCCGAAGTTGAGTGTGAGCTGGGCGACCGGCAGGCCGTGCATGGCCCAGGAACACGTCACGTGGCGCACGTTGTCGAGCAGCAGCCGGGACACGGCGAACGTCTTCAGCGTCTCGGTCGGCGCCGCCGCCCTGGCCTCGCCCTCGGGCTGGTGCCGCACCGGGGCGAAGGCCGGCACGTCGCCCGCTCGGTCCTGCTGGTCGCGCAGCCGCAGCACGTGATCGACGCGGTCGCCCGCACTCTCGAGACGGCCGTAGATCATGGAGGCGGCCTCGGACTGCGGGCCGGCGTTGAAGGTCACCCGGTCGCCGTTGAGCTCGGTGCGCCGGTGGTGGGCCAGGCGGCCGAGCCAGGCGAGGTCGTCGCAGGCGTAGAGGGCCTCGCCGTCGGCCCGGTTCAGCCGCTCGCCGGCATAGACCTTGGCCTCCAGCTCACGCTTCAATCCGGCATCCATCTGCTGCGCCCCTCTCGACAACTGCCGTCGAGAGTACTTCTCCCCTCCCCCGAACCGCCGGGCGCCGGTGTCCGGCGGGTGCCCGCGTGGTGCCGTTCGCCGGATTCCCAGTCTTCTTTCACCTGGGATCAATCGACAGGCATGCGAGCTTTGATGTAAGTCTTTAGGGGGACGGCACGCGGCGCGAAGCGGCGCGACGGGACGGGGAGCACATGGCGACAGCAAGAGTCGGTGTCCGGCGATCACGCAACGCACACCCTTGGTGGCGCCCCGTTGCGTTCTCCGCCGTTGCCGCCACCATTGCCGCCCTGTTCCAGCCCGTTCCCGCCCTGGCCGACCCGGCCACCGCCCCGCAGGACACATTCAACCTGGCCGTGCCCGATGTCGGCGCCCGCCCGGCGGCGCTCGGCACCCTGACGCTCCCCGGCCAGAAGGCGCCCACCACGAGCACGATCACGTCGCTGCCCGGGGCCGCCACCAACCCGGCCCTCCAGCGGATCGAGAAGGGTCGCAACGAGATCGCGGCCCTGGGCGACAAGCTGATCCAGGCCGAGCAGGATCGTGACCTGGCCAAGGCGCAGGCCGAGGCCGCCGGCCTGAAGTACGAACAGGCGTCGGCCAACCTCCAGCAGGCGCAGGCGGCCGCGGCCGACGCCGCGGCCCAGGCCGTGATCGACGCCGCCGGCCTGCCGCCCGGTGGCGTCGGCGGCGCCAACAGCCTCGACGATCTGGCCCGTCTGCAGCGTGGCCAGGGCACCGCCCAGGCCATCGCCCGCCAGATCGAACTGGCCCAGGTCACCGCGCAGCTCGCGCTCGACGAACAGGCGCTGAGCGGCGAGCGCCAGACCGAGTTCGCCACGGCTTACAAGACCCTCCAGACCCAGCTGGCCCGCAAGCAGACCGCACAGCAGACCCTCGAGCTGGCCAACGCCGACGCGCTGGCCGCCGCCGAGGCGAGCCAGGCCGGCGTCGACAGCGCGCTCGGCTCGGGTTATCTGGCCGGTCCCGAGGCTGGTCGCGGCGCCGACGCCAAGGCCATCGGGGCGCTCAACTTCGCGCTGGCTCAACGCGGCGACCCGTACGTCTGGTCCGAGGAAGGCCCCGACGAGTACGACTGCTCCGGTCTCATGTGGGCGGCCTACCGGTCGGTGGGCTTCCAGCTCAACCGCGTCTCGCGCGACCAGTACTGGCAGACCCGCCAAAGGGTCGTGTCGCGTTACTCGCTGCTCCCCGGCGACCTGCTCTTCTTCAGCAGCACCAACAGCTGGCGCGGCATCCACCACGTCGCGATGTACGCCGGCAACGGCATGATGGTCGAGGCCCCGCGCACCGGCCTCAACGTGCGGCTGGCGCCGGTCCGCTGGTCCCGGTTGTTCCAGGCCACCCGCGTCTTCGGCTCGATCGAGGGGATCGTGCCCGGCCCCGAGCTCGGCGCTCCCGATCCCGATCCGCCGACGACGCCGGACAACCCGACGCCGACGACCCCGCCGACCAGCACCAGGCCGCCGACCACGCCGACGACCCCGCCCAAGACTCCGTCGACGCCACCCACGACCCCGTCGACACCACCGACCACCCCGTCCACGCCACCGACCACCCCGTCCACGCCACCCACGACCCCGTCGACACCACCGACCACCCCGTCGACACCACCCACGACCCCGTCGACACCACCGACCACCCCGTCGACACCGCCGACGACCACGAAGGCGCCCGACCCCGACCCGACGACCAACCCGCCGAACACGGACCCGCCGGCAACCACGGCGCCGCCCGCGGGTGGCGGCGACTCGGAAAGCCCGTCGGACGGCTCGAGTTCCGGCAGTCAGTCCAGCTCGGCCTCGACCCCGACCCGCACGACGAGCTCGGCCAACGCCACCGAGTCGTCCCAGGGTTCGGCCCCGGCGTCCTCTTCGGGGTCCTGAGGCGCGGGGTGTCCGCTTCGGTCTCGGTGGGCGGGCCGGCGTCCGCCACGAGGTGCTCGAAATTTTCCTTTCCGGTGCTCAACGCCCGGCCGGGGGCATGGTCCGGTTGATGCCGGGTGTGCTGACGCGCGCGGATATGGCACGGTTAGGGGCAGCGCCCGGCGACCGAATCCGCCGGCACGCGGCGGTCGGGAGGTTCCATGGACGAGCGGCAGGCGAACTCGGACGGCGACGGCAAGAAGCCGTCCGCTGCGGGGACGCCGGTGGTCGGCGATCAGGACGGGTATGCCCCTCCCCCGCCGCCCGCGCCGGGTGCCCTATGGGCCGCCAAGAAGCCGGGCGAGGGCGCAGGCAGCGGCAGCAACTCCACCGGTTCCAGCAGCCCCGCCGGCACCAATGGCTCCGCCGGTTCCAGCAGTTCCGCCAGCGCTAGCGGCTCCGCCGGTACCAAGAGTTCCGCCGGCACGAGCATCTCTGGCAGTGGCGCCGAGTCGGACGTCGCCGGCCCGTCCCGCGGCAGCGGCAGCGGCAGCGGCAGCGGCAGCGGCAGCGGCAGCGGCAGCGGCAGCGGCAAGTCTGGCAGCGACGGCGCGTTCGGCACCGTTGGCTCGTCCCGCGGCGGCGGCACGTCTGACACCGACAGCGCATTCGGCACTGACGGCCTGTCCCGCGACAGCGGCGTGTCGGACACCGACGGCCCGTCACGCGGCAGCGGCAAGTCGGACACCGACGGCCCGTCCCGCGGCAGCGGCAAGTCCGGCAGCGACGGCAGAGCTGTCGGGTCGGCCCGGCCGACCAGCCCGGCCGCTTCCGAATTCTTTCCCGAGCGGGTCGACGGTGCCAGCCGGCGCCTGCCGACGACGCTCGGCACCGGGGCCGCCCGCGCCAGCGTGCCCGGGTCGATCAACCCCGAGTCAGCCGACGCCGTCCGCGCGACCGGCTGGGGCACTGGTGAGGCCAAGGTCTACGGCAGCAGCGGCGCGTCCGGCGCCAAGGTCGTGACCCCGACGGTCTCCGCCTCGGCCCCCGTCTCCGCAGCTCCGTCCGCGCCCATCGTGGCCTCCACGCCGCCGGCCCCCGGCACGCCGATCGTGGCGTCCGCGCCCCCCGCCCCCACCTCGGCCCCGCCGGCTCCGGCCTCCGCACCTCCCGTCCCCGTCTCGGCCTCCGGGCCTCCCGCGCCTACCTCGGCCCCGGCCTCCGCACCTCCCGTCCCCGCCTGGGCCTCCGGGCCTCCCGCGCCTACCTCGGCCCCGGCCTCCGCGCCACCCGCGCCGGGTCAAGAGAGCCGGTCAGTGGTGGCACGGGCGCGGGTCGCAGCTCCGCAGGCAACCGAGCCCAGCGACCCGGCCGATCCCGAGCCGGGCCGCCCGGAGCCCGAGCGTCCCGCTCCGGTGCCCTCGCCGCCGCCGTCGCGCCCTCAGCCACCCAAGCCGACGCCGCCGCCGTCGCGCCCCCAGCCGCCCAAGCCGACGCCGCCGCCCGGCCGCCCCGAGCCGATCGAGCCCGATCCGGTCCCGGCCCCGCCGACACCCGGCCCCTTCCCGGCGCCCACCCCAGGCCCGTTCCCGACGCCGACGCCCGGCCCCACGCCGACGCCCGATCCCGCGCCGGTCCCGTCGCCCAGCCCCACGCCGCCCGGCCCGATCCCGCCCGGCCCCGGCCCCTCTCCCACACCTCCCGGTCCGGGGCCCTCGCCGGTGCCGCCGAGCCCCGGCCCGTCCCCGGTGCCGCCCGGCCCCGGCCCGAGCCCCACTCCGCCGCCGCCCGGTCCGAGCCCGGTGCCCGGCCCGCCGCAACCGGTCGTCCCGCCGCCGCCGATGATCGCGACGGGCGGCACCGGCCTACCCTCTTACACTGTGCCGCCATCCACCTCGAGCCGCCCCGCGCCCGCCAGCACCCCGTTCGGGGTCGGCGAGCCGCACGGAAACCAGTCGCCGTTCGGAGCGAGATCACCTCAGCCGTTCGGTTCCCCGGTTCCGCCGGCCGAGCCGACCCAGGTCGTACCCACAGAATCGGCCACTCGGGTCAGCGACGTCCCGGCTTACCCGCCGGGTTTCGATCCCGAGCCGACGATGGCCGTCCCGCAGCAGCGGATGCAGCCGGGCACGGTGTATGGCACCGGCGGCTACGAGACGATCGACGCCACCATGCCCGTCTCGACCAACGCGGTGGAGAATTCCGGGTCGTTAACCGGACACATCCTGGCCCAGGGCTGGCGGGACGAGGTCATCGACCGGCGCCGCGGCAACCTCAAGGTCGCGGTGGCCATGCTGGTGGTGTTGGGCCTGCTGGTGACGGTCAGCATTGTGTTCCTGCTGACCGCCGGCAGCTCGTTCAGCGACTGGATCGGCGGCGTATTCTCTTGACCCGGGACGACCGGCCCGGCCGGGCCCCCGATTTGGCGTAGGGCCGATCACGACCTACGCTGGCATGGTTTGTGCGCCGGGCTCGTTTTCCGTGCGGTCCGCGTGCGCCAGGTCAGGGGTGAGCCTGCCCACTACCAGCGCGGAATGCGGTCGGCGTGCCAAACGTTGAGCCGTACACTTATGACAGTTATTAAGCGGCGTGCCCCCCTGGCATGCCACGGGCGTTCTTGCGGGCATTTCAGCGGTCGGCTCTCAGCAGCCACGGCGGGCCATTCGCGAGCATGCGCCCCCGTAGAGAGGTTCTCTTGACCACTTTCGCTGATCCCAGCACGTTCCCGTCCGTCTTCGAAACCCGTTCCACCGACGAGCAGCCCGCCGTCGAGACCACCGAGACCGTGGTCATCGAGGCCCCGGCCGACGAGACCTCCGCCACGGCCGAGCCGGCTGTCGAGGCCGCACAGGCTGTTGAGCCGGCCGCCGAGACCGCGCAGGCTGTCGAGACCGCGCAGGCCCTCGAGCCGGCCGTCGAGACCGCGCAGGTCGTCGAGACCGTCGAGACCCCCGTTGTCCTTCCCAGCTTCGCCGAGCTGGGCGTTCCGGCCGAGTTGGTGCGCGTCCTCAACCGTGAGGGCATCACCACCCCGTTCGAGATCCAGGCGGCGACGGTGCCCGACGCCCTGGCCGGCCGCGACGTGCTCGGCCGGGGCCAGACCGGCTCCGGCAAGACCCTGGCGTTCGGCCTGCCGCTGCTGGCCCGCGTCGCCCAGGGCGGACGCGCCCGCCCCCACCACCCCAAGGCCCTGATCCTGGTGCCGACGCGTGAGCTGGCCATGCAGGTCGCCGACGCGCTGATGCCGCTGGGCCGCTCGGTCGGTGTCTTCCTCAAGACCGCCGTCGGCGGGGTTCCGTACGACCGCCAGATGGACGCCCTGCGCCGCGGCGTCGAGGTCATGGTGGCCACTCCGGGCCGCCTCGGCGACCTGATCGAGCGGGGCGCCTGCAAGCTCGACGACATCGAGATCACCGTTCTCGACGAGGCCGACCAGATGGCCGACATGGGCTTCCTGCCCGAGGTCACCGACCTGCTGTCCAAGACCCCTGAGAACGCGCAGCGGCTGCTCTTCTCGGCCACTCTCGACGGTGACGTCGACGCGCTGGTCAAGCGGTTCATGCACGACCCGGTCACGCACTCCACGGACCCGTCCGAGGCCAGCGTGTCCACCATGGATCACCACCTGCTGCTGATCCCGCCGCACGACAAGTTCCCGATCGCCGCCTCGATCGCCAACCGGACCGGCAAGACGATCGTCTTCGCCCGCACCCAGATGGGCGTCGACCGGCTCCAGGAGCAGCTGCGGCAGGTCGGCGTCCGGGCCGGTGCGCTGCACGGCGGCAAGACCCAGCGGGTCCGCACCCGCACGCTCGCCGAGTTCAAGGAGGGCCGCACCAACGTCCTCGTGGCGACGGACGTGGCCGCCCGCGGCATCCACGTCGACGGCATCTCGCTCGTCATGCACGTGGACCCGCCCAAGGACCCGAAGGACTACCTGCACCGTGCGGGCCGCACCGCCCGGGCCGGCGAGTCCGGCGCGGTCGTCACGCTGGTCCTGCCCAAGCAGCGCCGCACCACCCAGGCCATGATGTCGAAGGCCGGCGTCGCGCCGACCGAGACGCGGGTGCGCCTGGGCGACGAGAAGCTGGCCGAGATCACGGGCGCCTCCGCACCGAGCGGCGTCCCCGTGGTCGCGGAGCCGGAGCCCCGTCGCGAGCGCGGCGACCGCCCGCGCGGCCGCTTCGGCGACCGTCCGCAGCGGTCGTACGGCGACCGTCCCCGCGGCTCGTACGGCGACCGTCCGCGTGGTGACCGTCCGGAGCGGTCGTACGGTGACCGTCCGCAGCGGTCCCACGACGACCGTCCCGGCAGTGACCGTCCGCAACGTTCCTACGGCGACCGGCCAGCCGGCGAGCGCGGCTCGTTCGGTGACCGCCCCCGCGGTGACCGTCCGCAACGGTCGTACGGCGACCGTCCCGAGCGGGGCGGCTTCGGCGAGCGTTCCGGCGGCGACCGCGGTGGTTACAGCGGCGGCGGCGACCGTGGCGGCTTCAGCGGCGGCGGCGACCGCGGCGGCTTCAGCGGCGGCGGCGACCGTCCGCGCGGCGAGACCGGCTACGGCCGTAACGGCGAGCGGGCCGGCAGCTTCCGGCGCGACAGCAACCAGCGCAACGACCGCCGTGAGGGCCCCGCGGGCCGCTTCGGCACGCCGCGCCCGGCTCGCAGCTACTGAACAACCCCATAAGCACCATCCGTGACGCCCGGCACTTCGATGTGCCGGGCGTCCGGCTTTTCCCGGGCCGTCCGGCCGGGTACACAGAAGACATGTCGCTGCTGCCCGCTTCCCTGTTCTGGCAACGTAAGGACACTCCCGGCTCCGAGCACACGCTGCTCGACGCCACGAACGGCCTCTACGCCCGCGGAACCGCGCTCGCGGTCGATCCCGTTCCCTACAGCTGCCGCTACGAGCTACGGACGGATCCCGGCTGGGTCACCGCGCACTTCGACGTGGCCACGGAGGGCGCCGGCTGGGCCCGCTCCCTCCGCCTCGAACTGGCCGCCGGCACCTGGCGGGCCACCACTGCCGAGCAGGGTGACCTCGACGCTGTCCTGTCGGCGGCGGGGCACGCCGGGGCCGGGCTGCCCGGCCTGGAGGACCCGGATCTGCTCTACGGCGCGTTCGACGTCGATCTGACCGGTTCGCCGCTGACCAACACGCTCCCGGTCCGCCGCCTCCGGCTGCACCGGCCCGCGGCCGACGGCGTCGGTGTCGCGCACCGGCTCAGCGTGGCCTGGGTGCTGTTGCCCAGCCTCGAGGTGGTGCAGGCCGACCAGATCTACACCGCGCTGGGCGAGGGCCGGGTCCGCTTCGCGAACGAGACGTTCAGCGCCGACCTGACCATCGACGAGGACGGCTTCGTGATCGACTATCCGGGCCTGGCCGAGCGGGTTGGTGACCCGCACCCCAAGCGCAGGTCCTGAACGGCGCAGGCGCCCGCTGAGGGGGCCGCGCGGGGTTGTTCAGCCGAGGTGGGGCTGGGGCCGGTTCTCCCACTTGGTCGAGAGCGCGATGGCCGTACGCGTGGAAGCCACCCCGGGCGTGCGGTTGATCCGCACGATGAGCTGCTCGAGCTCGGCTATCGTGCCGACCCGCACGGTCAGCTGGTACGACTCCACACCGGCCATGAAATAGCAGCTCTCGACCTCGGGCATCGCTCGCAGGGCGGCCAGCACGTCGTCGGTGTCGGCGCCGGAGTCCTCGATGATGCCGATCAGCGCGGTGACGCCCAGGCCCAGCGCCTCGTGGTCGACCTCGGCCCGGTAGCCCTGGATCGTGCCGGCCGCCTCGAGCTTGCCGACCCGCTCGTGCACGGCCGGCGCGGACAGCCCCACCTTGCGCGCGAGCTCGGCGTACGACGAGCGGGCGTTCTCCCGTAGCAGCTCGATCAGGCGGAGGTCGATGGAGTCCATGGCGAAGACCCTAATCGGGTGGCAGTTCGTCACTCACGCCCGGTAGCAGCGTAAACGGCGGCAGGATAACGATCACTGTCGCAATTAGGGCTTTTTCCGCATTCCAGGGACTCGGTTCCGGGGCAATGCTCTAATGGCTTTACGTCCCGATCGAGCACGCCGACACTCACCGTGATCACGGCCGCTCCAAAAGACCGACGCGAGGAGGGGGCTGTGGACACTGGAGATCGCTTGCTCACACCAGGCGAGGTGGCCGCGCTGTTCCGCGTCGACCCGAAAACGGTGACCCGCTGGGCCGCCGCCGGGCGCATCGGCAGCATTCGTACTCCCGGCGGTCACCGCCGATTCCGTGAATCCGAGGTCCGCGCGTTGCTGGAAGGCGACGGCGTGGTCGAGGAAATGCGCGAGGACGACGCTGCCAATCGCCCCCGTAATGCCGGCCCGAGCAATCCGGGCCTGGGTTACGGACCGCCCAACGGGTTGCGCTGAGCATTCAATTCACCCTTCCACCGGGTCAGGAGCGTGTGGGGTACGCCCAGAGCGTCCAGCGCTTTGCCCGCTACGAAGTCGACCAACTGTTGTGCGGTGGCCTGCGCCCCGGCGCCATAGAAGCCCGGGCTCGCAGGCAGAACGACCGCCCCGGCGTCGTGCAGCGCGATCAAGTGCTCGAGGTGACTGCGCGTCACGGGAGTCTCGCGCGGAACGATCACTGTGCGTCGACGTTCCTTGAGGTTCACCTCGGCCGCCCGCTGCAACAGGTCCTTCGAGAGACCGATCGCGATGCCCGCGCACGCGGCCGTGCTGGCCGGCACCACGATCATGCCCTTGGCCGGGTACGACCCACTGCTGGGCCCGGCGGCCAGGTCGCCGGCGGCCCAGTAGGACAGGTCGCCCAGGTCGCGCCCGAGCCATCGGCCGACGTCGTCCTTCCAATGCGCGTCCCGCACGGTGGACCCGGTCTCGTCGAGAATCGTCAGCCGGGCCGCCTTCGAGATGACGAGATCGACCGACTCCCCCGCGTCGAGCAGGGCTGACAGCACAGCCCGGGCGTAGGGCGTCCCCGAAGCCCCGGAGACCCCCACGACCCATGGTTCACGCATACCCCAAGTGTGCCCGCTAGTCCCGCATTACCTGGGCTGAAGTGGGAAAGGCCTCCCGCACAGTCGGCCACGTCTCGGGATTCTCGGCAGGCCTCATAGCGGGTATCCCCCGGCCCACCACTTGTACCTCCCGGCCCACCCGCTTCGTGTAGTCCAGCGGCACGTCCCCTCCGCCCAGGGTCACCACGTAGCTCGTGTCGTCGGGCGCGATCCGGCACGCCGTCACGCTGGTCTGCCGAGGGAAGGGTTCGCACTTCGGCGTGGGCCCGGTGCCGGGCACAAAGCTCAGCTGGACGCCGATGACGATGCTGCCCGTCGGGGCCGGAGCGTTGCCGGGGGCGGCCCGGGGAACGGACGAGTCGACTGGCTCCTTCGAGCCGGGGCCGGGCTCGGACCATTCGCTGACAAACTTCGCTTGCTCGTAGAGCGCAGTGAACTCGTATCCGTCCGTCGCCTCAGGCATCAGCAACGCCGTCGCGGTTTTCGCCCGACTGACCTCGACCGCCACCAGTCGCAGGCCGGGGGGCACGAACGAGACGGAGAAGGGGAGGCGGACCGGTCGCGGCGCCGTCAAGCGGAAGGCGGAGGCGACCCGCACCATCTCGGCCCGTGTGAGACGCTTACGGAACGACGCGAGAACGCCCACCGAATCGTCGGCGTACCTCCAGAACAGCAGGCTGTCGGCCGCCACCGTGGGCGTGATATTGCTGGGCAACGTGAAGAGCGACGCCTCGCGACCGTTGATCGGCTCGATCGGATCGCCGCCCGTTTGCGTCCACAGATTCATCGGGAAATATCCGGCTCGATAGATGATGATCTTGCCGACGGATCGGTATTCGCCGGGCGCCACCGCCCGGCCGATCGACGCCGTCTGGCTCACCGGGCTCACCCACTCCGGGTCACCGACGCGGAGGTCTCCGCTCGTATAGGCCGAGAAGCGAAGATCGAACGGCCCGGCCTTCGGCGCAACGGCCGGCGGAACCGACGGCCGGGCGACCAGTTGCGGCACCCCGATCGCCGCGAAGACGGCGAGCAGGGCCGCGATGGCCCAGCCGGTGTTCCGTCGCCGTTTGCGTCGGCGGCCCGCCGTGACTACGTCGTCGACGGTGTAGCGCGCGGCCGGCGCCTCTTCACGGGCAGTATTCAACAGGTCAGACAGCTTCATGACGGGCCTCCACGCGCTCGTCGATGCTCAGGTCGGCGCCGAGGATCCGCCGCAGGGTGTCGAGGCCGCGGGACGTGTACGCCTTGACCGTGCCCTCGGGGCAGCGCAGCGCCGCCGCCGTCTGCGGCACGCTGAGCCCTTCCAGGAAGCGCAGCACCAGCACCGCTCGATGTTTCGCCGGCACCTGCAGCAACGCCTGCCGCAGATGCACCCGGTCGTCGATGTTCAGGGTCTCGTCGGGCGCCACCACCTCGGGCAGCGCGTCGCCATGCGACTGCTCGCGGCGCCACCACGGTCTTCGCGTCTCGTCGATCGCCGCTCGCACGACGGCGCTTCGGGCGTACGCCTGCGGGTTCTCGACCCGGCCCCACTTCACATAGAGCCGGGCCAACGCCCCGAGCACCGCGTCCTCGGCCGTGTGCCAGTCGCCGCACGTCAGGTAGGCGAGCCCCCGCAGCGCCTCCATCTGGCCGCCGACGAACTCGCGGAACTCGGCCTCTTTGTCGCTCACGGGGGTTAGACGGAAATCGCCGCGCGAACGGTTACAGCAAGAGCAGATCGAGCAGCGCGAACAGGAACAGCGCGATGCCGACGAAGCCGTTGGCCGTGAAGAAGGCCCGGTTGACCTTCGACAGGTCGGTCGGGGTCACCACGATGTGCTGGTAAACGAAGGCGGCTGCCGTGAGGGCCAGGCCGATCCACCACAGCCAGCCGAGGCCGACGACCTGGCCGAACCAGACGAACAGCGCGAACGTCACCACATGGGTCACCGTGGAGATGTGCAGCGCCGTGCGCACCCCGAACCGGGCCGGGGTGGAGTGCACGCCGATCTGCCGGTCGACCTCGACGTCCTGGCAGGCGTAGATGATGTCGAAGCCGCCGATCCACAAGCCCACGGCGAGGCCCAGCAGCCAGGCCGGGCCGGAGCCGTCGAACGTGCCGGTGATCCCCAGCCAGGCGCCGACGGGCGCGACGGCCTGGGCCAGCGCCAGCACGTAGTGCGGGAAGTTGGTGAACCTCTTGGCGTACGGGTAGACGACCAGCGGGATCACGGCGAGCGGGAACAGCACCAGGCACAGCCAGTTGAGCAGGCCGGCCGCGAGCGCCATGACGACCAGCGAGACGACGGCGCCCGTCCAGGCCGTCCGCAGCGAGACCGCGCCGGTGACGAGCTCGCGGTTCCGCGTACGCGGGTTGAGCGCGTCGATCTTGCGGTCGAGGATGCGGTTGGCGGCCATGGCGAAGGTGCGGCCGGACACCATGGCGACGGTGATCAGCAGCAGGTCGACCCAGTGGACGCCCGAGTCGAGCCGGTCGAGCGCGACGGCGGCGGAGAGATACGCGAACGGCAGCGCGAAGACCGAGTGCTCGATGGCGACCAGACGCAGGAACGCCTTGACCTTGCCCGGTTTCTCGGGAACCGCGACCGCCGTCATATGCCGTACTCCTTCCAGCGCTTCTCCACCAGGCTGATCACCTCGGGGGACATCGCCATCTCTTCGGGCCAGCCTCGTGAGTAGCCCTCGGAAGGCAGCTTACGGGTGGCGTCGATGCCCGCCTTGCCACCCCAGAACTGCTGGTAGGAGGCGTGGTCGAGGTGGTCGACGGGACCCTCGGTGAGCAGCAGGTCGCGGCTGTAGTCGACGTTGCCGAGCGCGCGGAAGGCGACCTCGTTGTAGTCGTGGACGTTGCAGTCCTCGTCGACGATCACGATCAGCTTGGTGAAGGCCATCGAGTGGGCGCCCCAGATCGCGTTCATGACCTTCTGCGCGTGCTTGGGGTACCGCTTGCGGATCGAGACGATCGCGCAGTTGTGGAAGACGCCAGCCGACGGCAGGTCGTAGTCGACGATGTCGGGGATCATCATCTTGAGCAGCGGCCGGAAGATGCGCTCGGTGGCCTTGCCGAGGCCGTGGTCTTCCTGCGGCGGCTTCGACGTGATGATCGAGTGGTAAATCGGCTTCTTCCGCATGGTCATGCATTCGATGTGCAGCACCGGGAACGGCTCGACCGGGGTGTAGAAGCCGGTGTGATCGCCGAACGGGCCCTCGGGCAGGCGCTCGCCGGGCTCGAGATAACCCTCGAGGATGATCTGGGCCTCGGCCGGCACCTGCAACGGGACCGTCACGCAGTCGACCATCTCGACCCGCTCGCCGCGCAGGAAGCCCGCGAACAGGTATTCGTCGATGTCGGAGGGCAGCGGGGCGCTCGCGGAATAGCTGACCACCGGGTCGCACCCGATCGCGATCGCCACCGGCAGGCGCTGGCCGAGCCGCTCGGCCACCGCGTGGTGGGCGGTCGAATCCTTGTGGATCTGCCAGTGCATGCCGAGCGTGTTCTTCGAGTGCTGCTGCAGGCGATAGAGGCCGAGGTTGCGCTTGCCGGTTTCGGGGTGCTTGGTGTGGGTGAGCCCGAAGTTGTGGAAGATGCCGCCGTCGCCGGGCCAGATCTGCAGGCCGGGCAGCAGGCCGAGATCGACCTCGTCGCCCTTGAGCACCACCTCTTGGCAGGGGGCGGTCTTCACCTTGCGGGGCGGCAGCGACTTGAGCTGGAGCACCTTGCCGATTCCCTCGCGAATGCCGGACCAGCCGACCGGAAGCTCCGGCTTGATCATCCCCCCGATGCGGTCGCCCACCTCGTCGAGATTTTCGACCCCCAGGGCCATGGCCATCCGCTTCTCGGTGCCGAAGAGGTTGATCGCCAGGGGCATCGAGCCCCGGGTGGGCCGCTCGAACAGCAGAGCCGGGCCGCCGGCACGCACGGTGCGGGTCACCACCTCGCTGACCTCCAGCGTCGGGTCGACCGGGACGGTCACCCGTCGCAGCTCACCGGCCGCCTCGAGGGCGGTGAGGAAGCTCTGGAGATCTTGATAGGGAAATCCACGAGGCGCCATGACAACCAGTCTCGCGCACTCCTCCGACAGTTCCGCGCCCGGGCGATCACCGTCACTCACGCTGTCCGATTCGCGTTGAGTGGACGATTGTTCGCGACGTTCCGGCGAGGTGCAGGTGAAGGTCCGCAAAGTGGCGCTGTGGTGCGCGATGGCCGCCCTGGCCGCCGCCCCGGTGGGTCCGAACCCCGCCGTTTCCGCAGGTCCAGATCGTTCTCCGAGGGCGGTCCAAGCCAAACAGCTGCCGGTCTGCCCGGCCGCTCGGGCCTCGAAGCGGGCGCCTGCCGGCCCGGCCGGCCCGGCCGCCCCGGGCGCGTGTCGTGCCGCAGGTCACATTCTCGAGTCGGGGGTCCGCCTGGCCCGCCGCGGCCAGACCGGTTTCACACCGAGCGGCTACCACCACCTGGGCGCCAACACGGGCGGCGAGTGGGCCGGGGTGTCCGGCCGCATGTCGGTGGTGGACGGCTCGGTGCGCCCCCGTTCGTACGACTTCGTGGCCGGCCGTTTCATGGTCAAGCGGAACCTGGGCCGCGGCAACATCGCGTGGCTGGAGGCCGGCTGGGCCGAGACGGGCTGGGCCGGGCCGGGCCGTCAGCAGATCTACACGTTCAACACCAACACCAAGACGTGGCAGTTCTACAGCCAGTACACGCTGCGGCCGGGCGACAAGCTCTGGCTGGACCTGCACTCGGACCCCGGCGGCACGTGGAGCGCCTGGTTGTGGTGGGGCGACCGGTGGAACCTGCTCACCGCCCAGTTGCTGCCCTTCGGCCGCACCGCGACCATCGAGCAGTACGTCGAGGTGCACGTCGACTCGGGCAAGCCGGGCCTGATCGACGTGCCGCCCGTGATGGTGGACAACGTGCGGCTGCGCCCGGCCGACGGCACGGAGCCCCGTCTGTGGCGCGAGGACGTGCCCACGCTGACCGGCACGGACCCCGCCCAGCGCCGGCTCAACGGCGGCTTCTGCCTGGACTGGCTGACCCGCTACGACACATGGACGGCCGGCGATTGCGGCCGCTAGTGCTCAGCCCGCATTGGCGTACGAGTGCAGGCCCTCGAAGAACAGGTTGACGCCGAACAGGTTCATCAGCATGGTCAGGAAGCCGAGCAGCGCGATCCAGGTCGCCACCGTGCGCTTGACGCTGGGTGTGGCCCGGGCGTGCAGGTAACCGGCGTAGACGACCCACGAGATGAACGCCCAGACCTCTTTCGGGTCCCAGCCCCAGTAGCGGCCCCAGGACGCCTCGGCCCAGATCGGCCCCGCGATCAGGGCACCGAACGTGAACAGCGGGAAGGCGAAGGCGTGCAGGCGGAAGGTGAGCCGCTCGAGCGACACGGCGGCCGGGACGTGCCTGCCGAGCGTGTACGGGAACGTGCGCCTGCCCTCTTCGTACCCGTTGCGGATCAGGTACATCACGGCCGGCACGGCGCCGATCAGGAAGATGCCGGAGCCGATGATGATCGTCGACACGTGGATGATGAACCAGTACGAGTTGAGCGCCGGGACCAGCGGGCCGACCGGGGTGTACGCGATCATCGTGGCCGCGCCGAGCATGACCACCAGCGCGAGCGAGGCGAACAACCCCAGGTGCCGCACGGCCGGGCGGGCCAGCACGACGCCGATCCACACCGCCGACGCGATGAACGTGGTCGACAGGATGTACTCGTACATGTTGCCCCACGGCATGCGGTCGGCCGCGACGCCGCGCGTGACCAGACCACCGAGGTGCAGCAGCACGGCGACGACGTTGATGCCGACGGCGATGCGCCCGATCAGCTCGCCACGGTCGCGCCGGGCCGGCTGAACCGGAGCGTCGTCGGCGACCGTGGGGGGATCGGCAGCCACCGGACCGCCCGCGCCGACGAGCTGCTTCGCCTCGACCGGCCGGATGGCAGCGCGGCCGACGCGGCTGCGCTTGCCGAACGCGTACTCCCCGGCGTAGCAGACCATCGCGAACAGATACGCGAGGACGGCTGCCGCCATCAACTGATTCGACAACTCCGCCATCAGGGCGTCCCTTCCTCGGCGGCCTTCACCAGAGCCTTGAATTCCTCCGGGAAACCCGGATAGTCGGTGCGCGGCAGGCCACCGGCCGTCACCACGCTACCGCCGCCGGCCACGGCCGGACCCGGCAGGTCGGCATCGGGCCGCACCCGGAACCACACCCGGCGCCGGTGGCCGGCCAGCGAGAGCATCAGGCCGAGCAGCCCGACCACGGCGCCGAAGAGCAGCAGCCCCTGGGTCGGGTCGTGCCGGATGGACAGCGTCGCGAATTCCCGCGTGCCGACGAACTCGAGCTTGGTGCCGTCGTCCAGCGTCCAGGTGTCGCCGAGCTTGAGCGCGTGCGGGCGGGCGCCGCTGACGTTCTTGAGCTCGCCGGTGGCGAGTTGACCCTGGTCGAGCGAGTACACCGAGCCCGGCGTGCCGACGTCGAGGCCGAGGTCGCCGCGGTAGGCGGTCAGGTAGAGCATCGGGTTGTTCTCGGCCGGGAAGGCCGAGGTCGCGCTGCCGTCGGTGGGCGAGGTCGGCAGGTAACGCCCCTCGAAGCCCATCTGCAGCGTGGGGTCCCGCTTGTCGGTCTTGGGGTCGATGTTGACGTCGGGGAACTGGGCGACGCCCTCGCTCGTCTGCATGCCGTCGATCGGCAGGAACGGCACGACCTTGGTCTGCGCGACGCCGTAGCGGTCGGTGAACTTCAGGACCGGGGCGTAGCCGTGACCGAGCAGGTAGACGTTGGCGTCGCCGAGCCGCAACGGGTCGTTGACCGTGAATTTGCGGGTCTCGGCGGGGCCGTTGTCCTGCGTGAGCTGCACGGTGGCCAGGAACGTCTTGGGCTGACCGGTGCTCTGGAAGGTGGCGTCGAAGTCGGTCAGCCGCAGGCAGAAGTTCGGCAGGTCGGCCGGGTGCACTCGCGGGCCGAGCGTCGAGTCGTCGTACTGCGTGAGCGTGTTGCAGAAGCCTTGGTCGAGGCCGCCGACGAGCAGCCGGTTGGCGTGCCAGCCGTACCAGTGCCCGAACCCGACCCCGATCAGCACCGCGAGCAGCGAGAAGTGGAAGAGCAGATTGCCGGTCTCCTTCAGGAAGCCCTTCTCGGCCGAGACCGTCCAGACGCCGTTCTCGTGCTCCCGCACCTTCGTCCGGAACCGGCGGCGGCGCAGGCCGGTGGCGAGGCTGCGAGCGACCTCGGCCGGCGCGTCCGCCCTGGCCAGATCCTCGGCGTGCTCAGGCAGGCGTTCCAGGCGCTTCGGGGCGTCGGGCGGGGCAATCCGCAGCGCGCGCACGTGGTCGATCAGCCGGGGCACGACACAGCCGATCAGCGACGTGAAGAGCAGCAGGTAGATCGAGGCGAACCAGGGCGAGGCGTACACCTCGAAGCCGCCCAGCCGTTCGAGCACGGGCGCCAGATCGGGATGCTGCTGGTAGTACTGCGTGACCCGTTCGGCGTTGACCCCCCGCTGCGGGAACACCGAGCCCGGGATGGCCGCGATCGCCAGCAGGAAGAGCAGGACCAAGGCCGTACGCATCGAGGTCAGCTGCCGCCACGAGTTGCGCAGCAGGGCCCACAGCCGGTTGGTGCGGCGCGGCGGAGGCGCGGCCGACGGCGCCGGGCGTTCCTCGACGACGGTCACAGCAGGGTCCCGGCGCCGAAGTCGAAGGTCACCTTGAGCCACACCAGGAAGTGGTTCCACCCGCCGGTGACCAGCGTGATGCCGACCAGGATCAGCAGCACGCCGCCGATCCGGGTGACCCAGCGGCTGTTGCGGCGGATCACCCGGAAGACCCCGAGCAGCTTGCGGAAGAAGAGGCCGAAGGCGATGAACGGAAGACCCAGGCCCAGGCTGTACGCGAGGGCGAGCACGACCGCCCGGTCGGTCTCCCCGCTGGTGGTGGCCAGGGCCAGCACCGCCGCCAGGGTGGGACCGGTGCACGGCAGCCACGAGAAGGCGAAGATCGCGCCGAAGACGGGCGCGCCCAGCAGGCCGGCCGTGGGCAGCTTGGTGACCCGGGCCTCGCGCTGCAGGCCGGGGATCCAGCCCAGGTAGCCCAGGCCCAGCACGATGATCAGCACGCCCAGCCCGATGTTGAGCGCATCCTGGTGACGCAGCAGGAAGCCCAGGTTGGCGACCAGGGTGGCCAGCAGGGTGAAGACGACGGCGAACCCGAGCACGAAGAGGCTGGTGCCGGCCAGCACCCGCCCCCGGTGGCTTTTGCGGGGCCGGGTCAGGGTGGCGACCCCACCGCCGTCCGGCTCGGCGGCGGACGAGGCGGCCCGGGAGTCGTCCAGGTCGGAGCCGGCCAGTCCGGTGACGTACGAGAGGTAGCCGGGCAGCAGCGGCAGGACGCACGGCGACAGGATGCTGACCAGCCCGGCCAGCGCGGCCACGGCGATCGCCAGCAGCAGCGGACCACCGCTGGCGATGTCGGCGAAGGTCTCGGCCATCAGCCCTGCCCCTCGGCCGCGACCTTCTCGACCAGCGGCTTGAGCTGGGCTTCGGTCGTCGCCTGACGCAGCGCGACCGCGATCCGGCCCTGCCGGTCGATGATCAACGTGGCCGGCATGCTGACGTTGGTCACGTCGAACTGGATGCCGACCTGGCCCGGGAAGTCGTAGAGGCTCGGGTAGGTGACCCGGCCGCGCTCGAACTCGCGGGCCGCATCCCGGTCGTCGCGCGAGTTGACGCCGATGAAGCTGACGCCCTTGTCCTTCGTGGCCTGATAGGTGTTCTCGAGGTCGTCGGCCTCGGCCCGGCAGGGCGCGCACCAGGAGCCCCAGAAGTTGACGACGACGACCTTGCCCTTCTGCTGGGCCATGTCGTACGCCGTGCCGTCGAGCAGTTCCCCGGTGATCGGTTCGACCGCGGGCCGCTTGTCGGGCGCGCACTCGACCACACCGTCGGTGGTGGTGCACTTCTTGGCCCAGTTGCCGTCGTCCCCTCCGCATCCGGCGAGGACACCGGCCGTGACGGCGGCGGTGGCCAGGACTGCGGCGAGGCGGCGCATGGTCAAGCTCCCTTGGCGGTCTTGGCTGTCGCGGAGAGGGCCACCAGGTGGGCGGCGGGCTCGGCGTAGTCGATGCCGACGACCTTCGAGTCTTCGAAGCGGAACGAGGTGATGCTGGCCAGCCCGCACTGACGACGGCGCGGGTCGTGCCACAGACGCTTCTTCTCTATATAGCGCCGCAGCGTCCAGATCGGAAGCTGGTGCGAGACGCAGACCGCCTCGTGCCCCTCGGCGGCCACCCGCGCGGCCTGCACCGCCGCGAACATGCGCTGGGCGATGACCAGGTAGGCCTCGCCCCACGAGGGGGTGATCGGGTCGCGCAGCACCCACCAGTGGCGCGGGTTGGTCAGCGCGCCGTCGCCGACCGAGACCTTCTTGCCCTCGAAGTAGTTGGAGCTCTCGATCAGCCGGCTGTCACTGGCGATCTCGAGGTCGAACTCGGCCGCGATCGGCACGGCGGTCTCTTGCGCACGGTCGAGCGGGCTGGCCACCACGTGCGTGATGTCGCGCTTGGCCAGGGACTCGGCCGCGGCCACCGCCATCTGCTTGCCCAACTCGGACAGGTGGAAGTCGGGCAGCCGCCCGTACAGCACCTTGTTGGGGTTGAAGACCTCGCCGTGCCGCATCACGTGGACGGTGGTCCTCGTCGGTTCGCTCACTGTGCTCCCCCCGCCGCGGCAGCGCGTGCCGCATGGGGCAACGCCGACGCGATCTGTTCCAGCGCTTCCTCGTCGATCGCGGTCGAGACGAACCAGGACTCGAAGGCGCTCGGCGGCAGATAGACGCCGCGCGCCAGCATCTCGTGGAAGAAGGCCTTGAACGCGCCCGCGTCCTGGGTCTTGGCCGACTCGTAGTCGACCACCTCGGTCGCCGTGAAGAAGATCGAGAACATGTTTCCCGCGTACGCGAGCCGGTGCGGCACCCCGGCCGTGGTCAGGGCGTCGGCAGCGAGGGCACCCACGGTCGCGGACAGCTCGTCGAGCCGCTTGTAGACCGCGTCGTCGGCCAGCCGGAGCGAGGCCAGCCCGGCCGCGCAGGCCAGCGGATTGCCGGACAGGGTGCCGGCCTGATAGACCGGGCCGGCCGGGGCGAGCCGCGACATGATCGCGCGACGGCCGCCGAACGCCGCCGCGGGCAGGCCGCCACCCATCACCTTGCCGAAGGTGAACAGGTCGGCGTCGACCGGGTCGAGCCCGGCCCAGCCACCGGCCGAGACGCGGAAGCCGGTCATCACCTCGTCGACGATCAGCAGGGCGCCGGCCGCGTGCGCGATCTCGGCCAGCCGCTGGTTGAAACCGTCGCGCGGGGCGATCACGCCCATGTTGCCGGCCGCGGCCTCGGTGATGACGGCGGCGATCTCGGCGCCGTCCTGGCGGAACGCCTCTTCGACGGCGGCGACGTCGTTGTAGGGCAGAACGATCGTCTCGCTCGCCGCGGCGCCGGTGACACCGGGCGAATCGGGCAGGCCGAGCGTGGCGACGCCGGAGCCGGCCGCGGCCAGCAGCGCGTCGACGTGGCCGTGGTAGCAGCCGGCAAACTTCACGATCTTGGTGCGGCCGGTGAACCCACGGGCGAGACGGATGGCCGACATGGTCGCCTCGGTGCCCGAGTTGACCAGGCGGACCTCGTCGACCGGCGTGCGCCGGACGATCTCTTCGGCCAGGTCGACCTCGCCCACCGTGGGGGTGCCGAAGCTGGTGCCCCGGGCCGCGGCCGCCTGGATCGCCGCGATGACCTCGGGGTGGGCGTGGCCGTGGATGAGCGGGCCCCACGAGCAGACCAGGTCGACGTAGCGCCGGCCGTCCGCGTCGGTGAGCCACGGACCGGCGCCGTGGGCCATGAAGCGGGGCGTGCCACCGACCGCTCGGAACGCACGCACGGGTGAATTGACCCCGCCGGGCACAACTGCCTGGGCGCGGTCGAAAAGGGCCTGGGATGCCGGGGCGTCCTCCGGGTAGGGGAGGCCCTCGGGGCGGTATGAGGTGGTCACAGCGGCTCCCATTGTGTCAGCGCGGTCCGGCAAGAATCTCAAGAGGGTTCCTCACATCACCCGAGGATGACCGAAAGCGTCCGGCCCCGATGTCGGGAACGCCCCGATACGCTCGCGCCCAACAGGCCGAACAGGCGTGCAGGCGATAGGCTGGCCCGGTGGAACGACCCGAGCTGTCGATCACGGTTGAGCGCGCACCCGACGAGGTCATCTTCCACCTCGCCGGGGAAATCGACGTGCTCACGGTCACGAACCTGTCGACCCTGGTCAACGAGACATTGGCCGAGCCGCCGGCCCGCATCGTGCTCGACATGGCCGGCGTGACCTTCTGCGATTCCCAGGGGCTCGGCACGCTCGTGGTGCTCAGCCGCAAGGCCCAACATGCCCGTTCTGTCCTGGCGCTCGCGAACGTGGGCGACTTCCTGCTGCGAGTGCTCGATATCACCGGTCTCCGCAGCGCCCTCATGATCAGCAGCACGGCCTGAGGCATTCCCGGAGGGATTCCCTGGGGGTTGCCTTGACGCCGGTGTCAATGTCTAGCGTCGGGTGACGACGAGGGGACAACCGGGATGTTGATCGGGGAGCTGGCGACGCGGGCCGGAACGAGCACGCGGGCCCTGCGCTACTACGAACAGCACGGACTCGTGCGGGCCGAACGGGACGCCAACGGCTACCGCCAGTACGAGGACGCCGAGCTGCGCGTGGTGCACGAGATCCGGTCGCTGCTCGCGGCCGGGTTCGGCCTGGAGGACATCCGCCCCTTCGTCGCGTGCCTGCGAGCCGGGAACGAGGCGGGCCACGTCTGTCCCGACTCGGTGCTGGTACTGCGCCGCAAGCTGGCCGAAGTGGACGGCTTCATCGGGCAGCTCACCGACCTCCGGCAGCAGTTGCGCGCCCAGTTGGACGAGGCCGTCGCACACCGGGAGTCGCCATGTCACACCCAGACCTGCCAGCCCTGACCGATGCCACCATCGGCTCTTTCCTCGCCGAGGCCGATGTTCCGGTCGCCGTCGACGTGTGGGCCGAGTGGTGCCCGCCCTGCGGACCCATGGCCCGCACGCTGGCCGAGCTTCAGCCGGAGTTCGCCGGCCGGCTGGTGATCACCGCGCTGAACGCCGACGAGAACCCGGAGACCGCCCGGGCGCACGGGATCATGTCGTTGCCGACGCTGCTGATCTTCCAAAACGGCGTGGTGACGCAACGACTGGCCGGCGCGCGGCCGAAGTCGGTGCTCCGGCCACTCCTGACGAGCGTCCTCACACCGTACGCGAACGTCTAACTTCCCCAGCGGGCCTTTTCCAGCAGGGCCAGCGCCTCGGCGGCGGCCTCGTCGCCGCCGCCGCGCAGCGCCCGGGCCGCCTCGTCGACCGTGTCGGTGAGCCGCTGCCACTGCGCCTCACGCTCGCGGCTCGCCTCGGCCTGGGACTTGAGCAGCTGGGTCTTGTTCCAGAGGTCGACGAAGATGGAGACCTTGGCCCGCAGGACCCACGGGTCGAACGGCTTGGTGAGGTAGTCCACCGCGCCGACCGCGTAGCCCCGCAGAGCGAGCTGGGCGTCGCGGTCGGCGGCGGTGAGGAACAGGATCGGCACGTGCCGGGTGCGTTCCCGCCGCTTGATGTGGCCGGCCGTCTCGAAGCCGTCCATGTTGGGCATCTGCGCGTCGAGCAGGATCACCGCGAAGTCGTCGGTGAGCAACTGCTTCAGCGCGGCCTCGCCGCTCTCGACGGCGACCGCGGTCACCGGCAGGCCCTGAAGGATCGCCTCCAGGGCCAGCAGGTTGTCCTTGCGGTCGTCGACCAGCAGGGCCTTCGCGCGCTCGGCCACACCCCATCCTCTCCGTGGGCTCCGCTCAGCCCCGGTCCGGCTCCGTCGTCTTGTCGGCGTTCACCCAACGGGCCATCAGTTCGATCAGCTCGTCGAGGTCGACGGGCTTGGTGATGTAGTCGCTGGCGCCGGCCGCGAGGGCCGACTCCCGGTCGCCGGGCATGGCCTTCGCCGTCAGAAACACTACCGGCAGATCCTGGAAGCGCTGGTTGCGCCGGATGCCGCGGGTGGTCTCGTAGCCGTCCTGGTCGGGCATCATCGCGTCCATCAGAACGATGTCGACCTCGGGGTGCTCGCCCAGCAGGCGGACGCCGTCCACCCCGTTGTCGGAGTACAGAACGTTGAGCCCGTGCATCTCGAGCGCGCTGGTCAGCGCGAAGACGTTGCGCACGTCGTCGTCGATGATCAACACGGTCGCGCCGTCGAGCTGGCGGCTCGCCGGGCTCACCACGTGACCCTCCAGCTCGGCCCGCTGGTGCAGCACCGGCATCTCCATGAGCGGGACGTCGATCGGCGCCGGCGCCGGCTGCACGACCACCGTGGTCGACGGCAGCGTGGGCAGGCTCAGCGGCGGGATCGCCTCGGCGCTGAGCGCGTCCGGCATGTAGAGCGTGAACGTCGAGCCCTCGCCGGGCCGGGACGAGACCACGATCGTGCCGCCGAGCAGGGCGGCCAGGTCGCGGCTGATCGACAGGCCGAGGCCGGTGCCGCCGTACTTGCGGGTGGTCGTGCCGTCGGCCTGCTGGAACGGCTCGAAGATGATCGCCAGCTTCTCGTCGTTGATGCCGATGCCGGTGTCGGTCACCGCGAACGCGATCACCTGCCGGGCCGCGGCCAGGGCCGGGATCTCGAAGTCGGTCTCGGGCGGGGCGCCGAAGATGCTCAGCGTGACCGAGCCGGTGTCGGTGAACTTGACCGCGTTGGAGAGCATGTTGCGCAGGATCTGGTGGAGCCGCTGGGCGTCGGTGAGGATCGACTCGGGCAGCCCCGGCTGGAGCCAGACCCGGAACTCCAGGCCCTTCTCGTTGGCCTGCGGGGCGAAGGCCTGCTCGACGTAGCTGCGGACGCCGTCGAAGTCGACCTGGTCGGGCTCGACGTCCATCCGGCCCGCCTCGATCTTGGCGAGGTCGAGGATGTCGTCGATCAGTGAGAGCAGGTCGGTGCCGGCGCTGAAGATGGTGCGGGCGAACTCGATCTGCTTGTCGGTCAGGTTGGTGTCGGGGTTGTCGGCCAGCAGGCGGGCCAGCAGGAGCAGCGAGTTGAGCGGGGTGCGCAGCTCGTGGCTCATGTTGGCCAGGAACTCGGACTTGTAGGCGCTGGCCCGGCTGAGCTGCTGCGCCTTCTCCTCCAGGCCGCGGCGGGCCTGCTCGATCTCGCGGTTCTTGGTCTCGATGTTGGCCTTCTGCTCGCTGAGCAGCTGGGCCTTGTCCTCCAGTTCGGCGTTGGTGCGCTGGAGCTCGGCCGACTGGTCCTGCATCTCGCGGGCCAGCCGCTGCGACTGGGAGAGCAGTTCCTCCGTACGCCGGTTGGCCTGAATGGTGTTGAGAGCGACGCCGATGGTGGAGACCAGCCGCTCGAGGAACGTCAGATGCAGGCCCGAGAAGGTGGCCACCGAGGCGAACTCGATCACCCCCAGCATCTCGCCCTCGAACAGCACCGGCAGCACCACCAGGTCGTTCGGCGGCATCGACATCAGCCCGGAACGCATGGTCAGGATGCCGTCGTGGGTGGCCCGGACCCGGATCGTGCGACGTGAGACGGCAGCCTGGCCGACCAGCCCCTCGCCCGGGCCGAAGGTCACCTCGTGGTTGCGGGCGACGTAGCCGTACGACGCCGCCAGCCGCAGCCGCATGACCGCCTGCTCGTTGTCGACCAGGAAGAACGCGCCGAGCTGGGCGTCGACCAGCGGGGTCACCTCGGTCATGATCATGCGGCAGACCTCGCCGAGATCACGCTGCCCCTGCAGCAGGCCGCCGATGCGGGCCAGGTTCGAGTCGAGCCAGCCCTGCTCGGCGTTGGCCTTGGTCGTCTCGCGGAGCGTGACGATCATCTGGTTGATGTTGTCCTTCAGCTCGGCGACCTCGCCCTGGGCCTCGACCGCGATGCTCTGGGTCAGGTCACCGCGGGTCACGGCGGTGGACACCTCGGCGATCGCGCGCAGCTGGATGGTCAGCGTCGAGGCGAGCTGGTTGACGTTGTCGGTGAGGTCCTGCCACGTACCCGAGACGCCCTTGACCTGGGCCTGGCCGCCCAGCTTGCCCTCGACACCGACCTCGCGGCCGACCCGGGTGACCTCGGTGGCGAAGCTGGAGAGCTGGTCGACCATCGTGTTGACGGTGTCCTTGAGCTCGAGGATCTCGCCGCGGGCGTCGACCGTGATCTTCTGCGACAGGTCACCCTTGGCCACCGCGGTGGTCACCGAGGCGATGTTGCGCACCTGGGCCGTCAGGTTGGATGCCATGTAGTTCACGTTGTCGGTGAGGTCGCGCCAGGTGCCGGCCACGCCGCGCACCTGCGCCTGGCCGCCCAGCTTGCCCTCGGAACCCACCTCGCGGGCCACCCGGGTCACCTCGTCGGCGAACGACGAGAGCTGGTCGACCATGGTGTTGACGGTGTTCTTGAGCTCGAGGATCTCGCCCTGGGCGTCGACCGTGATCTTCTGCGACAGGTCACCCTTGGCCACCGCCGTCGAGACCTGGGCGATGTTGCGCACCTGGCCGGTGAGGTTGGAGGCCATCGAGTTCACGTTGTCGGTGAGGTCGCGCCAGGTGCCGGCCACGCCGCGCACCTGCGCCTGGCCGCCCAGCTTGCCCTCGGAACCCACCTCGCGGGCCACCCGGGTCACCTCGTCGGCGAACGACGAGAGCTGGTCGACCATGGTGTTGACCGTCGACTTGAGCTCGAGGATCTCGCCGCGGGCGTCAACCGTGATCTTCTGCGACAGGTCACCCTTGGCCACCGCCGTGGTGACGCTGGCGATGTTGCGGACCTGGCTGGTCAGGTTGGAGGCCATGTAGTTCACGTTGTCGGTGAGGTCGCGCCACGTGCCCGAGACGCCCTGCACCTGCGCCTGGCCGCCCAGCTTGCCCTCGGAACCCACCTCGCGGGCCACCCGGGTCACCTCGTCAGCGAACGACGAGAGCTGGTCGACCATCGTGTTCATCGTGCTCTTGAGCTCGAGGATCTCGCCGCGGGCGTCAACCGTGATCTTCTGCGACAGGTCACCCTTGGCCACCGCCGTCGAGACCTGGGAGATGTTGCGCACCTGGTCGGTGAGGTTGGCGGCGAGCTGGTTCACGTTCTCGGTGAGGTCGCGCCACGTGCCGGAGACCCCGCGCACCTGCGCCTGACCGCCCAGCCGGCCCTCGGTGCCCACCTCGCGGGCCACCCGGGTCACCTCGTCGGCGAACGACGAGAGCTGGTCGACCATCGTGTTGACCGTGTCCTTGAGCTCGAGGATCTCGCCCTGCGCGGCCACCGTGATCTTCTGCGACAGGTCACCCTTGGCCACCGCCGTCGAGACCTGGGCGATGTTGCGCACCTGACTCGTCAGGTTGGACGCCATCGAGTTCACCGAGTCGGTGAGGTCCTTCCAGGTGCCGGCCACGTTGGGCACCTCGGCCTGGCCGCCCAGCTTGCCCTCGGTGCCGACCTCGCGGGCGACCCGGGTCACCTGCTCGGCGAAGAGCCGCAGGGTGTCGGTCACCCCGTTCATGGTGTCGGCGAGCTCGGCCACCTCACCACGCGCGGAAACCGTGATTTTCTGGGACAGATCACCCCGGGCCATGGCCGTGGCCACCTGTGAGATCGATCTCACCTGGTGGGTCAGGTTGGACGCCATCGTGTTGACCGAGTCGGTCAGGTCTTTCCAGGTGCCGGCCACTCCGCGTACGTCGGCCTGGCCGCCCAGCTCGCCCTCGGTGCCCACCTCGCGGGCCACCCGGGTCACCTCGTCGGCGAACGACGAGAGCTGGTCGACCATCGTGTTGACGGTGCGGCCGATGCGCAGAAATTCACCCCGTAGGGGTCGCCCGTCCATCTCGAGCGCCATGTGCTGCGACAGGTCGCCTTCGGCGACGGCCACGATAACGCGGGAGATCTCCGTCGTCGGGCGGCCCAGATCGTCGATCAGAGCGTTCACCGAGCGGACGCTGTCGGCCCAGGCCCCGTCGAGACCCTCGTCGTCCAGGCGCTCGGTGAGACGGCCGTCGCGGCCGACGATGCGGCTGATCCGTCTCAGGTCGAGATTCTGCCGCTCCTGAAGTGAGACCACCTCGTTGAACGCGTCGGCGACCTCGCCCGGAGAACCGCTGCGGCGGGGCAGCCGAACCTTGAGATCGCCACGGCGAACGCGCCGCAGGGCCTCGGCGAGTTCACCGAGCACTGCGGTGTCGTCGGGCATGCCGACGCTGGCTTCTTTGGCCGCGGTCATGCTGTCCTCACTCGCTGTCCATCCTTGGTGGGCTCCCTATCCTCTCTCGCCCGACCGGGTCAATGCGAGAGACGACTTTGTGCACAGGCCCGCCGGCAGGAGAGGATGCATGCGTGTCAGTGGAGACCGATGCGATCTCGGACACCCCGGCGGGTGGGCTGCTCCGGCGTGTCCGGCTGCCCAACGACCGGCGCACACCAGCGGCGGCGCGTGCTCTCGTACGCTCCGTGCTCGAGGAGTCGGGGCTCGAAACGCTCCTGAACGAGGCGCTGCTGCTGACCACTGAGCTGTCCACCAACGCGGTGGTGCACGCGAACACCGAGCTCGACATCGAGGTGCGTTCCGACGCCACGGGGCTGACCGTGACGGTCACCGACTTCGCGCCCGGCCCGGTCGAGCAACTGGCGGTCGGCCCGCGCAACGAGACCGTCGACATCGGCGAGGTCGCCGAGCGCGGCCGCGGCCTGCTGCTGGTCGACCATTTCGCGCGCCGCTGGGGCACGGTGCACGAGGGTACGGGCAAGGGTGTCTGGTTCCGCCTCGAGCGCGAACCGACCAGCGAGGTCTCGTCGGTGGTGCCGGCGACGTCCGCCGAGAGCGGCACACCCAGCCTGGGCGCACTGACCGCCCTGCTGCACGTGCAGCCCGAGCGCCAGTCCGAGGAGGGGGTCGCCGAGTTCGCGGCCGACCTGCTCGCCCAACTGGCCCGGCTGACCGGCGCCGCCGGCGGGCTGATCCGGCTCGACCGCGGCGACGGCGGCGGCCGCCAGCTGCTGGCCCGCTACGGCCGGGCCCCGCGCGACGACGCCGACACGATCCGGGTGCCGCTCGCCGTGCAACGGCCCTATTCGGGTGACCTCGAACTCGACGCGTCCCCCGTCGGCTACGCCCAGCCGCTGGCCACACTGGTCGCCGAGCGCTTCTCGCTGCACCTCGAGAACGACCGCCTGCGCCGGGCCGACCTGCGCCGGCAGACCTGGCTGACGTTCCTGGCCGAGGCGAGTGAGCTGCTCGCCCAGTCGCTCGACGTCAACCTCACGATGGCGCTGATCCCGCAGCTGGTGGTGCCGCGGCTGGGCCAGTGGTGCGCGGTGCACACCACCGACGCCTGGGGCCGGCTGCAGCTGGCCGCGGCCACCCACGCCGACGAGGGCGCCCTGGCCCAGCTGCACGAGATCCTGGCCGAGACCGGGCCCGACTCGATCCTGACCCGGCTCGAGGAGGCGTCCCGCCTCGGCACCCAGGTGATGCTGGGCGCGCCGACCGAGGGCTTCGCGGTGCCGCTGGTCGCCCGGGGCACCCGTCTGGGCACGCTGGCGGTGGGCCGTCACCATCGGCTGCGGCACGACGCCGACGAGGTGGCCGTGCTGGAAGATGTGGCCCGTCGCGCCGCCCTGGCCATCGACAACGCCCGCATCCACGACGAGAGGCACAAGGTCGCGCGTACGCTCCAGGCCTCGCTCCTGCCCCCGGCGCTGCCCCGGGTCGAGGGCATCGGCTTCGCCGCCGAGTACGTGCCGACCGGCTCCGAGGTCGGCGGCGACTTCTACGACGTGGTGCCCTCCGGCGACGACACCTGGCTGGTCGTGGTGGGCGACGTGTCGGGCAAGGGTGTGCAGGCGGCCACGGTGACCGGCCTGGTGCGTGACGTGATCCGCATCCTGGTCGACGACGGCAAGCCGATGACCGAGATCCTCTGCCGGGTCAACCGGACGCTGGTCCAGCGGGGCGGCGGGCGCTACTGCACGCTGGCGATGGCCTCGGTGACCCGCTCACCCGACAACGTGCTCTCGGTCGCCCTGCATCTGGCCGGGCACGACCGTGCGGTTCTGGTGCACGCGGACGGCAAGACGTCGTTCGTCGGCGAGGGCGGAACGGCGCTCGGCCTGCTCGAGTCGATCACCTCGCCCGACGTCGAGGTGCAGCTCCAGCCGGGCGACTCGCTGATCTTCTACACCGACGGTGTGACCGAGCGGCGGCGCGGGCGCGAGCTGTTCGGCACAGCCCGGCTGCGCGACGCCGCGGGCCCGCTGGCCGGCTATCCGGCCGAGGTGATGGCGGCCCGGCTGCGCTCTACCACGATCAACTTCTCGGTCGAGGAGCCACGCGACGACATCGCGATCCTCGTCCTCCGCAACGACGCCTGAGAGCTCCCCCTTCAGCCGCCGATTCGCCCCTTTCGCCCGACTATTTCGTGGCATGGTGTTTGTCATGGCGAAAACGCAGTACTACACGGCGACGAGCATCGACGGCTATATCGCCGACGAGAACAACTCGCTGGAGTGGCTCTTCGACGTCGACGGGGGCAACGAGAATCCTTTCGGCGGCTTCTTCGCGGGCGTCGGCGCGTTCGCCATGGGCGCGACCACGTACGAATGGGTGCTGGCGAACGACAACGTGCTGGCCGAGCCGCAGAACTGGCACGACCTGTACGGCGACGCCCCGTGCTGGGTCTTCGCCAACCGCGAGCTGCCGCTCGTGCCGGACGCCAACATCTTCATGGTCAGCGGCGACGTGAAGCGCGTGCACGAGGCGATGCTGGTGGCGGCCAAGGGCAAGAACGTCTGGCTGGTCGGCGGGGGCGACCTGGTCGGCCAGTTCGTCGACCAGGGCCTGCTCGACGAGATCATCCTCGGCATCGCGCCGGTCGTGCTCGGCGGCGGCGCCCCGCTGCTGCCCCGCCACCTGACCGCGCAGCACCTGGCCCTCACCGGCACCGCGCAGATCGGCCGCTTCGCCTACCTCACCTACGCCGTCGGCAGCGAGCCCCTGCCCGAGCGGCACGCGGCCGAGCACCGCTACGCCGTCCTGCACTGACCCGGCCGAACCTGATCTTGCCGGTGAGCCACCGCCTCCCCCGCCCACCCAAGGGCGTTGGGTGCGGACGCTACGCGAATGTCAAGGAGCCGAGCGGGGTTATCCACAACCTCAGAAGAAGTCGAGGCGGCCGGCCATGTCGAGTTCGCGGGCCAGTTCGGGTGGCGCTGAGACGATGACGGCCCGGCCGCCTCGTGCCAGCAGGACGTGCCGGACGCTTTCGACGATGCCCGTGATCTGGGCCGGCGTGGCCCGCGCGGGCAGCACGGCGTGCACCCGGCCCAGCCCGGCCGACCCGCGCACCGGCACGGCGAACCCAGCCGCGTCGCCCAGCGCGTAGAGCGTCGCCGGCAGGTCGGCCGCCGACACCGAGAGCCGCAGCGCCACGTCGTCGCGCCGGAACGGGTAGGCACCCCACCACGGCGGCGCGATCGCCGTGACCACGGCCCCGGCGCCCCACGCGGCGGCCAGCCGCTCGGCCTGCTCGACCGCCGCGGCCTCGGAACCCTCGAACAGCACGGCCAGCGTGCCGCCCTGGCCGCCGACCGGCAGGTCGACCTCGATCGCGCTGGGCTCGAGCTCTTCGGCCGCGCCGACCAGTTTGCCCAGTTGCAGCGGGGTGGGCACCGCGATGCCGGCCCAGCGCCGGGCCGCGGGCAGCGGCTCGAGGCGCAGCGACGCCGCGGTGATCACGCCGCTGATCTCGGCCAGCCCGGGACGGCCGTCCTCACCGTCGGAGTCGGCGGCCTCGCCCGCCCTGTCCACGTAGGCCACGCTGGTCACGTATTCGGCCGGGGTGCCGAAGCGGTAGCGCAGTGGGCCGGACTCGTTGACTGCGAGCATGCCGCCGACCGTGGCCGTGCGCGACGGCGGGTCGACCGGCAGCCGCTGGCTCTGCAACGCCAGGGCCGCCTGCAGAGCGCGGACCGGGGTGCCGGTGGCCACCTCGACGGTGGCGCCCTCGACCTGATGGCTCCACAGTCCGCTCAGCCGGCCGGTGTCGAGCAGCACGTCGACGCCTTCGTGGGGCTTGCCCCAATTGATCTTGGAACCGCTGCCGCGGGGCAGCACACTGAGTCCGCGGTCGGCGACCAGGCGCAGCACATCGGCCACGGCCTGGACGGTGGCGGGCACCGCGACGAAGCCGGCCCGGCGGCCACCGACCGTGTCGATCGACCGGGCGACGCGGGCGTAATCGGGACCGCAGATATCCACAAGCGCGCTCAGAATCTGATCTCCTGATGGCTCACTCACGTCCCGTTTCCCCACGCCCTCGAACCCCAAAGTCCTCGAAGATCGTCCACTCTGGCATATCGTACACATGTTCGAACGGGCACGGTCGCGGCCGCAAGAAGCAAAAAAAGTCGGGGAAACCGGACCGCCCGGTAACGTAGGGCTCGTGACGAATCCGACTGCCGACAGCCCGCCCACCGCCCAGCAGGCGACCCACGAGCGCACTCATCACGGCGACACCGTCACCGACGAGTACGCCTGGCTGATCGACAAGGAAAATCCGCAGACCGTCGCCTATCTGGAGGCTGAGAACGCCTTCACCGAGCGGGCGACGGCGCACCTGAGCGGGCTACGGGACACGATCTTCAACGAGATCAAGCGCCGCACGCAGGAAACCGATCTGTCGGTGCCCAGCCGCAAGGGCGGCTACTGGTATTACACGCGCACCGAAGAGGGCAAGCAGTACGGCATCCACTGCCGGGTGCCGGTCGAGCCCGGCCAGACCGACCCGCCGTCGGCCGCCGACCAGCCCGGCGAGCAGGTGCTGCTCGACGGCAACGCGCTCGCCGAGGGCAGCGACTTCTTCGCGCTGGGCACCTTCGACGTCAGCGTCGACGGCAACTGGCTCGCCTACTCGACCGACTTCTCCGGCGACGAGCGCTTCACGCTGCGCATCAAGGACCTGCGTACCGGCGAGGTGCTGGCCGACGAGGTGCCCGGCACGTCGTACGGCAGCGCCTGGTCGGCCGACGCCGGCGCGCTCTTCTACACCACAGTCGACGAGGCGTGGCGCCCCCACCGCGTGTGGCGCCACACGGTCGGCCGTCCCGCGACCGACGACGTGATCGTCTTCGAGGAGCCGGACGAGCGCTTCTGGGTCGGCGTCGGGCTCACCCGCAGCGAGAAGTTCCTGGTCATCGACGCGCAGAGCAAAATCACGTCCGAGGTACGGGTCATTCCGGCCAACACCCCCGAGGCTGAGCCCACGCTGATCGCCCCCCGCGAGCACGGCGTCGAGTACTCGATCGAGCACCACGGCCACCGCTTCCTCGTGCTGCACAACAAGGACGCCGAAGACTTCGCCCTGGCCTACACGTCGGCCGACAACCCCGGCGACTGGGTCGAGTTGATCCCGCACGAGCCCGGCACCCGCCTCGAGTCGGTCGACGCGTTCGTCCGCCACATCGTCATCTCCCAGCGGCGCGACGGGCTGACCGGTCTGCGCGTGATGGGCGACGGCAGCACCGACTTCTACGACATGGAATTCCCCGAGCCGCTCTACAGCGTCGGGCTCGCCGGCAATCCCGAGTACGACACCGCGTCCGTCCGGATCAGCTACGCCTCGATGGTCACGCCCGACTCGGTCTACGACGTCGACCTGGTGACCCGCTCGATGGTGCTGCGCAAGCGCAAGCCGGTGCTGGGGGGCTACGAGCCCGGCGACTACGAGCAGTTCCGCGAGTGGGCGACGGCGCCCGACGGCACCCGGGTGCCGATCTCGATCGTGGCGCGCAAGGACGCGCCGCGCAATGGTTCCGCGCCGGCCCTGCTCTACGGCTACGGCTCGTACGAGCACAGCATCGACCCGTACTTCTCGATCGCCCGCCTCTCGCTGCTCGACCGCGGCGTCGTCTATGCCATCGCGCACGTGCGCGGCGGCGGCGAGATGGGCCGCCGGTGGTACGAGGAGGGCAAGCTGCTGGCCAAGCGGAACACGTTCACCGACTTCGTGGCGTGTGCCCAGGCCCTCGTCCGCGAAGGCTGGACGTCGCCCGAGCGCCTGGTCGCCCGCGGCGGCTCGGCCGGCGGCCTGCTGATGGGCGCGATCGCCAACCTGGCGCCCGAAGCGTTCGCCGGCATCGTGGCCGAGGTGCCGTTCGTCGACCCGCTCAACACGATCCTCGACCCGTCGTTGCCGCTCACGGTGACCGAGTGGGAAGAGTGGGGCAACCCGATCGAGTCGGCCGACGTCTACGCGTACATGAAGTCGTACAGCCCGTACGAGAACGTCGCGAAGCTCCAGTACCCCCGGATCCTGGCGATGACGAGCCTCAACGACACCCGCGTGCTCTACCACGAGCCGGCCAAGTGGATCGCCCGCCTGCGTGCCGTCGCCCCCGACGGCGCCTACCTGCTCAAGACCGAGATGGGCGCCGGCCACGCGGGCCCGAGCGGCCGCTACGACGCTTGGAAGGAAGAGGCCTTCGTGCTGGCCTGGACCCTGGACGTTCTCGGCCGCGCGGGGCGATAGCCGACCGTCACCGGCGGCGCAGGGCGACGATCGCGATGTCGTCGGCCTGTTGCCCGGCGCCGCCGAGCTCGGTCATCAGCCGCCGCGAGAAGGCGTCCAGGTTGGACTCGACCGTCGCCGAGGCCTCGGCCAGCGCGGCCAGGCCGACGTCGATGTCGGCGTCGCGGCGCTCGACCAGGCCGTCGGTGTAGAGCACGAGCGTCCCGCCCGGCGGCAGCACGAACTCGAGGTCTTCGGGCCGGGGCGCGTTGATGCCGAGCAGCGGGCCGTGCGGCTCGAGGAAGCGCACGCCCTCGTCGGTGTGCAGCAGCGGCGGCAGATGGCCGGCGCTGGCCAGCCGGATCCGTCCGGTCGCCGGTTCGAGCGTGAGCAGGCAGATGGTGGCCGAGTCGGCCGGCAACACCGTCCGCATGAACCGGTTGACCAGGGTGAGCACCGTGCCCGGCGGATGGCCCTCGACCGCGTACGCCCGGACGGCGTGCCGCACCTCGGCCATCACCGTCGCGGCGTGCAGCGAGTGGCCGGCGACGTCGCCGATGGCCACCAGCAGCCGGCCGTCGAGCATGGTGAGCTCGTAGAAGTCGCCGCCCACCTCGGTCTGCGCGCCCGCCGGCTCGTAGCGCATGGTCAGCTCGAGCCCGGGCACTTCGGGCAGCCGCGACTGCAGCAGGCTGCGCTGCAGGGTGACGGCGATGCGGTGTTCCTCGTCGTACGAGCGCTGCGCCTCGACCGCCGCCGCGACCGTCTGGGACAACTGGCGCAGCACCGGGAAGCCGGGGTTCTGGCTGCTGGTGGGCACGGCCACGTAGACGGGCGGCCGGTCGGTGCGCAGGCGGGCCGCGGCCACGGTCACCGATTCGCCCTCAGGCCAGGTGACCATGTCCCAGGCGGCGGCGTCGTCGGTGCGCACCAGCGACCCGACGCCGACGTTCTCGTCGGGCAGGGACCACGGGCGTACGACCGGGGGTGAGCCCGTCACGGCCAGACCCTCGCCGTCCACCCCATCGGCGAGCACCACGACGGGGCCGCCGAAGATCTCGTGCGCTCCGGCCGCGGCCGCCTCGAGCAGGCCGGTCAGCGTGGTGGACGTGTTGATCGCCAACGTCGCCTCGGCCAGCCGCACCATGCGCTCGGCCAGCGACTCGGCGCGCCGCCGAGCCGAGTAGTAGCGCAGCACGGCCTGGGCGGTGGCGATCAGCTCGTCGGGCTCGATCGGCTCGACCAGATAGGCGTCGGCGCCCCGGTTGAGGCCCTGGGTGCGGTCGACGACGTCGACCGCGTGGGCCGACACGTGGATGACGGGCAACGCGCCGTACGCGGGATCGGTCTTGATCGTCTCGCAGACGTCGAACCCGCTCATGTCGGGCAGCTTGACATCGAGGACCACCAGCTCGACGTCCGAGCCCGGCAGCAGGCGCAACGCCTCGCCACCGGTCTCGGCCTGGCGGACCGTGAAGCCGGCCCGGGTCAGCCAGCTGACCAGCAGATAGCGCTTGGTGGCGCTGTCGTCGACGACGAGTACGGTGCCCGTTTTCATGACGCCGGCAGCCGTAGCGTGAAGGTGCTCCCCCCGCCGACTGTGGATTCGGCCCGCAGGGCGCCACCGAGAATGGCGGCCAGCCGTCGCGCGTAGGGCAGGCCCAGGCCGGTGCCCTTTCCGCTGAGCGCCTTGCTGCCCGGCACCTGATAGAACTCCTCGAAGATGCGTTCGAGCAGTTCGGCCGGGATGCCGGTGCCGGTGTCGGTGACGGTGAACTCGAGGTCGGCGCCCACCGCACGCACGCTGAGGCGCACCTCGCCCTCGGCGGTGAACTTGAGCGCGTTGGTGAGCAGGTTGCGCAGCACCCGTGCGAGCAGCACCTCGTCGGAACGTATCGACGCCACCGCCGGCTCGTCGATGCGGAAGTCGACCTCGGGCCGGGTGGCCAGCGGCCGCAGCGTCCCCCGCAGCTGGCCGAACATCGCCCGCAGGTCGACCTGCTCCCAGTTCGGCTCGATCCGGCCGGCCTCGGCCTTGGCCAGGTCGAGCAGGTCGTTGACCAGGGTCAGCAGGTCGCCGGCGGAGCTGCGGATCAGTCCGACCTGGCGTTCCTGCTCCTCGGTGAGCGGATCGGAGGCGCCGTCGGCCAGCAGACGGCTGAGCCCGATGACCGCGGTCACCGGGGCGCGCAGCTCGTGGCTGACGTTGGCCAGGAACCGGCTCTTGGCCTCGTTGGCCGAGGCGAGCTGCTCGGACTTGTCGTCGAGCTCGGCGTAGAGCGCCACCACGCCGCGGTTGGTCTCATCCAGCTCTTCGGAGAGCTGGTGGTACAACGCCATGACGCCGCGGTTGGTCTCTTCCAGCTCGGCGTTGAGGCGAGCCAGTTCGTCACGCTGCGAGCGCACCTCGTCGAGAGCGGCGATGAGTTGCTGATTCTGCACGTGCAACTCGTCGACGGGGCTGCTGGGGACGTGCCGGCCCAGCCCGGCACGGATCTCGTCCATCCGGTCCGGGGTCAGCCGCGGCACACTGGCCGGTAGACGTCGGGCCATCCACACGACCGTACCGGTCTCACCGTCCTCGACCTCCAACTTGTCCACCAGGCGGCCTACATGGGCGAGCCCGTCCCGCAACCTGGGCCCGTCTCCGGGGGACGGACTCTCGACCGCCACCTGGATGGCGGTGTGTACCCCGTCCTGGCGCACAGCGAACGTCACATCGGCACCCGATCCACCCGCCATGATCACGCGCCCCACCTCGCTCAGCGCGGTCGCGAGCCGGGTCTGGTCCTGCTGCTCCAGGCCGACCTCGCGGGCCACCTCCCGGCCGAGCTGACGGACCACGAAGAGGTCCTGCTCAACGCGCAGCCGCAGGCGCATCAGCGGCTCCGGGGCACCGATCATGGCAGCCGGGCCACGAGCACACCGGCGTCGTCCCGGCGCACACCCGCGTCGCGCAGCACCGTCGCCGCGATCACCAGCGGAGAACGGATGAGCAGCCCCGGGTAGTCGGACGGGTTCCACCGGTCGACCACGCCATCGGAGTGCATGAGCACGACAGCGTCCGGGGTGATCGGATAGTCGTACTCCCGGATCTGGCGTCGCTGGTGACCGGCGATGCCCGGCAGCGAGACCATGCCCCGACGCGAGCCGTCGGACGAGATCACCGTGCCGGCGATGTTGCCCAGGCCCGCGTACCGGACCAGACCGGCGTCGGCGTCGAGCTCGGCGACGGCCACGGCGGCGCCCCGGGTGTGGCTCATCCGGCGGTGCAGACGGTCGAGTACCGCCGCGGGCGGGACGGCAGGGGCCTCCTGAAACGCGCGGACCGCTTCGTGCGAGGCCGCCGCGGCGAGTCCGCCGTGCCCGAGCCCGTCACACATCATCACCTGGCGGCGGCCCTCAACATCGCGGACGGAGAAGGCGTCGCCGCTGACCGGCTCCCCGGTGAGGGGCCGGGTCAGTCCGGCCACCCAGGCCGGCTTCGGCGGTTCGGCCGGCCAGACCTGCGCGGCCAGGATGGTGCCCTTGCCCGGTACGGAGTGCAGGTCGTACCAGGAGGATTGGCGCACGATCGCGCCGAGCCCGATGCCGAGCGTGCCCGCGGTGGAGTGCCCGTCACCGACCGAGGCGACCAGATCGGCCATGCCCGGGCCGCGGTCGATCGCGACGAGCTCGACACCGGCCTGTTCGGCCGTGCGCACCGCCCGCACGAGAAGAACGCCCTCGGTGGCGTGCTTGACCAGGTTGCCGGCCAGTTCGGCGGCCACGATCGAGAGGTGGGCGACCCGGGGCTCGGGCAGACCCAGCTCGACGGCGAGCCGCTCGGCCGTTCGGCGCACGGCGGAGGCGGTCGGGGCGGCTTCCACCCGGAACCAGACTCCCCCGTCGAGAAGCCCTTCGGGTAGCGACGCCACCGCGCCTCCGCTCATCGGCACCACTTGGTAACGGTAATCGTCGTACCTTCGCCGACCGCGGTGACGATGTCGAATTCGTCGACGAGTCGCCGCGCGCCGCTCAGCCCGAGACCGAGGCCCCCGCCGGTGGTGTAGCCGTCGGTGAAGGCCAGGTCGAGGTCCGCGATACCCGGTCCCTGATCGCTGAAAACGATGCGGATGCCTTTGCGCCGGCCGTTGTCGGCCGGCTCCACCTCGACCCAGCCGCCCCCGCCGTAGACCAGAGTGTTGCGGGCCAGCTCGCTGGCCGCAGTGACGATCTTGGTCTGGTCGACGAGCGACAGCTTTACCGCGACGGCAAGCGTGCGTACCTGCTGCCGGACCCGGACCACGTCCTGGTCGGAGACGACCTCGATCCGCCGGCCCGGCTCGTTCACGGTGCCGGTACCGCGGGTGTCTCGGCGCCCTCCGGGCCGTCTGTCTCCTCGTCGCCGCCGCCGTGGTCGTCGCGCTCGCGGGCCAGCATCTCCATGCCGAGCTCGACGTTGAGCGCCGTCCGGATGCCGGGCAGGGACAGACCCAGCTCGACCAGCGTGATCGCGACCGCGGGGCGCATGCCGACCACCACGGTCTCGGCGTCGAGCACCCTGGAGATGGCGGCGATCGTGGCCAGGGTGCGGCCGACGAACGAGTCGACGATGTCCAGCGCGCTGATGTCGATGATCACGCCGTGGCAGCCGGTGGCGACGATCCGCTCGGCCAGGTCCTCCTGGAGCTGAAGGGCGACCTGGTCCTCCATGTCGATCTGGATCGAGACGAGGAGGATGTCGCCGATCTTGAGAACCGGAACGCGCTCCATGTCAGCGCGCCTTCTTGCCGGTCTGCGTGAGCACGTACCGCAGTGCGTCGGCCAGCGACGACTTGGTGGCGATGTCGCCGAACTCGATGCCGAGCGCCACGATCGTCTGCGCGATCTGCGGGCGGATGCCGGAGATGATGCAGTCGGCGCCCATCAGCCGGGCCGCCACCACCGTCTTGAGGATGTGCTGCGCGACCTGGGTGTCGACGGCCGGCACACCGGTGATGTCGATGATCGCGTACGGCGATCCGGTGTCGACCAGGGTCTGGAGCAGCCGCTCCATGACCACCTGGGCCCGGGCCGAGTCGAGCGTGCCGACCAGCGGGACGGCGACCACGCCCTCCCACAGCTTCACCACGGGCGTGGAGAGCTCGAGCAGCTGCTCGGCCTGGTCGGCGATCAGCTCCTCGCGGACCCGCACGTAGCTGTCGAAGGTGAACAGCGCCGCCTCGTCCACGAACGAGGAGAAGGCGATGTAGTCACGCAGAGTGGCGGCATCCACCTGTCCCTGCGCATCGAGGGCGGCCAGGACCGCGTCCTTGAGCGAGAAGATGCTGACGGCCGTCTCGGTGGTGCTGAAGCCCTGCCGGGCCCGCGTCGCGGAGAGCTCGGCGAGCTGCGCACGCAACTCGGCGGCGGCCTCACCGCTCAGATCCTGGGCCGAACCGGCCAGCGCCTGCTGGAAGGCACGCCGCAACTCGGCGTTCTGCCGCTGGAGCTCGGCGTGGCTCAGCCTGCCGCGCATCGTGGCGGCCACCCGCTCGGTCCAGAACGTGACCAGAGCTTCCTGATGGTCGTCCAGCACCACGGCAAAGCGGGCTGCCTCATCCGCACTCAGCGTCACCGCTGCCTCCCGACTAGAGATCTCCCCTGCAACGGGCGGGACTTTACCATCGCCAGGTCGGATGCTTGCTACGAGCCAAATAAACCCCGTTCTGCGCGCGGCGCACCTCTTGGAGTACCGTTCAGCACATAACTGGAGGTCCTGAATGTCTCTGACGGTACAAACGGAACAGCGCGCCGACATGGTCGTCGTGTCGGTCGCGGGCGAGCTGGACATGGCCACCGCGCCCCAGCTTCAGGACCAGATCAGCGACCTTCTTGAGAAGGGACGCACTCGTCTGGTCTTCGACCTCGCCGACGTGTCTTTCTGCGATTCCACCGGGCTGTCGGTCTTCGTCCGGGCCAAGAACAGCACTGACGACGCCGGCGGCACGGTCCGCCTGGCTGCCCCGCAGCGCGGGGTTCTGCGCATCCTTGAGGTCAGCGGTCTGGTCGAAGTGCTGCGCACCTACCCGACGGTCGACGAGGCGGTAACCGCTCAGGAACCAGCCCTCGACTGACCCAGCCTCTTCCCGAGTCGTCCCGGTCGGCGATAGTTTGTCGCCGACCGGTCGCGGGAACCTGCGGGCGGACTGACACCTCGGCGCGCGCGGGAGAGCTTCGTGAACAAGATGGTCCAAGGCTTCAAAGACTTCATCATGCGCGGCAACGTCGTCGACCTCGCGGTCGGCGTCGTGATCGGCGCCGCGTTCACCGGGGTCGTCACCGGCTTCACCAACGGCTTCATCAAGCCGCTGATCCAGCTCATGGGCGGCGGCAGTGGGCTCGACGCCGGCAAGTTCAAGGTCCGTGACGTCGAATTCGACTACGCCACGTTCCTCAACTCGCTGATCACCTTTCTGATCACCGCGGCCGTGCTCTACTTCTTCGTCGTCCTGCCGCTCAACATGCTGGCCGAGCGTCGGCGCCGCGGCGAGGAGCCGCCACCGAAGGCCCCCGCCGAGGACATCGTCCTGCTCACCCAGATCCGCGACGCGCTGGTGTCGTCGTCGTCGCAGACGCGTGGTTACGGCGACACTCCGGGCCGTCACCAGCAGGAACCGCCTCGCTGACTTTCCCCGAAAAGATCATCCCCGTCCGGCGCGTATCGAACAGATGTTCGATACGCTGCCGGGATGGAGCAGCGTAAACACTGGTGGAACGGTAAATGGGGCCGCGCCGCCCGCAAAGATGTCTACCTGCGGGTGAGCGGCGACCAGTGGTATGTCGAGCAGCGCGCGGGCGGTGCCGACGGCGTCTCACACTTCTTCGAGTACGACTCCGAGGACGCTGCGCTCGACACGGTCCGCGCGCTCCTGGCTGCCCCCGGCGACTGGCGCGAACTCTCCGTCCGTCCACCCACCCGCTGACCCCGCACCCGCCCGGCTCCCGCTCCCGGCCGTTCGCTCCGACGGCCCGGCGCGCTTGGACGGCCCGGCGCCCCTGAGTCCACGCGGCCCCGCGGCGCTCGGACGGCCGGGCACTCAAAACGGCCCGGCGCTCAGGCGGCCCCGGCGCTTACGCGGGCTCAGCGTTCAGGCGGCCTGGCGTTCGTCGTGCTGGGCGGTCATCGGCCCCGGCGGCACCAGGCGCAGGCCGGGCCGGAACGGCTCGGCCAGTTGCTCGTCGTCGTCTCCGTCGTCACCGAAGCGGGCACTCCAGGCGCTCCCACCGGCGACCCGCGAGCCGGGCGGCGTGGTGACGAACCCGCCCGGGATCCGCGAGAGGGCGACGATCAGCAGGTAGCCCAGGATCACGAAGCCGTGGCTGATCAGCCGGGCCAGATCCACCCGGGCCGCCGTCAGGTCGTTGACCGAGAGCAGCAGCAGCATCCCGACGAAGGCCGTGAGCATCGGCACCAGCCCCGACGGCCGCGTACGCCGCAGCGCGATGAACAGGTAACCGGCCCCGACAGCCACGTTCCAGGCCGCCGACTCGTGCCACAGGTGCCCCGGCGTCGCGTCGAGGCCCGTGTGCACGTGCGCCCCGACGACCCCGCCGCCGATCTGGTTGAGCCCGAGGATGAGCTGCACCGCACCCACCACCGCGAGCGCCGCGATCAGCACACCGGCGATCGGGAAACGCCCCAGGAGCGGTAGCCGCGCCGGCGACAACCCACGCCGGCGCCCAGCCGCAGTGGCCGCGATCGGCTCGACAGCAGCCAGATCACCCCGCCGCCCCGGCCGGGCGGCCAGGATCGCCGCGCTCAGGTCGGGCGGCGTGGCCATGCTGGTGCTGGTCAGCCGGTTGACCGAGGCGGCCCGATCGAGCCATTCCCGGCACCCGGCGCAGCCGGCCAGGTGCGCGTCGACCGCAGGCCGGCCGGCCGGGTCGTCCTCGCCGTCCAGCTGCGCCGAAAGCATCTCGCGCCACCGCTCACAAGCCATACCCCATAGTCGCCCGGCCCGGGCCCAAAGTTCCCCGGCACGACGTCCCAACTTCGCACCGCGATATGTGTCCGGTCAGAGCCGATTGAGGACGATGCGTCGGCTGCCGCCGGCCGGGAGCGACCACGCGCGCTCGACGTCGTGCATCGGGACGGGATCGGGCTCCACCGAGTAGGCGCCGTCGGCGATCGCAGCGGCCACGGCGGGGATCGCGGCGGCCATGGCGGCACCGGTCATCCGGACCCGGGGGTGAAGGCCGGCCGCAAGCACGTCGACCACGATCTCGTTCTCGCCGGTCGGCTGCGGATCGGGGAACTCCAGGCATCGCGGGGCTGTGCCGTACGCGGTGACGACCGCTGCCTTCATGGTCAGTTCGCCTTGTCGAGCAGCGCGGCCAGATCGGCGGCGGAGGCGGGCCGGGCGGGGGCGGCGAACATGCCGTCCGGATCGAGATAGGCGAGTTGCGCGGGGGTGCCCGGGGCGAACCGGCGGCTCTCGGCGAGCGGTCCCGCGTCGTAGGCGTCGAAGCCGAGCGAGTCGATCAGGGTGGCGACCGCCGCCTTGGCCGCCGGGTGGTCGCCTGCGACGGGTACGGCGCTACGGTCGGGCGCGCCGGCGGGGCGGGCGAGCTGCGGCAGATGCTTGAAGAACACGGTGCTGAACGCCTTGACCACGTACGCGTCCCGCAGGTGCTCATGCAACAGCAGGTGCGGCGGAGTGTCGCCGGCCTCGATTTCGGGGACGGCCCCCTGGCGTGCCGGGTCGTAGTTGAGCGTGTCGATGACGACCCGGCCGCGTAGCGGTTCGACCGGCACCTGCCGGAACGCTGGAAAGTCCGCCTTTTGTTCGCGATCGTCCGGGGGGTGCGATGGATCCGCTGAGCGAGGTGCTGGCGTTGCTCAAGCCACGCAGCTACATCACCGCAGGATTCGACGCCGGTGGCGACTGGGCGCTGGAACTCGACGACCTGGCCGGCCGGATCAAGTGTTACGCGGTCGTCAAGGGCTCCTGCTGGCTGACGATGGACGGCGACGCGCCGGTGCCGGTCCCGGGCGGCGCCTGCTTCGTGCTGCCCACCGGCCGCACCGCCGTGATCGGCAGCGCACCGGACGTCGAGCCGGCGCTCGCCTCCGCGGTTCTCGACCCGGACCGCAGCGGTGAGGTCATCTCCTACAACGGCGGCGGCGACGTCTATCTGGTCGGCGCCCGCTTCGAGGTCGGCAGCCCGCACGTCGAGCTGCTGCTGCGGAACCTGCCGCCGCTGATGCTGGTCATGACCTCCGACGACCGGGTCCGGCTGCGCTGGTCGATCGAGCTGATGACGGAGGAGTTCCGCGAGCCGCGTCCTGGCTCGGCCCTGATGGCCCAGCAGCTCGCGCACATGATGCTGGTCCAGGCCCTGCGCCTCTATCTGGCCGCCCCCGCCCGCGACGACGTCGGCTGGTTCGCCGCGCTCGCCGACCCCCGGATGCACGCCGCGCTCGCCGCGATGCACGCCGACCCCGGCCGCTCCTGGACCGTACGGGAGCTCGCCGTGCTCGCCGGCATGTCCCGTTCCACGTTCGCGGAGCACTTCCGTGCCCGCGCCGGCGAAACCCCGATCGCCTACCTGACCCGCTGGCGGATGATGCTCGCCGCGGACCGGCTCCAGCACGGCGACGACACCATCGCCAGAATCGCCGGCGCCCTGGGCTACGAGTCCGAGCACGCGTTCAACACCGCGTTCAAACGCGTCATGGGCATGCCACCCCGCCGCTACGCCGGCCGCCTCCGACAGAACGGCTCCGATGCGCCGGGGCATGAGCACGCGCCATCGGCGCGGGGAAGAAGGGCGTCAGATCAGGCTGGGCGGGCCCTGGACGGTGGGGCGTGGCGGCAGGGCGCCGCTGCCGCCCATGAGGCGGCGGCGCTCGCGGAAGGCCCGCAGATTTGCCGTGTTGCCGCAGGTGCTGACGTCGTGCCAGACGCCGCTGTTGTTGCGGGACGTGTCGAAGAACGCGGCCCGGCACTCGATGTTGTTGCACAGCTTCAGCCGCGGCCACAGACCGGCCTGCTGGGCCAGCAACGCCTCGGACCACAGGGCCGATGCCAGCCATCGGGTGCCCCGGCCGGTGGGCACGATGCGCACCCAGCCGTCGGCGTCGGGCACCAGGCTCACCGGCACGTCGGCCGGCGGGAGCGTCCCCTCGGGGCCACCCGTGCCACCGGCGAGGATCACGTTTTCGAAGGTGCTGCGCAGGCGGCGCAGCGAACGCAGGTCGGACGACGACAGCAGTAGCGTCGGCGCCGGCAGGCCCGCGACCCGGGACCAGGTGGCGAGCGCCTCGGTCAGCCACCGCTGCGCGTCATCGACCTCCATCAGCAGGTCGGTGCCGTACGACATGGGCGGGCGTGTGTTCAGCAGCTCCTGCAGGAGCGCCAAACCGGCGGGAGCCTCCCGCACGCCGTGCCGCGCACTGGCCATCCATGACATAGACGTAGCGTACTTGACTCTTTTTCATCGCCGTCTCTGGCGAAGTTTTGGTTCCCCTTAAGAGATCGCGCTTCACCAGCAAGGGGTGGCCGCCTTATCCCCTTTTGCCGGGAAGAAGACAGCCGATAACGAGAACCCGCCGGTAATGAGGGTCTCAGAAGCGCGTTATCCGTCGATCCGGGTGATGTTGCGGATCTTGTTGGACGCGTCGAGCGCGGCCACCTTGTACGCCTCGGACAGCGTCGGATAGTTGAAAACCGCGTCCACCAGGTAGTCGACCGTGCCGCCGCAGCCCATCACCGCCTGGCCGATATGGACGATGTCGGTGGCGCCCGTGCCGAAGACGTGCACGCCGAGCAGCTTGCCGTCGTCCGGCGCGACCAGCAGCTTGAGCATGCCGTAGGAGTCGCCGACGATCTGGCCGCGCGCCAGCTCCCGGTAGCGGGCGATGCCCACCTCGAACGGGGTGTTGGCGTCGGTCAGCTCGTCCTCGGTCTTCCCGACGAAGCTGATCTCGGGAATCGTGTAGATGCCGATCGGCTGCAGCTGGTGCATCTCGCGGGCCGGTTCACCGCAGGCGTGGTGCGCGGCCAGCCGGCCTTGCTCCATCGAGGTCGAGGCGAGCGCCGGGAAGCCGATCACGTCGCCCACGGCGTAGATGTTGTCGACCGCCGTACGGTAATTCACGTCGACCTCGATCCGGCCGCGCCGATCGGCTTCGAGCCCGGCCGCTTCGAGCGCCAGGTCTTCGGTCTGGCCCTGGCGGCCGGCCGAATACATGACCGTATCGGCGACGATCTTCTTGCCGCTCTTGAGAATGCAGAGCGCGGCGGTCTGGTGGCGCTCGACCGCGGCCACCTCCTCACCGAAGCGGAACGTCACGCTGAGGTCGCGCAGGTGGTATTTCAGCGACTCGATGATCTCGTCGTCGCAGAAGTCGAGCATCTTCTCGCGGCGCTCGACCACGGTGACCTTGGTGCCCAGGGCGGCGAACATGGACGCGTATTCCACGCCGATGACCCCGGCCCCGACCACGACCATGCTGCGCGGCACCGCCTGCAGGTTGATCACGCCGTCGGAGTCGACGATCGTCCGGTCGTCGAAGTCGACGCTCTCGGGCCGCGCGGGCCTCGTACCCGCCGCAATAATGATCTTTTCGGCGCTGACCTTGCTCTCGCGCCCGCTGCCGGCGTCGACCCAGATCGAGTGCGCGTCGGCGAACCGCCCGGTGCCGGTGATCATGGTGATCTTGTTGCGCGCCAGCTGGTTGCGGATGACGTCGGTCTGCCGGGCGATGACGTGCTGGGTGCGGGCGGCAAGGTCACTCACGGTGATCTCGTCCTTGACCCGGTAGTTGCTGCCGTAGAGATCACGCTGACTGAGGCCGGTGAGATAGAGGACGGCCTCCCGCAGCGTCTTCGACGGCACGGTGCCTGTGTTGATGCAGACGCCGCCGATCATGTCCCGCCGGTCGACGATGCCGACCCGGCGTCCGAGCTTGGAAGCAGCGATGGCGGCTTTCTGACCGCTGGGCCCGGAGCCCAGCACCAACACGTCGTAGTCATACACAGTGCTTAGCGTCGCAGTGACCAGCTCCTCGGTCCACCGAGTCGGTCAGATTTTTCATGGTCTATTTACCGGGGGACACGCAAAAACCTTCCCACGTACGCCGGGGAGCAGGCACCGCCACGACCGGGGCGAACGCCGGCGGCCAGGCCGTCCCGTACAGCTCGGCGCAGAGCACCACGCTCATCCACGGCACCCACGGCCCGCTCAGTTCGAGCGGCTCGCCTCGCCCCCGGACCGTCAGCGCGACCGACCACGGCTCGGCCCCGGGCCGGATGGCGGTGATCGCCCAGAGCGGGATCTCCGCCTCCCCCGTGATCATGAGGCGCAGGTTGGTCACGACCGCGATCCGGCGCTCCCGCCCGTCGACGGTGACCGGCAGCCACCCGTACTGCTTCTCGGCCGCCCGCAGCGGAATGGTCGGCGCCACCGCGGCCGGCCGCCCACCCCGCCCGACGAGCGCGGTCAGCATGGTCATGGAGCGAAAGCCCGCCGTCAGCTGCTCGGCGTCGTACTCGGTCACTCTGATCCCCACTCCCCGCGGGCCGCCCGCTGCGACCCCCGGGAATCCTGCCCTCTCCCCCGGCTCGACAGCCAGCCCAAATGGGCTGTTTGACCGTTTATCCGCCACTCTTCTGCCGGTCCCGGCTAATCCCTCCGGGTCTCACCCCGAAGGGAGTTCGCCGGCTTCGGAGTAACCCTGTTCGACAGCAACGACTCCCGCAGACCGGGGTCAGCGGCGGCATGTCCGAACCGGCGGACCGTCGCTCGGCAAGGTGCTGCTCGCCTACAAGGCGCCGGCCGTGGAGACCGCGGAACGGGCGGGGCTGGAGGCGTACACCCGGGAACGCTGACCACCCCGCGCGCGCTCGCCCGATCGTTCAGCGAGACCCGCGAGCGGGGTTGGGCCCTCTCCGTCGAGGAGTGGCAGGCCGGACGGGCCGGGATAGCGGCGCCGGTGCGTACCTTCGGCGGGCTGGTGGTCGGGGCGATGCAGCCCGAGCTACGGTTTCGGCGCTTTGAAGTCGTCATTCAAGTCGGCCTCGGCCAGCTTGACGACCCGTAGCCCGGTCTGGCGGGCGCTGAAAGCCATGTTGGTGTCGAAGGTGGCCAGCGTGACCAGGCGGCCCGACCGCTCCCGCACGGCGAGCGCCTGGTCGATGATTTCGTCATCCGCGCGTTCGAGCGGTCGGTGGCCAAGCCTGTCGGCGACCACCCGCAGCCGGACCGGACCGGCCGCGTTCAGCTCGGGCCGCTCGCCGGCCACCGTCTTGTCGCCGTACAGGGTGTCGATCCGGCTCAACGAGTAGCTGGCCCGCCAGCGCAGCTGGTCCTTGCGCCCGGCGTACTTCTGACGATCCAGCTCGCCCAGGATGACAACCGGCACGACGACGGTGACCGGACCGCCCGCGCCGGCGAGCCCGGTCCACGGGATCTCGTCGAACTTCTCGCGATGCCGCAGGAAGACGTTCGTGTCCGGCACTATCAGCGCACCGGCGTCCGTCCAGCTGTCGAGCTCCCGTCGCAGCTCTGTCGCCGCACCGGCGAGGGCAGAATGCCGTTCCTCGATCTCGGCCGACGTGAGCAGCCGCAGATGCGGCGCGCCGTACTGGAGGGACTGCAGCACCGTGTGCCGTGGGGTGAAGATGAGCTGCTCGACGTGCTGGAGCCGGATCTGCGAACGCAGCAGCCGAGCCTGGTCGACCGCCCATCGGCTGTACTCGTGGAAGTACTCGCCATCGGTTCCGTGCGCCCGAATCCGGGTCAGCGCCTGGTCGGCTTCGACCAGGGCCCGGTACGCCGCTTCCCCGTCAGCGCCGTCAACTAGCCGAACAAGCATCAGGCCAACCTCTGCAGGGCGGTGGTCAGTCCGGCTCGGACACGACTCCGGTCGATCTCGGGAAGCGTGCGGTAATGCTGAACAGCCAGCGCGTACGAAACGTTGAGAAGATCCCGCTGCGCTCTCGGCTGGAAGTCGCCGAGGCGGTCGACGATGGTTACCAGATCCTCGGGGAACGGACGGGAACGCAAAGCGTTGGAGGCGGCGATCCCGGCTTTCCTCCATCCCTCTCGCTTGATGTTCAGCAAGAGGTCGAGAGCGCCGGGTGCGCGGCACCGGGTGAGTACAGCTGCGTCCTCCCGCCCCACGTAACCGTCCTCCGGCCGGGCGTGCGCCTTCACAGCGGTGAGCACGGCCTCGGGCTCGTCCTTGACCAATGCACGGGCCGCCGCGACATGGATCGGCGGTCCGAGGTGCATCGGTGCGAAGCCGGGACCGTCCGATTCCCGATGGAGACACGCCAGGAGGGCGGCTCGCACGCCTGGTTCGTCACGGTCCTTCAACGCGTCGATGACCGCTACGACCACACTCAGGTGCTCGTCGGGCAGGCGCAGCCGCTCCAGCAGGGCAGGCACAATTCTCGAATCGACCCGCCCGACACATGCTTCCGCGGCCAGCAGCCGCACGCGCGCGTCCGGATCCTCCAATCCCATGAGGAGGAGCTCGTCCAGGTTCTGCGGATCACGTTCGATCACCAACCTGAGAGCCCTTTGCCGGACGGCGCCCGACGGATGATCGAGCAATCCGGTTACCCGGTCGAACAGCTCGTGGTCGTTGCGGCCAACGGCCACTTCCAGAGCCGCTTCGATCACTTTGGGATCGCCGGAGTCCAGCAGCTGGCCCAGCGCCGAGTCAATCCCGTCGGGCCGCAGTACGGACAGCACCTGCGCCGCTTTCCGCCGGGGCACACCCGCCGAGCCCCCCAGACGTGCGACCAGCTCACCGATCAAAGCGGCAGTCGGGGCCGTCGGCCCGGTCTCCTGCCGCCACGGGCTGCTGTTCTCGCTGACGTCGATGACCTGCCGGAGGTACGCCTCGACGAAGATTGGATCTTGCGACCCACTTCGTCCCAGAGTCGCACAGGCGGCCTGAGCCACCGCGTCGTCCTCGCTCAGCCGTCGGAGGAGAACTTCCTCCACCAGCGGATCCAAGGGACCGTCCACGGCTTCCGCCGCGGCGACGAAGACCTCCGGATCTTCGGCCTCGAGTCCCCCCAGGATCAGCGGCAAGGCTACGGGTCCCGCTCCTTTGAGGATCGTAAAGGCGGCCGCCGTGCACTCCGTCCTCAGATAGGGCTCGATAGCTTGGACCCGGCGATCTCTGGGTAGAGCGACCAGTGCCCTGACGCAATCCCGCGCCACCAGGCTCTGCTCCGACATCGCCTCGGAGACGAGCGCGTCCACGGCGGCTTGTGACGTCCGGCCGGTCAGAGACGCCGCTGCCTCCGCCGCGACTCGGTCGTGCTCGTCGTGCAGACAGACCACCAGGTGCGCCACCGGGTCGGGCTTATCGGCCCTGGCCAGGCTCGAAATCGCGGCGATTCGCACCTCGGCATCGCCGCTCTCGGTGAGGCGCAGCAACGTGCGGACGACAGCCGGCGCCAGAACAGGAATGCCCGTCAATGCGGTCACGACGGACCACCTCAGGCTGGGATGGCCCAGGGCCGAGGTCAAGCCCGCATGGAGTGACTGCGGATCGAGCAGATCGCCGGACGGCGAGTGCTCCGACACCACGCGGATGGTCATCAGCCAAGCCTGCCGAAAAGCGTCGTCCTCGACCTCTAGGAGGCGTTCCACCAACTCCCTGACGTCAGCCGGCTCCAGAAGCCCGCCGAGCATCGCGATCACCTGCAACCATTCGGGATCGAACCAGAGATGGCGTTCGACGATTGCCCACCGGCGGTCCTCGGCGAGGCCAGCCAGGTGACGGGCCACGAGGTACTCGGCAAAGGTGCGATGCACGAAGAGGAAGCGGGGCCGGCGCCCGGCCGCTGTATCGCCCTCGGGAACGAGCAGGCCGAGATCGACGGACAGCTGTTCGACCAACCGATCCGGGGAAGCGCCCAGTTCGGTGAAGGTAGGTTGCGCCCGAACGGCCCGTACCAATTCACTCCTCGGCATCAGGTCGGCCCAGCCGCTGTCCCGGTTGGCGAAATGAAAGGCAACCCCGGCGATCAGCTCCAGCCAGGCTTCGTGGTCATCGCTGTGCGGAGCTCGGTGCGGCCGGCGGAGGAACCATCGGAGGACTCGTTCGTAGAGAGCCGTTCTGGTCCGGGGAATCTCCTCGCCGCCGGACAGATCGCCGGACAACGAGCACAGCATGGCCAGCAGGAGCGGAATCCTCGCCATGCCCGACACTGCCGGGTCTTTGAGCGCGGCCAGCAACTGGCCCTCGGCTGCGGCGGGCAGCGCCCAGGCGCGCACGTAGGCACAGACCTGGTCATCGGTCAGCGACAGCAACTCGACCTTGGTCGACTCCCGCATGATCGCCCCCGTGTAGCCCGCGATCCTGCTGGTCACGATCCATCGCCGCACGCCGGGCCGCCGCGACCAGTTGACCAGGGCGGCCCGCACAGCTTGCCGGTCGGCCTCGTTCGGCACCTCGTCCAACCCGTCGACGAGCAGATGTACGTGCCCGGCATCAACCTGCTCGGCGAACTGCTGCCGCGACCGATCCGGAAGTGAGCCCGCGAGATGCTGGACCACGACCTCGCCGAGAGAGCGCCCGCCCACGGTCGTCAGCTGTTCGGCTCGGAGCGGCACCGGAAGGACAGCGGTCCGGCCTTCGTCGATCGAATCGAGCGCGACCAGGGCCAGCCGGATGGTCTCAGTCCGGACGAGCCAGGACTTGCCCAGCCCCGGGTCGGCCAGCACGACGATCCGGTGAGCGGACTCCCTCAGCTCTTCCCACGGTTGTTGTTGATCGGCGGCGGCTGCCGGCAGTCCGGCGAACTCCACCGGCGGCTGGTAGGTGCGGTCGGTCCGCTCATCGCCGGAGTCAGTATTACGGTCGGACATGCGGGATTCGACCCGCACCCGTACGCGCTGATCGAGATTCGCCGCTCGGCCGGGCGTGAGGAACTCGGGAAGCGCTTCGCGCGCTTCGGTCAGGACAGCCTGCAGGTACGCGGCCAGATCTCGCTGGTAGTCACGCGGACCGGCCGGCGCGTGACCGGACGCCCGGTGCTCGGTCCGCTGGGCGAAGAGCAGCTGAACCAGGTCGCGGAGTTCCGCCTGAGTGAGAGCAGCGAGCTTCAGCTCTCGCCACAGCGCGGCCGGGAACTCGTGCGCGAACTCATCGACCGAGATCGTCCGCTCAAGCGTGCCGAGGTCGCAGCCGGCACCTTCCAGCGCTTCTCGGATAACCTCACCGAACCGGCGGCGGCTCTCGTCCGAGGGCTCGACGATAACGGCCATGAGCTGTGCGACGACATCGGCGGTGAACGCCGGCGCCCATTGCGCGGCCACGTCGTCCAGCCACTCGTCCTCAGCGTCCGTTTCCCGCTGCCGGGCGGCGGAGAATGCGTCGGCTGAGGCCTGGACCACGACGGCGCGGAGTGCGGCGCGCTCCTCGTCCGGCTTGAGACGTTTATGAATGGCGCGGGAACCGGCCACCACCGTGTCGGCGATGACGTTGCCGAGCGCGCTCAGACCCAGCTCCACCAGCACGTTGTCCGCCACGAGCCACACCCAACCACATGCCGGTCCGACATCTCCACCTTGATCTCCACCCGCGGGTGGTGCCGGTCCACCCGGGGTGATTCGTAGCGTTCGCGGCATGAACGAGCCGAACTCGCGAACCAGAGACGTCGTCGAGACAACGAGCTATCTGCTGAGCGGCAACCGGCGCAGCCGTGCCGGGCGGGTCGCCGGGGCTGTGCTGGGCAAGGTGATCGAGCAGGAGGGTGGGAAGGTGACCGGACGCGTGGTGGTGGCGATCCTTGTTGTGCTCGCGGTGGTGGGGCTGGCCTTCGTCGCCTACCGTCTGCTGGTGCTCGATCTGATCCTGACCGTGGTCCGGGAACAAGACTGATGCTGCGCCGGCTGGGTCGTCACGGGCTTCGGCTGATCCGGGCCGACGACCCCGAGACGGGCTGGCTGGTGCGGATCGCGCTGACCGTGCTGCTGATCTGGTCACTGGCCCTCTACCCGGGGGTCGAGAGCAGTTTCGTACGCCCGGCGCTGCTTGTCAGCTTCGCCTGCTGGATCTTCTGGATGGTCGCCGACCAGCGCTTCCCGGTGCCGGCGCGGTCGTGTCTGGCGGCAGCCGCGCTGGCGCCGGCCGCGGTCTCCGCGCTGCCGCACAACGGGGCCGCGCATCTGTTCCTCTACGGGGCGCTGTTCACCTTCGTTCTGCTGCCACGCATGCCGTTGTGGGCGATCTTCGGGCTGACCGGCGGGCTCGTCGTGGTGCTGCTGGTAGGTCTGACCCTGGCCGGGCACGGGCCGACCGCGCTGCTCACCCAGCCCGCCCTGATCCTGCTGGTGGTGCTGTTCAGCCTGCACCGGCGCGAGCACCGGCTGCGTGCCGAGCAGACCACCATGCTGCTCGAACAGACTTCCCGTACGCAGGAGGCGCAGGCGCGGGCGGCCGCGCTGGACGAGCGGGCCCGCATCGCGCGCGAACTGCACGACGTGCTCGCCCATTCGCTGGGCGCACTGGGGGTGCAACTCGAGGTGGCCGAGGCACAGCTCACCGAGCGCGGCGACGTCGGGGCGGCGGCCGAACGCGTACGGCGGGCCCGGCGCCTCGCCGCGGACGGCCTGACCGAGGCCCGGTCGGCGGTGGCCGCGCTGCGGGCCGACGTGCCGCCGCTGGATCAGGCGCTCGACAACCTGGTCGCCGTACATCGGGAGAATTTCGCGGCCGAGGTCACGTTGCGCATCGAGGGCACTCCCCGCACCGCACCGCCCGGGGTCGAGGTGTCATTGCTGCGTACGGCGCGGGAGGCCCTGACCAACGCCGCCCGGCACGCGCCGGGCGCACCGGTGTCGATCCGGCTCGGCTTCGGCCCGACGACTCGTCTCACGGTGGAGAATCCCGTGCCACCGTCCGGACGCGCCTACGAGGGCTACGGCCTGACCGGCGCCCGGGAGCGGTTGGCGCTGGTCGGTGGCACCCTGTACGCGCGCGTCGTCGACGGCGCGTGGCGAGTCATCGCGGAGGTGCCCGGATGAGCGACAACCCGCTGCGCGTGCTCGTCGTGGACGACCAGCAACTCGTACGGGAAGGACTGACCGCCCTGCTCGAGCTGACCGACGGCATCGAGGTCGTCGGCTCGGCCGGCGACGGCGCCCGCGCCCTCGACATGATCGCCGGTGACCCGCCGGACGTCGTGCTGATGGACCTGAGGATGCCGGTCCTCGACGGGGTGACCGCGACCGCCCGGATCCGCGACCGTTTCCCCGGCGTCGCCGTGGTCGTGCTGACCACCTACGCCGACGACAACTCGATCGCCGGCGCACTGGCCGCCGGCGCCCGCGGCTACCTCACCAAGGACGCCGGCCGGGCCGAGATCGGCATGGCGCTGCGCGCGGCCGCCGGCGGACACTCCCTGTTCGACCCGGCCGTGGCCGCCCGCCTGGCCCAGGCCATGACCCGCCCCACCGCGTCACCCCGCCGCGATTCCCTGCCCGACAGCCTCACCCAACGCGAGGCCGAAGTGCTCGGACAGATCGCCCAGGGCCACACGAACAGCGAGATCGCGGCGACTCTGTTCGTGGCCGAGGCCACAGTCAAGACACACATCAACAACGCGTTCGCCAAAATCGGCGCCCGCAACCGCACCGAGGCGGCAAGCTATGCCATCGAACACGGTCTGACCATCAACGAAAGGTGACGACGATGGACGCCCCCGACGAAGAGCCGGAAGCCGACCGAACCACATACGAGGTCGACGGCGACACCATCGTGCCGGACGCCTCCCTGGAGCCCGACACGGACGAATCCCCCGCCGGCGAATGGCGCCGAGACGAGGACTGACGCGGCGCCCCGCCCCGACGACGGCGCACAGCCGATACCCGCGAGGCAACCCGCACCGGCACAGGTACTCTATGATCGCGGGCCGCTAGCTCAATGGCAGAGCTGTGGACTTTTAATCCATAGGTTCGGGGTTCGAGTCCCCGGCGGCCCACTTCATGCCTGGCCTGCGTGTTCACGCTGGTCGAATGTGGCATTGCGCGAACCGCGGATCGCTCGAGCCTGGTGCCGGGCTCGATATGGTAAATGGGTATATGCCAAAGAGTCGTGGTCGTCCCGCGAGACGAGGTAAGCCGAAGCGCCCCCAGCGAGCGGTGCGTGAGTTGCGGTTGTCGGATCGGTTGATGCGTGACGCGGTGGCGCTCGTGTCCGAGGACAGCGCGCTTGAGGCCGAGCGGTGGGCCAGTGGCTGGCTCGGCGCGGCGTGGTCGGCGGCGGGGCTGGGTGAGCGCGAGCCGGAGAAGATGTTCCACCTGGAGGTGGTGGGCCGGGCGTCGACCCGGCCGTCGCCGCACGGGCTGGCCGCGGTGGTGGCGCTGCGGCGTGTCGCTGCCCCCGGGGAGTGGCCGATGTTGGACGGCACGTTGGAGATCTTGTCGGAGAGTCAGCCGGCGCCGGCGTGGTTTGAGGTTCCTGCCTTCGAATCGGTTCGGGCGTGGCGGGCGGTGGATGTCTGGGACAGCGAGCACGTGCTGTTCGTTGAATTCACCGGTCAGACGCCGCACACGGTGATGGCGCAGATCTCCCTCGCCGGCGGTGTGCTCGTGGACAAGCTGGCGGTGTTGCAGTCGGGGGCGGCGGAGGCCTGGGATCGGCTGCGTGAGTCGGGTGAGGTGCCGATGCCGGCCGTCGAGTGCCCGGTCGATGCCGCGCTGGCGGAGCTGGCAGATGCCCTGCGGACCACGGACATGACCTGGCCCCGCCACGATGACGAGGACTTCATCGACTTGCGGGCACTGGCCTGGTCGCGGTGCCGGCCGTACCTGCCGGACTTCCGTGACTGGCAGCCGATGAGCGATGAGGAACGGGAACGACTGCTGGACGGGTTCGCGCCTACTGATGACACGGTCGCCAGGTCGCTGGCCGATCTGTTCCTGGACTACGGCGACGGCTACATGACCAGCGGCCCGCTGTGCTGGAGCCCGGGGCAGGTCGGCTTGTTCCTGGCCGACTGGCTGCCGCGCAAGGCGGCGCTGGACGCCGAGCAGCGCGCCGCGCTGCCGGACGTGTTACGGCGCTGGATCCGGTACGCGCTGGAACACCGTGCGGTAGACCCGGTATGGATCAGTCCGGTGATCGAGGCTGTCGACACGTTCCTTCCCGCGTTCGAGGAGGCATTCGACGACACGGCGGCGTGGGGACCGGCCAAGCAGATCGCCGCGGAACTGGCGGCCCGCGGTATCGACCTCACCGACCCGGAGACCGTCGACGGAGCAATGCGGGGACTCAACGCCGAACGCCTCGCTCGGCGTCTGATCGATTGATCACCCGAACGAGGTACCCGTGACGATGTCGTTCTGACGGCTCATAGGTTGGTGGCATGTCGATGGTTGATGCCGCGCTGCTACGACGCGCTGGTGACCTCAAGGGCGAGCTGGTGGCGTTCTCTCAGCAGCCCCGCTACGACCGGGCTGCGTCGAGTTTTCTGGCCGAGTACGGCAACGGCCTGGAAGACGCCGACGAGCAGCGGTGGATGCTGCTCTGGGACTGTTTCGTGCTGGAGCACCGGCTGGCGAACGGCCGGACGGTGGTGGAGCAGTTCGTGGAGGCCCGGCCGGACCTGCCGGAGGCCGAACGGGAGATGGTGCTCGGCTGGCGCGATGTGGTGCAGGGCCCGTTCGAGGTGCAGCGCAAGGACGGGTCCGCGCTCCTGGTGGAGAGCCTGGTCGACGACTTGACCTATCGGGTCCGATCGAACATGGGCCCGGCCGTGTTCAAGCAGATGCCGCGCCGCTCGTTCATCATCGCCCGGCTGGTCGCGGTCGGTGACGAGTGGATGCTGAGCGGGCCGGTGCAGATTCTGCGTGGGAGCGAGCGGGGCATTGCCTATCAGCTCGCGCTGGACATGTCGTTGCGTACGCCGGAAGCGGTGTTCCGAAACCCGGACAAGATTGCACTGGCATGGGAACACCAGCGTGCTGACCGGGCCCGGTTCGTCGAGTTCTTCGGCACCGATCTGCTGGTGGTCCCGGGTAAACAGACACAGGAGCGGCTCGACGGCTACTACACGTACTGCCGTGACGTGGTTCTCGGGCCGGACCCGAAGGATGTCCCTGCTGCGGTGTCGATGTCGTTGCCGCTGGATCTGACCGATGCGGAAACGGTGGCGCTGATCTACGACGAGACGGACGGGCTCGGCTTCTACGCGGAGTTCGGCCTCGTGGAGGAAGCGTTCGCGAACCCCGGCCTGCTGCGGCGCCGCCGGTGGCGCGAGCAGACACTGTCCTATCTCGAGGACGACAGCGTGGAGCCGATGGTCCTGCGCCGGCTGGCTGCTCGGGATCCAGAGAAGGCGAGTGTCGTGTTCCGGCGGCTGCTGAAACGGCCACGCTTCGACTGGAGCCGGGACGGTGAGGCGCTGATGCGCGAGGTCAAGCCGGGCCATTTCGATCGGCCACCGCGCCCGCGGGTGAGCCCGCTCAGCGAGCGCTTGGCAGAGTTCGCCAAACGCGGCTGAGCAGCACTGACCGGGCCGGAGCTACTCGTAGTGGTACCGGCAGGAGATGATGGTGATCTCGTTGGTCTCGACGGCTTACACCATGCGGTGTTCGTCGTCGATGCGCCGGGACCGGAGTCCTGCGAGGTTGTTTCGAAGGATCTCCGGTTTGCCGATGCCCGGGCCGTCGGGATCGCGTTTGATGTCGGCGATCAATGCGTTGATGCGTTTGAGGGTCTTCCGGTCCTGGGTCTGCCAGCACAGGTAGTCGTCCCAGCCGTGGTCGGTCCGTCTGAGTTTCACTCCTCGGGCCCGAACTCACGCTCGGTGGCCCGGCCGGATCGCCACTGCTCGACGCTCTCGACGAGACGCTTGGCGTTGGCGGGAGATCGAAGCAGGTAGTTGGTCTCCATGATCGAGTCCCAGTCCTCCTTGCTCACCAGGACGGCGTTACCCCGCTCGGAGACGATCTCGATCGGGGTGTGGTCCTCGTTGACGCGCTCGATGAGCGGAAAGAGGGACTTGCGTGCCTCGCTGGCACTGAACGCTGAAGTCACGACGCCTCCCAAGGTTGTACCGGATGCGGTACCACTTTGGTGGTCGCGGTGCGCCGCTCCTGACACCCGTTCGGGGCCGCAGACGGCGGTCCCGAATGCGACTACCTGCCACGTGAGCTGGTCAAACGTCCCGGTAGTGGGCCACCGGGGATGGCGATGGGGTGGTTCGCATGGTGCAACGTCCGGCCCACGGTGATCTTGCATGCGAACCACAGCCCGGTGGTTCGATGTCGTCGGATGCTGGTGAAGCGCCGGATGCGGTTCTCTATCCTGCGCGGGTGTCTTCGATCAGTGATGCCGAACTCGATGCCCTGCTACGAGTTCGTAGCGCTTGACCAGGCTCGGCCGGTTTCCGGGCGACCCGTACGCATGTGATCCTCGGTCTTCGTAGCGAGGCCGAGGACGGCGCCGAGGAACGGTGGAACGAGGAAGGACGGCTCGCGGCGATCGTGTCGGCCCTGCCGGGCCGGCGGAGCTGAGTGAGCCGGCCGTTGACCGAGCCCGCGAGCAGCGTCTGGACGAACTGGCACGAACCGGGTCCGGGCCTGGGACCAGGTGGACGAGTTGATCGCGGCGAAGTAGCCGAAGGGCTACGACATGGTCTTGCCGTCGCTCGCGTGGGAATGCGCGGCGCGATGAGGCCCGGCCGGCCGCATCCACTGCCGTTTCGCGCGAGCGGATGCGGTCGGTGTACAGAGGACGCGCTTGGTCAAGGGCTTGGGGCGGCAGCGGCGCTTTATCCGGGCCGGTGCGTGCACTCGATCGCCACCTGAACTCGCTCCTGGGGAAGTGTTCTCAGGCGGCTCCGCTTGACTGCGCCCTCGGCAGTGGTCCGTATCGTTGTTGCTGGATGAGTTCGATCAGCAAGGTCAACATGGCTTCGGCCGCGGGGGCCCGTTGCCCGTGCGGTGGAATGGCGGCGTACAGGCGGCGTGGGGGAAGCCGAGGCGTGGTCGTGCACATGACGACGCCCTGCCGTATGTCGCCGCGAGCCAGTGTCGGCACGAGGGTCACACCGCAGCCGATGGCGACGAGCGACTGCTTGCCGGTCCAGTCGTCGCAGTGGAAACCGACGCTTGGCGGACGGCCGAGCGCTTCGGTCAGCTCTGCCAGAGGGCCTAGGCAGTCGGGGAATGCGCCTTCAATCCATGTCTCGTCGCGCAGGTCGGCCAGGCGGATTCGGTCCAGGCGGGCGAGTCGATGGTCCGCGGGTAGCGCGACCAGGAGTTCCTCGTCCAGCAATGGCACGAGGTCCACGCCGTCCAGCGCCACGGTGGTTCGGTCACTGGTCACCTTGGCCGCCCATGGGTTGGCATACAGGTCCCAGCGGGTGATCAGTGCCAGGTCGATGTCACCGCCTCGGACTGCGGCGAGCGGCCCGGCCGGATCACGGCCTTCGAGGGTGAGTTCGATGCCGGGGTGAGCCGCCCGGAAGCGGCGGATCGCTTCAGGCATCAGCCCGGTGTTGGCGCTGGGAAAAGCGGTCAGCCGCAACTGTCCGCTGGTGAGGTCACTGAACGTGGCGAGGCGAGCCGTCATGGCTTGGATGCCGTCGAGGACATCACGGGCGTACGCCACAGCGACGTCACCGGCCGGGGTCGGTTTCACTCCGCGTGGGGAGCGATCGAACAGACGCAGTCCGACCTGTCGCTCGATACCCCCGATCTGGCGTGACACGGCCGGCTGGGTCATATGAAGCGCCTCCGCCGCTGCGGAGAACGATCCTCGCTCGGCCACCTCCACGAGTACTCGCAGGGTCCAGGTTTCCAGCATGCGCGAAGCTTATGGCAGCGATGCCTGATCGGCAGTAGCGCGCATACCAGGCGCACGCCACCCTAAGGCGTATGAATATTGCGAACACCGCCCAGGATCAGGCATGGAACGGTGCGGAAGGGCAGCACTGGGCCGATCGCGCCGACCTGATCAATGCCGACGTCGCCGGCCACCTGATCGAGGCGGCCGGTGTCAGTCCTCGCGATCGGCTGCTCGACATCGGCTGCGGCACCGGCTACAGCACCCGGGCGGCAGCCAGGATCGCCACCGAAGGAGAGGCCGTCGGTCTCGACCTGTCGGGGCCGATGCTTGACCGGGCGACACGCTACGCCGCAGACGACGGCCTCACCAACGTCCGCTTCATGCGCGGCGACGCCCAGGTGCATCCGTTCGCCGCCGACTGGTTCGACGTGGCGATCAGCCAGTTCGGTGTCATGTTCTTCACCGACCCGATGTCCGCCTTCGCCAACATCCGGCAAGCGCTGCGGCCGGGCGGACGGCTGACGTTCGTGTGCCCGCAGGCAGCCGACCAGTGCGAGTGGTACCAGGCTCCCGGCGAGGCATTCGGCGCACCTGGCCGGACGCCGAACGAGGGTATGTTCTCGCTGGCCGACCCCGACCTGACCGCCCGGATCCTGACTGCCGCCGGATACCTGCACCTACACATCGAGCCGCTGACCACATCGCTCTTCTTCGGCCGAGATGTCTCAGAAGCGGTCGCCTTCTTCATCGGCAGTGGGCCGGCACGTGCGCTGCTGGAATCCGGGGCGGTTACCGAGGCCGATGTCGCCGCAAAGCTCGACCCTGTGCTGCGCCGATACGCCGCCGATACCGGCGTCCGGATTCCGGGTCGGCACTGGCTGGTACGGGCGGAGCGAGGTGCGTGACAGCCAGGCGATCGATGGACCCGGCGGTTTGGTATCCGGCCACTGGACCCGCCCGATCGACTGCACCTTCGCCGTGGAAGAGGTCCGTGCCGAGTTGGAGCGCCGCCGTGGCGGTGCGGCCTGATGGCCGGTGATGCCGAACAGACCGATGACCCTGGAACCGGCGGTCCCGATCCGTACGTGGTCCTGCTGCCCCGGCGGGCACGCCGGAATCTCAGGGAGGACTTGCCGTTCGAGGTAGCGATCGCGGCGACGGAGACGATCCAACATGCGATCGCCGTCAACCCATCTCGGGTCGGAAAGCCCCTCGATGAACCGTTCGACAGATACTATTCCGCCCGTCGCGGCACATATCGGATCATCTACCGCATCGACGAGGCCTAGCGTGTCGTAGAAATCCACTCGATCCGGCACCGCCGCGACGCCTACCGCACATAAGCGCGCCCCCTCACTATCGCTGCTGGCCAACCACTGGTCCCCGCCGGCTCAGCGGTCGCTGCCACGGGCGGCCCACGAGGCGTGATCATCAGGCACGGGCAACTCGCTGCGACAGTCCGCCCACCAGTCGGTCGATCATGCACTCGGCCTGTGGTCATCGACTTGACCTGCGCAAACGCATCGACAATGGGTCGCCGATACGACGGGTGGATCGCTGCGGAGAGAAGCGGAGGGAGAACTCATGAGCCAGTTCCACGACTGGGAGGACCTCCGTCCGGAGTTGCACGACGGGGACGACGAAGCCATCGAGCGGGAGCGGGCCCGGACCGAGGCCTGGGTCGGTGCGTTTCACCTGGCGGAGGAGCGGAAGCGCCTCGGGTTGACGCAAAGGCAGGTGGCGGAGCTCATGGGCGTCTCGCCGGGGCGGGTGAGCCAGATCGAGAACGGCGATCTGGACGTCAACGAGGTGGCGACGCTGAGCCGGTATGCGATGGCAGGGCGAACGCGGCTTCGCGATCCTCGTCGGACGCTGGAAAGCCTTGCGCCGCACCACGATCGGCCCACGCCGGATCGGCGATGTCGTCGCCGCGCTTCTCGGTGAGGCTGCGGCCCGGTCGGTCGTTACTCGCATCGATAGTCGGAGCGTTCGACATTCAGGACTGGGCCTCCCGCGCGCCGAGGACTCACGCCGTGGGTGTAGTCACGCGGTTGCGCCAGAACGGCATGTCGCTCAGGGCGCGAGTTGGTCGATCGTCATGCCGACATCGCTGAGGATGCCCTTGGCGATGCGGTTGCCGTGCACTGGAACCGTGGTGCCCCGTCCGTCTGGGTGACGCATGATGTGGTGGCTGCCGGCAACCCTTGCCACCTTGAACCGTGCCGTTCCAAAGCGCGCACGACGCGGGAGCCGGAGACCGCGGGAAGGGGCGGCATCAGGCAGCGACGGTGACGGAAAGCTCGCGGGGAACGCCAAATTCCTCGATGAGGCCGGCCAGCGCCTCGCGGAGATCCTCCAGCGCGGCTTCCTCGGTGTCGCCCTCCCCGTGCGCGCCCACGCCCGGACGCAGTTGCGCATGGGCGCACCACACGCCGTCCTCGTCGCGCTCCACGACGACCGGCACAGTTACCGTGCGAGATTCGGCCATGTGGTCACGATAGCCGCGATTCAGTGCTTGGCTGTCAGTGCGTTTCCCACCGCCCGGACAGCTCTTGAGCTGGTCAAATGCCGCGGTAGCGGGCGGCCTGTGACGATGGCTGGGTGGTTCGCATGGTGCAACGTCCGGCCCACTTGCACGTTCGAAGCGAGGTGGCAACTGTGCCAACCGGCACCAGACGGGCCCGTGAACGCGCAAGCACGCGGGAACAGATCATCGAGGCCGCGTTGCACGCCCTGGAGACAGAGGGCGCCTCGGCGCCGACTCGCCTAGCAAGCGCCGAGCACGTTGCTTCGCGGCTGGCGCACCGACCTTCCGGAAAACGGGTAAGTACCGAAACGGCTCCGGCCCGGTTGCGTCTCCGCGGAACCGGGCCGAAGCCGTTCGTGGTCAAGACGGCATCAGCTGCCGGGCGGGGTCCAGTCCGCGGGCAGGCCGGAATCGCTCAGGATCTCACCCCGGTTGTAGTAGTCGTCGCTCGCCCGGATCAGGTCGCCCCGCAGCCGCAGCACCGTCACCGCAGGCACCGCGAACGGACGAGGCGCACCGACGATGTGCCCGCTGAACACCCCCTCCACCACCGCCTCGTCACGCCCGCGGAACCCGCCCGTCACTTCGAAGCCGAGATCGCCGACGAGCTGATGGGACCCGGTCTCCCACTCCGTGACCCCTTCGCGACCGCGGAACACCAGGTTGAGAGCGCGGTCGGTGTAGACAGCGTCCTTCGTGTACAGACGAGCGAGATCGCGGGTGTCGGTGGTCCTCCACGCGGCGGCCCAGCGCCGCACGATCGCCGGCGCCTGATCCGTCCTCGAGCTCTGCTGCGCATGCCCGACGACCTGTTGCGTCCCGGCCTGCGGGGTCTCGGTCCTCGGGGCCGCCGTCGAGGGAGCCGCGGCGCCGGCAATGAAAGCCGCTACGGCAGCCGCTGCGGTGAGACCGGAAACGAAGGTACACGTACGCATGTGAGTCCCCTTGCTCTAAGTCGACGCGGCATGTGACCTAACGTCGTTACGTTTTCTAACGATGTTAGGTTAAGCGCATTCCATAGGTGGCGTCAACCCAGGACGCACGGCGGCAGGTGCCCCTCGGGCGAGGGGTCGCCGACTGTCCACTCCGGGGGGACGCTTCCCGAGGGCGACTTCCCTAGCGTCATCCGCATGAAAAGATCACTTGCTGCAACTGCACGACGAGTTCGACCTCGACGGCCCGGCTGACAGCCGCGGAGGCGGCCGACGGCCTGGTGGGGCAACCGAAGCAGGTCGCTGGCCTGTTCCGCACCCGTCCTGCTCGAAGGCAGGAAGTTCAAGGCCGGCACCGACAGAAACCGTGACGGCCGGATCGCCATCGACACCGAGGCCGGCGCGGTGCTACGCGCGAACACCGGCATCGACGCGTACCCCCAACGTCCCGGGCCTGGACGCCTTCCCGGTCAGCTACATCAAAGACCTCGCCCGCTTCCCGACCGTCACTCAGGCCCGGCCCCGGTTCTCCGGCCCGACGCTCCTGCTCAACGGCGAAAACAACCTCGAGACCCCGCCCCGCGCCGCGATCGCCGCCGACGCGGCCGTGGCGGCGGCCGGCAACCAGGACCACAAGGTGGTCATCTACCGGGGGTGAGATAGCGGGCGAACGTCTCTTCGGCCATAAGCGGCTCCTGTCCCCCGTGCGAGCTACGCGAGAGTGTCCACCGCGCGGTGACGATTCCGGCGCGACGAATCCATAGCGTTCATTGCAGCCCGCGACGCTGGAGCCGCAGGCCTCATGGAGGAGTCAAAATGCGTCTGGTGAAGCAGTTCCTGGCAGTGGCGGCGGTCGCCTTCATCGGTGGTCAGGGCGTCGCCGCGGTGCAGGGGAACCCGTGGCTCACCCTGATCCTCGGGCTCGTGACAGCGGTGCTCGCTGTCGTGGTTTACGGGTGGGTAGTCCGGCGCACCGAGCACCGAGCACCCACCGAGGTGGCCCGTGCGGGGGCCGTCGCGCGGCTCGGCCGGGGAGCACTGATCGGGGCGGCGATGTTCGCGGCCGTCATCGCCAACATCGCGTTCCTCGACGGTTACCACGTCCACGGCCTGGGTTCGGTGACCGGCGCGGTGGGACTGGTCGGGTTCATGGCCGCCGCCGCCGTGACCGAGGAGCTGCTGTTCCGTGGCGTGCTGTTCCGCGTCATCGAGGAACGGATCGGCACCTGGATCTCGCTGCTGCTGACCGGCGTGGTGTTCGGCCTGATGCACCTGTTCAACCCGGACGCGACCCTGTGGGGCGCGACCGCCATCGCGATCGAGGCCGGTTTCATGCTCGCCGCCTGCTATGCCGCCACCCGCAACCTGTGGGTGCCGATCGGTCTGCATTTCGGCTGGAACCTCGCCGCCGGGGCCATTTTCAGCGTCGTGGTCTCCGGCAACGGCGAGTCGAAGGGGCTGCTGGATGCCACGACGTCGGGCCAGGCCCTGGTCACCGGCGGTGATTTCGGTCCCGAGGGCAGCCTGTACGCGGTGGCAGCGGGCGCGGCGATGACCGTGGTGTTCATGTGGCTGGCCCACCGCCGCGGTCACATCGTCCCGCGTCGCCGGCGCACGGCCGGGGAACCGGCGGCGACGGCTACAGTTTCCCGATGATCGACCTCCGGCGGGTCCCGGAGCGTTGGCGGCGCTGGGACGTCACCGTCCGGGACCTCCCGTTCGCGCTGCTGCTGGTCCTCATGTCGGCGGTGCCGGCTCTGAACCACCGCGGCACGCAGCTCGGCGAGCTGCCGACCCGCCCGTTCGACGCGTTGACGGTGCTGGTGGTCGCCTTGGAGTGCCTGCCGCTGGCCGTACGGCGGCGCTGGCCCGCCCTCAGCCTCGCCGTGGTCTCGCTCGGCTTCGCGATCGACCAGCTCCGCGCCTACCACACGGTCGCGGGCACGGCCCTGCCCGTCGCGCTGATCAGCACGGCGCTGCACCTGGAACTCCACCGGCGTACCACCGTGGTGCTCCTCTCCATGGCGTACGTCCCGCTGGCTGTGGCGCTGAGCCGGAGCGGATCGATCGAGACCGTTGCCGACTTCATCACGTTCTATCTCGCGCTGGCCATCGCCTGGGGCGTCGGCGCCTGGATGCGGCGGACCCGGGCCGCCGAGGCGGAGCAGCGCCGGCACGTGGCCGAGGCCACCCGTACCGCCGAACGCACCCGCATCGCCCGTGAACTGCACGACGTCGTGACCCATCATGTGACCGCGATGGTGGTGCAGGCCGAGGCGGCGCGCTACCTGACCGCCACCCCCGACCGTCTCGACGAGAGCCTGACCGCGATCACCGGCACCGGTCGGCGGGCCATCACGGACCTGCGGCACCTGCTCGATCTGCTCAACCCCGACCACAGCACCGAGCCGCGCCTGCCGTCCGTCGGCGAGCTGCACACCCTGGTGGAACAGACCCGGCTGGCCGGGCAGCCGGTCGAGTTCACCGAGGGCGGCACACCGGCGGCGAGCACGGGCAGCGCCGAGGTCGCGGCCTACCGGGTCGTGCAGGAGGCGCTGACCAACGCCCTCAAGTACGCCCACGGCAGCCGCACCACTGTGCATGTGCGCCATGGCGAGAAGGAGACCACCGTGGAGGTCAGCACCGACGGCGGCGCGGATTCGGGCAGCGCGTCCCTCGGCGGCAGCGGGCGGGGCCTGACCGGGCTGCGGGAACGGGTCGTGGTGCTCGGCGGCGAGTTCAGCGCGGGCCGGCAGACCGGCGGCGGCTTCGTCGTGCGGGCCCGCATCCCCAGCGGGAGCCCGTCGTGACCGCGTCGCTGCGGGTGTTGGTCTGCGACGACCAGCCGCTGATCCGTACGGGCTTCGCCACGATCATCGGCGCCCAGCCCGACCTCGAGGTGGTGGGCGAGTGCGGGGACGGGCGGGCGGCGGTAGAGCTGGCCGGGCGGCTGCGGCCGGACGTGGTGGTGATGGACGTACGGATGCCCGTGCTCGACGGCATCGAGGCGACCCGCCTGCTGGCCGGCGCCGGGGTGACCCATCCGGTGAAGGTGCTCGTGGTGACGACGTTCAACCTCGACGAGTACGTCTACGAGGCGCTGCGCGCGGGAGCGAGCGGATTCCTGCTCAAGGACGCCCCTCCGGCGCAGCTGCTGCACGGCATCCGTACCGTCGCGACCGGTGCCGCGCTGCTGGCCCCGGAAGTGACCCGGCAGCTCCTGGGCCGGTACGCCGCGCGGATTCGTCCCGCTGAGGACACCCCGCAGGACGTGGCGCTGACCCCGCGCGAACTGGAGGTGCTGCGCCTGATCGCCGACGGCCGGTCCAACAGCGAGATCGCCGCGACCCTGGTGATCAGCCACGAGACCGTGAAGACGTACGTATCGCGCATCCTCACCAAACTCGACCTTCGGGACCGCGTGCAGGCGGTGGTCTATGCCTACCGCAGGGGCCTGGTGAACTGACTCTGAGCCCCCGGTCCGGAGGCACCCGCCGGACGCTGGAACCGGCCCGAAGGTGCCGAGAAAATCTATGTCGAACTTACTAGACTTTCTCGGCAGAGCCGGTTAATGTTTCTCTCGTTGACAGCCGAGATCGTTGAAGACGCAGACGTAGCAGGCCGAGCGTCAAGCAGGGCCCGGACCATTCGTGGCTCGCTCGGCACCGCGATGGAGTGCATGACCGCACCCCAGCAAGACAATGCAGTGGCAAGACAAGACCTTGACGTAGTTCCAGGTCAGGGCGCGCAGGCAGGGCCGATGCAGTCCTCGGGGCTCTGCCTGAGGGAACCGAATCAGAAGTACGCATTACGCAAGTGGCACGGCAGTGGAAAAGATGGTCAAGTCCTTGACGTAATTCCAGGTCAGGGCACATCCAGGCAGGGCCGATGCACGTTCGGGGTTCTGCCTGACGCAAGAGAGATCTGCCGTATGTGGGCGGGGCCATGAAGTTGCGTGGGGCTCCGACACCAGTGGATGGCACGACAGCAGTTCAGGTAATGGAAGCAGAGGAAAGGGAGGGTTCAGCACCGTTGGATCGCCCGCCGTCAGGACGCAGTTCCGGTTCTGGGGTGGACACCGCAGTCTCCATCGAACGTGAGGTGGTCTCCGGTCACGCTTATGCGATCCTCGCACCGCAAGCCGCTGAAGTTCGCGGCCGGTGTGGATACGACAAGCCGACGAACCTGTCGGTAGATGGTGTAGTAAACCCGTAACCCCTGGGCCCCGGCGCTTCCGCGCCGGGGCCCTCGTCATGGAGGTACCTGTATGGCCCAACCGGATGACATGCTCGACGACGAGCATTACCCCGCCTACACGATGGGTCGTGCCGCGGAGATCACCGGCGCCTCGCCGGACTTCCTGCGCCGACTCGACGAGGCGAAACTGATCATCCCGTTCCGGTCCGCCGGCGGGCACCGTCGCTACTCCCGGTACCAGTTGCGTCTGGCCGCACGGGCTCGAGAGATGGTCGACCGCGGCACCGCCCTGGAAGCAGCCTGCCGGATCATCATCCTCGAAGACCAGCTCGACGACGCTCTCCGGCACAATCAGAGCTACCAGCAACAACGGCACGCGGACGCTGCCTGACCCCATCAGGTGCCCGGCGCCATCGGGCACCCGATCAGCGCGCGATGTTCACCGGAGTCAGACGCGCACCGTATTTACCGTACGTTCGGTAATGTTGGCGTATGGGGCGGGCGCCGAGTGTTGACGATTCGGTGCTGCTGAGGCACCTCACCGAGATCTTCCGTCAGTCGGGCTACGAGGGGGCGTCGTTGACGGCCCTGTCGGCGGCTTCGGGGCTGCATCGGGCGAGCCTCTATCACCGCTTCCCCACCGGAAAACCCGGCATGGCCGCGGCCGTGCTCGAATCCGTGGAGCGGGCGTTCGGCGACATCGTCGCGCCGCTGACGTCCGAGAGCGATCCGACGGCCGCAGTCGAGGAGATGGCCCGCCGCGTCGGCGTGTTCTATGCCGCAGGCCGCCTCGCCTGTGTTCTCGACACGATGACGTTGCGCGGCGCGCCGGACGACATCCGCGCGCGGGCCGCCCATCTGGCCACCAGCTGGTTGACCGCGATGGCCGACGTCGCCCGGCGGGCCGGGGCCTCCGAAGAGGACGCTCGGCGCCGGGCCCGGGCGGCGCTGGCCCGTATCGAGGGGTCGCTGATTCTGGCCCGCGTGCTGGACGATCCGGCGGAGTTTCAGCTTGCGCTGGCGGAATTGCCCCAGATCCTCATCCGGCAGCCGGCACCGGCGGGTTGAATCGCGACAGGATGGGCGCCGACCAGTTCGCCGACAGGGATCGGGGCAGCAGGACGGCCTCGTCGATCTCGAATTCCACCGCGCGCGAGGGAGACCAGCTCACTTCGGCCCGGCCGGTGAGGTGGAGCGTGGCGCCGGTGGTCCAGTCGACGAACAGCAGCGCCGCGCTCGGGTTCTCGATGATGTTCCCCAGGGTCATCAGCATGCTGTTGCCCGCGTAGTCGAGCCAGCGCAGCCTGGTCGGCGACAGCACCTCGACGAAGCCGGGGTTCCCGCCCCGGTGCGAGACGTCGGGGTCGCCGGTCTCGGATGCCGAGGCGACGAAGAAGGTGTCGGCCCGGCTGACGAACCGGCTCATGTCGTCGGTCAGCGCGGACACGCTCGTCGCGGCGACCGGCTCCGACGGCGTCCCGTCCAGGCTGATCACCGTTCGCTTCTGGACGTACTTCGGACAGTTGGGAAAGCTCTGCTCGATGTCGAGCCGCAGCCCGGACGGCAGCGGCGTCGACGTGCCGTTCATCCGCAACCGGATCCGCGTCTCGAGGTCGATGGCCAGCAGGCCCAGCCGGCCCGCGCGGCGGGTCATCGGCTCGACCGGGTCGGCCGGCGCGAGCCGGGCCAGCACCTGCACCGAAACGTCGTCGGGAGCGCTGACGAAGCCCCGCGGACCGGCGAACAGCGAGGCCCAGAGCCGGCCGTCGTCGGCCTCAGCCCCGACGACCAGCATGTTCTGGTGGGACAGGAAGTCGTCGGCGCCGTCGGGCAGCAGCGGCTGAACCATGCGTGAGACGGCCGATGCCCGCGTGGTGAAGCCGGCTCGGGCCTGAGCCTCCAGCTCTCCCCGGTGGAAAACCATGGTGATCCATCCGTCCTCAGTCGGTCCGGTGCGTCATCCATATTACCAAACGTTTGGTAAAAATACGGCCGACGTGTTCCGGACAGCGCAGGGCGGGAAGGTCAGCGCAGGGCGGGAAGGTCAGCGCAGGGCGGGAAAGGTCAGCGCAGGGCGGGAAAGGTCAGCGCACCATCAGCGGCAGGACGATGCGGACCTGAGCAGCCAGGCCGTCGAGGACCGTTTCGCCGGCGGCGGTGTAGGCGAGCAGCGCCTGCTGAAAAAGGCCGTCGAGCATGGCGTACGCGGTGGAGGCGGGCACCGAGGGCGGAGCGCCGGTCAACGTGGCGTAGCGGTCGACCACCCGCCAGATCATCGCCTCCAGGGTGGCGTCGATCTCGGTGATGGCGTCGCGGAGCGGTTCCTCGAACATGCTCTGGGTGCGCAGGTCGTACCAGAGGCGGTGCATCGGCGCCTCTTCGCGGATCGTCTGCGCCAGCTTGTCGGCGAAGGCCTCGATCAGTTCCTCCGGGGACGTCGAGTCGCGCACGACAGGGTCGTACCGGGTGACGCAGCGCGCCTTGTAGTAGCGAACGCTGTAGATCACCAGCTCGAGCTTGTCCTGGAAGTAGTAGTGCACGACGCCGTGGCTGAACGGCGAGTTGCCGGCGATCTCGCGCAGGCTGGCGCGGGCGTATCCCAGCTCACCGAGCGTCAGCAGCGCCGACTCGGCCAACTCGTCGCGGCGGTGGTCGAACTTGTCGATCGGCCGGCTCTTCACAGGGGGCACGTCACCATCGTACGGCTTGACAGTCGTCCAAACTTTTCTTGACAAGTGTCAAGATCAGGCATGTGATGTGAGTCTCAAGTCCTTCGACCCCCCGGGAGCCCTACATGGCACAGATCGATCTCACCGGCCGGCGTGCGCTGGTCACCGGCGGCGCCCAGGGTCTGGGTGAAGGCATGGCCCGCGCGATGGCGGCCGCCGGCGCCTCCGTCGTCGTGGCCGACCTGCAGGACGATCTCGGCCCCAAGGTGGCCGAGTCGCTCGGTGACTCCAGCGGCTTCGTCCACCTCGACGTCACCGACGACGACAGCTGGGCGGCCGCGGTCGAGCAGGCGATCGGGATCATGGGTGGGCTCGACATCGTGGTCAACAACGCCGGCGTCGAGATCACCAGCCTGATCGTCGACCTCGACCCGGCCGCCGTCCGCAAGCAGCTCGACGTCAACCTGCTCGGCACCGCCCTCGGCATCAAGCACGCGTTCCGTGCGATGCGCGCTCAGAAGAGCGGCGTCGTGATCAACGTGGCCTCGGTCGCCGCGACCATCGCCTTCCCCGGCATCTCGGTCTACTCGGCCACCAAGTCGGGCGTCGACCGGCTCACCCGGGTCGCCGCCATGGAATCGGGCAAGCTCGGTTACGGCGTACGGGTCAATTGCGTCTACCCCGGGCTGGTGGCCACCGCGATGGGCGCCGGGCTCGCCAACGACGTGGCCGAGCTCGGGCTGTTCCCCTCACCCGAGGCGGCCGTGGGCGCGGTGATCGAGCTCACCCCGTCCGGCCGGCTGGGCGAGGTCACCGACATGGCCGACGCCGTGGTCTTCCTGGCCTCCGACGCGGCCCGGTTCATCAACGGCGCGGGCCTGCCCGTCGACGGCGGAATGGGGATGTGACATGGCCACCAAGCCCGTCGTCGTCTACGGCGCCTCCGGCTACACCGGCCGCCTGATCTGCGAATACCTGCGCGAGTACAACGTCCCGTTCGTCGCCGCCGGCCGTGACGCGGCCAAGCTCAAGCAGTCGATGCAGGAGAACGTGGCTGGCATCGAGACCGCCGACTACGAGATCGCCGAGGTCGGCCACGACCGGAAGGAGCTGACCGACCTGTTCGCCGGCGCCTCCGTCGTGTGCAACACGGTCGGGCCGTTCAGCGTCTACGGACCCGAGGTCGTCGAGGCCTGCCTGGCCGCGGGCACGCACTACCTCGACACCACCGGCGAGCAGGACTGGATGATCACCTGCGACGAGAACTACGGCGCCGGCTTCGCCGCGGCCGGCCTGCTCCTCGCGCCCGGCATCGCGCAAATGTATACAACCGGCGAGATCGCGGCCGAGCTGTGCCTGGAGAAGCCGGGACTGGACACTCTGGACATCGCGGTGTTCTGGGGCGGCAGCCCGACGATCGCGTCGACGCTGACGATCCTGGTCAACGCGGCCACCTCGGGCGCCTTCCGGCTCGAGCAGAACAGGTACGAGGCCTGGGACCCGGAAGCCGGTCTCTATCAGCTGGTGCTGCCCGGCCAGCACGAACTCGCGCTGGCGCTGCCGTGGGGCGGCACCTCGCACCCGGTGTGGTACCGCCGGGATCCGCGCGTGGCCAACGTCAAGGTGCTCGGTGGCGTGTTCAACCGGGCGCTGATGAACGGCGTACCGCAGATCGTCGCGTCGGCCGTCGAGGCGACCAAGGACATGAACCCGGACGATCGGTACGCGGCCCTCACCGCCACCGCGGCCCAGGTGATGAACCAGATGCCGCCGCGCGAGAACCCACGGCTGAACAAGTCGGTCGATTCGGTGCACGCCTCCGGACCGCTGGGCCGGGCGCACTGCGTGATCTACGGCAACTCCAACTACAAGCAGACCGGTCTGATGCAGGCGTACGCCGCCTATCACCTGCTGCAGCAGCCGCCCCGACGGGTCGGCTTCGCGTCCGGCTGCCAGGCCTTCGGGCATCGCGAGCTGCTCGGTGTGCTCGAGAGCTTCGGCCTGGTGCGCGAGCCGACCGTCACGGTCGAGCGCTGAGCGATGCGGCTCGTCGACTACCTGGACAAGGGGGCTTCCCTCGACCCGGACGCGCCGTGCCTGACCACGGAGGGGGAGACACGAACGTACGGGGAGGTGCGTGAGCTCAGCTTCCGCATCGCCGCCGCGCTGGTTGCCCGAGGGGTCGTTCCCGGCGATCGGGTGGCGGTGCTCTCCGGGAACGACCCGACCGCCTTCACCTGCGTCTTCGGGATCAGCCGGGCCGGCGCGGTGTGGTGCCCGATCAACCCGCGCAACGAGGCGCACGAGAACCGTGAGCTCCTGGACCTGTTCGGCGTCACCACGCTGATCTACCAGGAGGCGTTCGCGCCGCTGGTGGCCAGGATCCGCGACGGGCTGCCGTCGTTGCGGAACCTGGTCTGCCTCGAGACCGACTGGGACGATTTCCTGTCCGGCGCGGAGGCCGACGTCGATCGTCCACCGGCGGACGATCTGGCCATGATCGTCGGCACCGGCGGGACCACCGGACGGCCCAAGGGCGTCGAGCTGACCGGGGCCAACCTCGAGGCGATGACCGCGATCACGCTGATGAGCTATCCGTGGCCGGATCGGCCGGTGTATCTCGCGCTGGCTCCGCTCACCCACGCCGCCGGGGTGCTGTGCTTCCCTGTGCTCACCCGGGGCGGCGAGATCGTCATCATGCGCAAGCCCGATGTGGCCGCGTTCATCGCGCTCATCGAGCAGCACCGGGTGACACACACCTTCCTGCCGCCGACGCTGATCTACATGGTGCTGGCCCACCCCACGCTGGACGAGGCCGACCTGTCGTCCCTGCGGTGCTTCTGGTACGGCGCGGCGCCGATGTCCGCGACCCGCCTGGAGGAGGCGTTACGGCGGCTGGGCCCGGTGATGGCGCAGCTGTTCGGGCAGACCGAGGCGCCGATGATGATCTCGACGATGGCCCCGGCCGACCACTACCTGCCCGGCGGCCGCATCGCCCAGTCCCGGCTGTCGTCCGCGGGCCGCCCGTCACCGCTGGTCACCGTGGCCATCATGGCGCCCGGCGGTGAACTGCTGCCCCGTGGCGGCACCGGGGAGATCGTCGTGCGGGGCTCGCTGGTGATGCGCGGGTACCACCGCGACCCGGCGGCCACCGCGGCCACCTCGGCGCACGGCTGGCACCACACCGGGGACATCGGCTACCTCGACGACGACAACTATCTCTACATCGTGGACCGCGCCAAGGACATGGTGATCACCGGAGGCTTCAACGTGTATTCGACCGAGGTCGAGCAGGCCCTGATGCAACACCCGGCGGTTCAGGACTGCGCGGTGATCGGACTGCCCGACGACAAATGGGGCGAACGCGTGACAGCGGTCATCCAGCTGCGCGCCGGCGCCACGGTCGACAAGACCGAGATGGCCGAATTCGTCAAGGAGCGCATCGGCAGCGTGAAGACCCCGAAACAGATCGAGATCTGGGACGACCTGCCCCGGTCGAAGGTCGGCAAGATCTTGAAGGCCGACCTGCGGTCCCGCCTGACCCCCGGGCCGTAGCCTCGGATCGGCAATCCGTGGTTGGACCCCCGTGCTGCTTGATAGAACCGAGTAGCAAGGCCGACCCGGGAGGAACAGCCATGATCGATCGAGCCGGGCTCGCCGAGTTTCTGCGCCGCCGTCGTGAGTCGCTCCAGCCCGAGGACGTCGGCCTTCCGCGCGGGCAACGTCGCCGCGCGGCCGGCCTGCGCCGCGAAGAGGTGGCCGCGCTCTGTCACATCTCGGCCGACTACTACAGCCGGCTCGAACGGGAACGCGGTCCCCACCCGTCGGAGCAGATGATCGCCTCGCTGGCCCAGGGCCTGCACCTCTCGCGTGACGAGCGCGACCACCTGTTCGGCCTGGCCGGGCACCGCCCGCCGGCCCGGGGCTCGGCCGGCGACCACATCAACCCGGGCCTGCTGCGCATCTTCGACCGGCTGACCGACACCCCGGCCGAGATCGTCACCGAGCTCGGCGAGACGCTGCGGCAGACCCAGCTCGGCGTGGCCCTCACCGGTGACCTCACCCGTTTCGCCGGCCCGGCCCGGAGCATCGGCTATCGATGGTTCACCGACCCGGCCACCCGTGCCCTCTACCACCCCGGCGACCATGCGCTGCACTCTCGCGTCTTCGCCTCCGGTCTGCGCAAGATGGCCACGCTCCGCGGCCCGGACTCCTGGGCCGCCCACCTCAAGCAGCTGCTGCTCGACAACAACGAAGAGTTCCGGTCCGTCTGGAACGAGCACGAGATCGGCGTCAGTTACCAGGACGTGAAGCGATTCGTGCACCCCGAGCTGGGTGATCTCGAACTGAGCTGCCAGGCGCTGGTCGACCCCGACCAGGGGCACCTGCTTCTCGTCTACACGGCCGTGCCGGGCAGCGAGAGCTACGAGAAACTCCAGCTGCTCAGCGTCATCGCGGCCCCCTCGTAGTCACTCGCGGGCAGACCGTCGCCACCACGGGACATCGATCAACTACTCTGCCGCGAAAAGGCTGTCGTCGATCTTCGACAGTCGATCGCTTTCGAGTAGAGGGAGTCAACGTGCGCAAACGTGCGCATGCATGGGGGAGTTTCCTGCTCACAGCGGCCCTGACGTCGAGTTTTCTCGGCGGGGGCACGGCACTGGCTCTGGCCGGCGCCGACGAGGTGGCAGACGGCGGACTTCCCTTTGTGGCCAAGGTGAGCTTCGGCGACATCCACAGTTGCAGCGGGGCGTTGGTCGCACCGCAGTGGATCATCACGGCGAAGGAATGCTTCGCGAACGGTGACACCCCGGTCGCCGCGGGCCCGCCCGCCCGGCCGGCCACCGTCGTGGTCGGACGGACCGACGTCTCGACCACTGCCGGCAGGCGCCTGAGCGTGACGACGCTGGTTCCGCACCCGGACCGGAACGTCGTGCTCGCCCAGCTGTCCGGCGCGGCGAGCGGAATCGTTCCGGTGCCGGTCGGCCGGACTGCTCCGGCTGAGGGCGACACGTTGCGGATCGCCGGGTACGGGCGTACGGCAACGGAGTGGGTGCCTGACCGGCTGCACGCCGGCGCCTTCACGGTGCAGTCGGCCACCGCGACGACGCTCGAGGTGGTCGGCGCGTCCGCGGGCGCGATCCTGTGCCGGGGCGACTCGGGCGGCCCGGCCCTGCGCGAGACGCCGGGCGGCTTCGAGCTGGTCGGCATCAGCGACTCGTCGTGGCAGAAAGGCTGCATCGGCGAACCGGACACGGAGAGTCGTGGCCAGGGCTACGAGACCCGGGTCGACGACCTCGCGGGCTGGATCGCGGCGGGCACCTCGGTGCGCCCGGCCGGCCTGCGGCAAGTTGTGCTCGGCGAGTTCACCCGCGACGGCTTCCAGGACGTCATCGGCATCGACGCGCTGGGCTGGGGCTGGTGGTACCGCAGCACGTCGGCCACCACGTTCGGCAACCCGGTGCGACTGTCGAGCACCTGGGGCGCGTACAAGGAACTGGTGGTCGGCCGCATCGACCGGGATGCCTACGACGACCTGCTGGTGCTCACCGACTCCGGCCAGCTGCTGCTCTACACGGGCACCGCGGCGGGCGGCCTGACCGGCCGGGGGCAGATCAGCGCCGCGTACGCGGGCTATCGCGACCTCGCCGTCGGCAAGCTGAACGGCGACACGTACGACGCGCTGTACGCGATCGAGTCGGCCACCGGCGCCTGGTTCAAGTGGGCGCAGACGTCTGCCGGCGGGGCGTTCTCGACCACCCGGCAGTCGGTCGGCGGCGGCTGGGGATGCTGCCAGAAGAACGTGTTCGGCAAGTTCAACGCGGACGCCCACCTCGACCTGCTCACGATCGAGTCGGCCACCGGGAAGATCCGGATCTACCCGGGTACGGCGTCGGGTGCGCTCGGCACCGGCGCGGCTGTCGACAGTGCGGGCACGTCGTGGGGCAACGCCACCGATGTCGCCGCGGGCGCCTTCGACAACACCGGCCTGGCCGGTCTGCTCACGATCGACAGCGCCGGCACGCTCTCCGTGCACCGGCGCACGACCGACGGCGGCTGGGTCGACCGCGCGCAACTGGCGGGCACGGCGTGGCAACGGCAGCCTTACGACATGGCGCGGCTCGTCGGCGGCGAGTTCAACGGCAACAGCCACCCCGACCTGATCGGGATCGACGCCGAAGGCTGGGGCTGGCTGTTCCCGGGCACGGCCGCCGGCGCCTGGGGTTCACCGGTTCGGTTGTCGAGCACCTGGGGCACGTACAAGGAACTGGTGGTCGGCCGCATCGACCGGGACGCCATCGACGACCTGCTCATCCTCACCGACTCCGGCCAGCTGCTGCTCTACACGGGCACCGCGACAGGCAGCCTCAACCCGAAGGGCCAGATCAGCGCCGCGTACGCCGGCTACCGCGACCTGACGGTGGGCCGGCTCGACGGCGACACGTACGACGCGCTGTACGCGATCGAGACCTCCACGGGCGCCTGGTTCAAGTGGCCGCAGACAACCGCGGGCGGCGCCTTCGCGACCACCCGAACCCAGGTCGGCGGCGGCTGGACCTGCTGCAAGCAAAACGTCTTCGGCAAGTTCAACGACGACAGCCACCTCGACCTGGTGACCGTAGAAACCTCAGGCCGGATCCGCCTCTACCCCGGCACGGAATCCGGCGCGCTCGGCACCGCCACCACCGTGGACAGCGCCGGAACCGCCTTCGCCAACCGCGACCTGGCCGCAACCCGCTCTCCCACAACGGGCCGCGACAGCCTGCTCGCCCGCGACCCGTCAGGCACAGTGCTCGTCTACCCGAGCACCCAGTTCGCCCCCGGCACCGAGTGGAACGACCCGATCATCTTCGGCCCCCGCGGCTGACGATCCGACGCAAGGCCCGGTGGCTGACCATCCGCCGGGCCTCTGTCGTACTGCCGCTCCGAAAAGGGCCGGTCGTGGTCAGCCTCAGCGCAGGCCCTCACCGGCCACGTCTGGGATTCATTTGGCGCGGTGGTGCATCGGTACGAGTGGACCGGGGAGCCGCCGGGTCCGGGGCCGGGGCGACCTCACCCTGCACCCACGCCTCAACGCCCGGCTGCGCGAGACCGGCGGGGATCAGCTCGTCAATAGCGTGGGCCGCCTGCAACCGTGCCACAAAAGCGCTCGATGATCCCGGCGAGAATTTCATCGGGTGGCTTCCAGGCCGTTGGCCGCATGGATCCGCGGGCACTGGTCGATCGAGAACAAGATTTGGCGGGTCAGGCCACTGCTCGATGCAGAGCGTCGTGGGCCTCGAGGAAGCCCGCCACCGAGCGCTCCCACGGAAAGAGTTCGGCCTGCGCGCGGGCCGCGGACCGACGGACGGGTTCCGGGCGGGAGAGCAGCGCCCGCACTGCCTCGGCATAGGCCGGACCTTCGCCCGGGACGGCCGCGCCGGCCTCGCCGATCACCTCGGGCAGGGCGCTCTCGGCGCTCACCACGACGGGGGTGCCGCTGGCCATGGTCTCGAGGGCGGCCAGGCCGAAGGTCTCGATCGGGCCGGGCGCGATCGCCACGTCCACACTGGCCAGCAGCGCCGCCAGTTTCTGGCGGTCGGCGACGTGGCCGAGGAAGCGGACGGGCAGGCCGCGGTCGGCCGCCTCGGACTGCAGGGCGATGCGCAAGGGGCCGTCGCCCGCTACGACCAGCACGGCGGGCACACCGGACTTGCGTAGGCCGGCCAGCGCCTCGAGTGAGCGGCGGGGCTTCTTCTCGGGGGCGAGCCGGCCGCAGTGCAGCAGCAGCACGTCGTCGGGCGCCGACCACATCGTGCGCATCCGTGGGTCCTGGTTGGCCGGAGTGAAACGGTCGAGGTCCACGCCGAGGGGAACCTGCGTGAGATTGCGTACGCCGAGTCGCGCGAACTCGGACGCCGCCCACCCGGTCGTGCAGAGGATCTGGTCGTGTTCCGCGGCCGTTCGCGCATTGAGGAGGTCGCCGACGCGGCGGCCGGGGCCGGGACCGAACAGGCGCAGCAGGCCGTCGAGGCTCTCGTGCGACACCATCATCGACGGGATTCCCCGGCCCCGGGCCCAGCGGCCCAGCCAGCGCAGCGTCACGCGGTCCGAGATCTCGAGGCGGTCGGGCCGCAACGACTGCAGGGTGGCGCTCAGCCGGGCGCGGTCGAGCAGCACCCGGTAGCCGCCCATGCGGGGAACCAGCGGCCCGGGCAGGGTGATCACCCGGCCCTGGTCGGTCTGTTGGTCGGACTCGGTGGCGCCGGGGACCACCAGCACGGGGTCGTGCCCGGCGGCCAGATAGCCGGCGCCCAGGTGGCGGAGTGCGGTGCGCAGACCCCCCGACCGGGGAGTCACGAAATTCGCCACCCGGACAATTCTCACGCGGCGACCGCCCTTCGTTCGAGGAAGCCGACGCTACACGCTTCGCCGTAGTGGCCCAGCAATTCCTCACCGACGGCATACCAACTGCGGCCCTCGATGGACTGCCGTCCGGCCGCACCGAAGGTCGCCCGCCGGGCAGGGTCGGCTACCAGGTCCCGTACGGCCGAAGTGAAGCCCTCGGCGAGGAACGGGGACACCAGGTAGCCGGTGCGCTCGTGATCGACGAGATCCATCGGACCGCCGGCCCGCGGCGCCACCACCGGCAGGCCACTGGCCATGGCCTCCTGCACCGCCTGGCCGAACGTCTCGTACGGGCCGGTGTGGGCGAAGATGTCGAAGCTCGCGTACAGCTCGGCCAGTTCCTCGCCCCGGCGCACCCCTAGGAACGTCGCGGCCGGGAGCGCCTTGTGCAGCTGCGGCGCGGCCGGTCCGTCGCCGACCACCACCAGCCGTACGCCGGGCAGGCGGCTCACGTCGGCCAGCAGATCGATCTGCTTCTCGACCGCCAGCCGCCCCACAAAACCGACGACGACCTCGCCGTTCGGGGCCAGCGACTTCCGCACCTCGTCCCGGCGCCGGTCGGGGTGGAACAGTTCGTCGTCGACCCCGCGCCGCCACAGGTGGACCCGCTCGACGCCGTGCGCGTTCAGGGCGAAGGCCGACTCGGACGACGGCGCCAGCGTGCGCGAGGCCAGGTTGTGCATCGTTTTGATCCACTTCCAGGCGGCACCCTCGGTCATACCGACCTTGTAGGCCCGGGCGTACGCGGCCACATCGGTCTGATAGACGGCCACTGTGGGCAGGCGCAGCGTGCGGGCGGCCAGCAAACCCCACGCACCCAGCACGAACGGGCTGGCCAGATGCACGAGGTCGGCGCCGAACGCGCGCAGGGCGCCGGTCAGGGTCGGGGTGGGCAGGCCCAGCCGGATCTGTGGGTAACCGGGCATGGGCAGGGAAGCGACCCGGACCACCGGGTACGGCACGTGGACCGGGGTGTCGCGGACCGCGGGCGGTGGCTGCGGTGCGATCACCATCGGCTCGTGACCCCGGCGCAGCAGATGCTCGGCCGTGCGCACCACCGAATTGGCGACACCGTTCACATCGGGCAGGAACGACTCCGTGACCAGAGCGACTCGCATGCAGCCACGATGGGCCTGCGTCGATGTCCAGCACACCATACGCGTCGTGGCCGAATCCCTAACGCTGTTCGAACGAACGACTAGACGGCGAGCTCGCTGGGTATCCTGCCGCCGTGAGATTCCGGTCGATGGCCTCGGCGCTGAGCGTGGTGCTGCTGGCCGGCGCGTGCGACTGGACGGGCGGCGACGGCCGCGACCACAACCCCGAGAACCGCCCCGGCTACTACCTGGGCGAGCGCGGCGACGACATTCCGCACCGGATCCGCGGCGACGACAACGTCTCCTCGTTCCTGCTGCTCAGCGGGGCCGACGTGGTGCGGGTGCGGCTCGGCGATCTCGGCGGCGACCGGTACGAGCTCTCGACACCGGACGACTCCCGCTCGGCGCCTACCGCGACCGTCGAGGGCGCCGACCTGGTGGCGGGTCTGCGCGACACCGGCCGGAGGGGTCCAGCCGTGCTGACCGTCATCCTCAGCGACGACGTGCGATGGCAGATCAGGCTGGCCGGCGGGGCCAAGGACGAGTCCGTCGACCTGACCGGCGGCCGCGGCGGCGACGTCGACTTCAGCTCCGGCACCGAGCGTGCGTCGGTGGTGCTACCGGCCGGCCCGGGCACCCAGCGCGTGGTTCTCGGCGGGGGCGCGAGCTTGCTTTCCGTACGGCTGACCGGCCAGGCTCCCGTGCGAGTCTCCGTCCGGGGCGGCGCCGGCAGCGTGACGATCGACGGGCAGGTGCACACCGGGGTCGCGGGCGGGTCGGTCTGGGTGCAGGACGGCTGGGAAGGTGCGGCCGACCGCTACGACGTCGACGCCACCTCGGGCGTCGCAACGCTCACCGTCGACCGTTCCTGAAGCCGCCGACGCAGATGCGTGCCTTCCTCACCGACCGCCGGTGTTGACGGAGCGCCAGTCGACGTACTTGAAGTTGCTGCTCACGCGGCCGTCGTCGGGCTTGTTCTCGCCGTCGTGCAGCACCAGCAGACCCTGGGGGTAGCCGGGCAGGGCCACACTTGTCACGGCGGCACCGTCCGAGTGCTGCACGCCGTCGGTACGGGCGCCGTCGACCACCTGGAAGCTCGACAGCGGGCGGTTGGTGCGACGGTCGTACACATAGAACTTGCTGTCGCCCTGGCTCGAAACGATCAGGTAGCCGTCGCGCTTACCGGTCGGATAGATCGTCGCCCCTTCGACGTCGGCCCGGATGCGCCCGGCCTCCGGAGCCGGCTCACCCAGCACGCACTCCTCGGTCGCGGGGTCGAATGTGCCGGGCGCGCCGAACTCGGCCACCCGCTCGACGATCCGCGGCACACCGATGAACCTGTCCCGGTCGAGCCGGATCTTCCACAGGGCGACGTCCTCCTGCGCGGCGTAGAGCACGCCCGATTCGCCGTCGACGACCATGCCCTCGATCTGCGGCTCCTCACCCGGCTCGGCGCACGGCGTCCAGGTCGCCCCGGTGGACAGGCGGAACTGCTTGGGCAGGTCAAGCTTGTCGGTGACCCGGTAGCTGACCGAGTTCTTCCGCTCCTCGAGCCGGAAGATCCCCAGCGTGGTGCTGTGCCGCCGGCTGACCACCGCATACCGCCCGTACGTCGCCAGCCCGTAGCCCGTGGCCTGCGTCTCGACCTCAGCCTGATCGCGCGAGAAGAGCAACGGAGCATCAGCCGAGGTGACGTCGGTAAGCCGCCCCGACGCCTCGATCCGAAAGATGCGCAGCTTGTCGAGCCCTCGGTCGGTGACAACCGCGTAGTCGTGCCGCTTCGCCCCGAACCCGGTCACCAGATCGACGTTGTTGAACCGCCCGCCCTCGGGCGGCAGAATCGCCTGCACTTCGCGCCCGGCCAGGTCGTAGACCCGCAACCCGCCGTTCTTGGCCGTCCCGATAACCCGGCTGCGCGACTCATCGGCCCGGTTGACCCAGATCGCCGGGTCGTCGGCATCCGCATCCCCGCCCGCCTCATCGTCGAACAGCGACGGCGTCTCGACCGCAGCCGTGATCTCGACGAGCGGCCCCTCCCCGGACGGCCCACCGGCCCGCGCCGGCCCCGCGACAGCGGTGCTCAGCACGACAAGAGCCACAACCCCAGCAGTACGACGCATAGTTGCCAACACTGCCGAACAAAAGCAGCCCCGAGGTTGCTCCCACCTGAATCTTCGCTGTGCGCCCCCGGCCCACGTCGTTCCCGACGAAGAGCGCGAGCTGTTGCCGGTCCGCACAACAAGATGGGCCTTCGACCGGGGTCTGTCGCACGCCCTCGCCCTGGCTGACGAGGCGGACTGTCTCGTCTCGCGGCCCGGCGGCGGTCGCGGGCCGATCTAGCGGCAGCGGCTGCGGGCTGCTCTTCGGCTGCTGTGAAGAATGGTCCGGAAATGGCAGTAGGCCCACCCCGCGATGGGGTGGGCCTACTGTTCACGTTGAGTCCGGCGGCGTCCTA